>VGWJ01000003.1 GCA_016873635.1 Lentisphaerota bacterium | reverse complement strand
AACGGCTTTGCCCACGCGCTGCACAAGAGCCTGGGCATCTTCATCCCCCTGATCGTCGTGAACTGTATCATTCTCGGCCGCGCCGAAGCCTTCGCCGGCCGGAACTCGGTGTGGCTGTCGCTGGCCGACGGCCTGGGCATGGGTCTGGGGTTCACCATCGCCCTCATCGTGGTCGCGGCCATCCGCGAGCTCAGCGGTAACGGAACCGTCACCGTCTGGGGCGACCTGCGGTGGACGTTGCCGGGGTACCAGCCGGCCCTGATCATGATCCTCGCGCCCGGCGGATTCGTGACGCTGGGCTGCATTCTGGGCTTGATGAACCGCATCAATGCCGCGCTCGCCGCGAGAACTGGACGCTACGCCGCGCCCGCTGACTTCGACTGCCGCCACTGCGTGATCTGCAAGTGGGGCGAAGAGCCCGCCCCTTGACACACGGCGGCGGACACGCGACACTCCCGCCCGCATGCAGTTCGCGGTTGTTTCCGACATCCACGCCAATTCGCAGGCCTGGAAGGCCGTCCTGCTGGACATCCGCAGCTTCGGCCTGGACAAGATCATCTGCCTGGGCGACATCGTCGGCTACGGCGCCAGCCCGGCCGAGGTGCTGCAGTCGGTCCACGCCAACGTGGATCACTTCGTGCTGGGCAACCACGACGCGGTGGTATGCGGCAAGATGGACGTGTCGCTCTTCAACGCGGGCGCCGGCCGGATCATCGAGTGGACGCGGGCGCATCTCAACGCCCAGGCCGCGCGCTTCCTGCGCAGCCTGCCGTTGTCGCTCGAGGGCCGCGCCTTCCGCTGCGCGCACGGCGAGTTTGCCGAGCCGGCCGCGTTCAACTACGTGATCGATCCGGAAGACGCCATGCCCTCCTGGCGGGCGGTTCCTCACCAGTTGCTGTTCGTGGGCCACACCCACCGCCCCGCCATCTTTGTGCTGGGCGCCAGCGGGCAGCCGCACATGGTTCCGCCGCAGGACTTCGCGCTGGAAGAGGGCAAGCGCTACCTTGTGAACGTGGCCTCCGTGGGACAGCCGCGCGACGGTCAGGCCCTGGCCGGCTACTGCATCTATGACACGGAGGCGGCGTCGGTGTGCTGGCGCCGGATTCCATTCGACATCGACGCCTATCGCGAAACGCTCCGTGCGGCGGGCGTGCCGGTCGAGGCCAGTTACTTCCTGCGGCACGACCCCCGCGAAGGCGCGCCGCTGCTGCGGGAGATCCTCAACTTCTCGCCCGCCGCCACGCCCGAGCAGGCCGTGCGGGACGCCGTGGAGGTGCAGGATATCGAGGCCCTGCGGCGGCGCGTGACGCGCTGGAAAGTCTTGGCCGCCGCCGCGCTGGGCGCGGGGCTGGTCGCGGCCGCGGCCGCGGGCGCGGCGTGGTGGCGGCACGGCACGCGCGGGCTGGTCCTGGCGGAGCCGGCGCTGGCCCCGATTCCGTCCGTAGCGGTGCGCGCCGAGTCGAACATCCTGCCGGTCCCGCCGCCGGCGGCGCCCGCGGGCGGCGTGGTTCCCGGCTGGCGGATCGTTCTGGGCGACAGGCGGCGGCAATCCGTTTCGGTGGCGGGCGGGGACGGCGCCGGCCCGGTGTTCCGGCTCGAGTCCTCGTCGTCGCGCGACCAGCTGCGCCTGGAGTCGGCGCCGGTCCTGGTGCGGCCCGGGCAGAAGATGTGCGCCGAAGGGCTGTTCCGGCGCGGCGAGGGCTTTGCGGGCGCCGTGGCCCTGGTGGTGTCGCTGACGCGCGAGGGCGCGGACGGCCCGGAGCGGGTCGACCAGTTTGTCGTCAAGGAGCCGAACCTGCCGCGGCAGGGCGGCTGGCTGCAGGCCAAGAACACCTTCGACGTTCCGGCGCGGGCGACGGCCGTCAGCGTCCAGGTGCGCGGCCGGTTCACCGGCGACCTGGACGTGTCGGGCCTCTCGTTGATCCGGAAGGAGTGACGCGCTTGACTCCCCGGCCGGACGCATGTAGGCTTCCACCCTCGCATTCCTTATCTCGCATCGGGGCGTAGCGCAGACTGGTAGCGCGTTTGGTTCGGGACCAAAAGGTCGAGGGTTCAAATCCCTCCGCCCCGACCAGCCTTCGCTCGCCGCTGGCGCGGCGAGCTACGGCTCGGCACGCCAGCGGCGAGCGAAGGCTGCCGCGCCGAAGCTGCGCAGCAGCGTAGGCGGGCCGGGCACACGCCAGCGGCGAGCGAAGGCTGCCGCGCCGAAGCTGCGCAGCAGCGTAGGCGGGCCGGGCACACGCCAGCGGCGAGCGAAGGCTGCCGCGCCGAAGCTGCGCAGCAGCGTAGGCGGGCCAGGCACAAGGCATGAAGACCGGCTTCTTCTATGTCTACATCCTGAGATCCGAGGGCGAGCCTCTGCATTTCTACACCGGCTTCACCAAGAACATGGAAGCCAGACTCGTCCACCACAACTACGGTGGCGATCCGCATACCGCCAAGCATCGCCCTTGGCGCATCAAAACGGCCATCGCCTTCACGGATCGAGAGCAAGCTCTTGCATTCGAGCGCTATCTGAAATCGCCGTCCGGGCGTGCCTTCGCCAAAAAGAGGCTGTAGTCTACGCCACCAAGCATTGCCGGGCGGTCATGAACGGCAGCGACGGATCGTCGAAAACGGTCACTAACGGACCGCTTCCCGGATGTTGATCGCCGCCTGCCGGTTGTGCGCGATCGCCTCCACAAACTCGTGCACGAGGCAGGGATGCGACCCGCCGTGTCCGCCGGGCACGAAGTCCATGTTCCGCAGGTCCGCCGGCGTCTTATCCTGGTGCATTGCCGCCTTGACGGCGTTCCGGACCTCCGCCGGATGGCTCTTGAACAGCGCGGCGAAGGACCCCCCGCCGAACATTTCCGGCCCGACCAATCCCAGGCTGGTGCCCATCGCTTCCTCTCTTTGTCGCGGCCTTCAAGGGGACGCTCATTTCGCCGACACCTCAAGACCTTTACGTATCCCAGTCCACGCTGCGAAATGCCTGCGGTGCAACCATGGAAGAAAAGAAGCGGCGGCCAACAGAAGATCGTTTTCCCGAAAGCCCGGACAATACGCCTTCCGCGCCACCCGGCGCCCCCGGATTTGGGACGGAACCATACGCGAAACCCGGCCCGAGGGTCAGAGTCGGGCCACCTTGCCTTCCCTCTGCTTCACTGACCCTAGAAAGAGCAGTTCGGTCCCGCTGCGCGTGCCCGAACTGTTCTTGTTTTGGCTGCCGGACACCTACGCGGTGAGCAGCAGCAGCGTTTGAGACCCCTCCATAACCGGGTGGAGGGGCTTTCCCCTCAGCCAAACCAGGAAAGCCACCGACAGAATGACGGCCCAGATCGCCTCTGGGCTCAACTGCTCCGCAATCGCCTTCAAGCGGTTGAAGAACGCGCCGATCCGGCTCAGAACCATCTGCACTTTGTCGGCCATCGCGTGCGTGGAGGTCAGTCGAGCAAAGCCCACAGACCGGGCATGCCATGACGACCGGCATGCTGCTTGCCCCCGTGCACCTCCACGCCCAGCACCATCTGCACGCCTCGGGTCTTGCGCTGCAAGCCCCCTCGCAGCCCTTTGCAGCCGCGCCTGCATTCGGCAATCTGCCCTCGCATTCTTGACAACGGCAAGCGCGTTGTGGCATAATACTATCCATTCGCTTGGGACCTATGGAGCTTTCAGCAGACCAGAAGACGGCCGTCGGCGCGTGGGTGCGGCAAGGCGCCGGGCTTTTCGAGATTCAGACGCGCTTGCGCGCTGAATTCGGCCTTTCCGCGACTTACATGGACGTCCGTTTTCTTGTGCTTGACCTCGGTCTGGCCATAAAGGACAAGGCCAGACCCCCGGAGAATCGGCAGAAGGACAAACTTGCCGCCGCGCCCGACCGGGAGGCCGATGCGGACACGGCGGGCGGAGTCGCGGTCGAGATTGACCGGGTCATGAAACCGGGGGCCCTTGTCAGCGGAAGCGTCACGTTCAGCGACGGCGTCTCGGCAACCTGGCTGCTGGACCAGTTGGGCCGGCTGGCCCTTCAGGCCCAGCGGCCGGGCTACCGTCCGTCGGCCGAAGACATGGCCGCCTTCCAGACCGAATTGCGCACGGCGCTGGAAAAACAGGGGTACTGAAAGCACGGGGGCCGGATCCCGGCCGGAGCGGGAATGGGCATCAGACTCATCGCCACCGACTTGGACGGCACGCTGATCGGACGGACCAGCGAATTCGAACGTTTCGAGCAGTTCCGGGATACCGTTGACCGGATCAGGGGTGCGGAAGACGGCTGCTGGGCCGTCTGCACGGGACGTTCCCTGCGCAACTTCAGGCATTTCTTCGAGCCCATGGCGGCCGTTGACGCCATGCCGGACTTTGTCATTGTCAAGCACGCCTTCATCTACGGCGCGCGACGCTTCGGATTCACGCCGCACGTATTCTGGAACCTGCGGACGCTCCTCGAGATCCGTCGCGACCGCGCGCTGATGCGGCGCGCCCTGAAAGAGTGGGAGAGCAAGGTCAAGCGTCGTTTCCGCAGGGCGCGCACGCTGACGCGGAACAAAGAGGGTGTTTGCCTGCGGCTGGACACGGACGAATGCGCGGCTGCGGCCGTCGAGATGCTGGAGAAGAACAGGGTGAACTGCAGACACCTGCGGGTCTTCCGCTACGGCCGCGAAGTTGACGTGCGCGCCGTGCCTTTCACCAAGGGGCTGGCCGTTTCCGAACTGGCGCGTCACCTGGGCATCGCGCGGTCCGACGTGCTGGCGATCGGCGACGGGCACAACGACATCAGCATGCTCGACGGCAGCGCGGCCGGGATGACCGGCTGTCCGGCAAACTCGGAACCCGAGGTGACCGAAGTCGTACACCGCAGCGGCGGGCACATCGCGTCGGCCCGTGCCCTGGCCGGCGTGCTGGAGGTTGTCGAGGCCCACCTTACGGGCCAGGTCCGCAGCGCCCTGCCGCCGACGTGGCGCGACCCGGTGAACGGCGCCAATCCCCGCAACCACAGGCGGGTCCACAGCCCGCTCCGGCGCAGGCGGCGCATCGTCCGGAACGTGCTGTTGGGCGGGGCGGCGGTCGCAACGGTTCTGGCCCTGGCCAGCCTGGGCCTGGTTCCCTTCTCCAACCAGATCATGGCGCCGTTCGAGGCCCTGGCGCGCGCGCTGGAGCGGATCTTCGACCTGCGCTACCGCTAGCCCGGTTCTGTGAGTTGTGTGCCTTTTGGCTGATCTGCCCTTTGCAGGGGCAGGGACGCCGGCGCCCGGAAATCGCGGGGAGCGTCAATCGGCGCGGGTTGCGGCCCGGCCGTCGACGGGCGCGGGGGTTTCGGTTTCCGGCTCGCTGTCGGCGGAGAGCTTGCGATAGAGCGTCGCCAGGCTGATCTGCAGGGCGCGGGCCGCTTCTTCCTTGTCGCCTCCCACGGCGCGCAGGACCCGCTCCAGGTATTCCTTCTCCTTGGCGCGCAGGAAGGTCTTGAGCGAGTGGCCGCGCATGGTGACGGTGACGTCCGCCTGGTCCGCTTCAGCCCCGGCTTCGCCGACCGCCTCCACGATCTTTGCCGGCAGAACGTCGGCCGTCACACGCCTGTCGCTGGCGAAGGTCAGCGCGTGCTTGACCGCGTTTTCCAGCTCGCGCACGTTGCCCGGCCAGGCGTACGATTCCAGTATGCGCACGGTCTGCTCGTCAATGGCCGGTATCTCGCGCTCCGCGCCCAGCTCCTGGCGGATCACGTGATAGACCAGCGGCATGATATCCGCGCGGCGCTGCCGCAGAGGGTCGACCGTGATGGCGATCACGTTGAGCCGGTAGTAGAGGTCCTCCCGGAACTTCTGCTGGCGCAAGAGGGTTTCGAGATTGAGGTTGGTTGCGGCCAGCACGCGGGCGTTCACCGGGATGGTTTCGTTGCCTCCCACGCGGCGGACCTCCTTTTCCTGCAGCACGCGGAGGAGCTTGCCCTGGATGCTCAGCGGCATGGAGCCGATCTCGTCCAGGAAGATCGTGCCGCCTTCGGCGGCTTCGAACAGGCCCTTCTTGTTGGCGCTGGCGTCGGTGAAGGCGCCCTTCACGTGGCCGAACATCTCGGACTCGAGCAGCGCCTCGGGCAGGGCCGCGCAGTTGACGGCCAGGAAGCTGCGGTTCTTGCGCTGGCTGTAAGCGTGGATGGCCTTGGCCACCAGCTCCTTGCCCGTGCCGCTGTCGCCGTAGATCAGGATCGTGGCGTCGGTCGGCGCCACGCGTTCGATCATGCTGCACACCCGCTTCATGGACTCGCTTTCCGCCACCATGTTTTCGAAACGGTAGCGGGTGCGGAGCTGGGCCTTCAGGTTCTTGTTCTCGGAGATGGCCGTCTTGTAGGCGAGCGCGCGCTGTACCGTGATGATCAGCTCGGACACCTTGAACGGCTTGGTCACGTAGTCGAAGGCGCCGAGCTTCATGGCCTCGATGGCGGTTTCCACCGTGCCGTAGGCCGTGAGCATGACCACGGCCGTATCCGGGACCGCCTCCCGCGCGGCCCTGAGGACCTCCATGCCGTTGACCGGCAACATGCGGATGTCGGTCATGATCAGGTCGAACGGCTCGCCGCGCAGAAGCGCAAGCGCCTCCTCGCCGGACTGCGAGGCGACGACCTCGTAGTCTTCGGACTTGAGCAGAGTCGTGAGGATGCCGAGCGTCGAGGCTTCGTCGTCAACGAGAAGTATGCGAGCCATGGCCGGGACCCTAACAGGGGCACGCGTCCGGATCAAGCACGGAAGACAAAGCAAGCGTGCGCGGGCATGCCGGCGCGGGGCGCAGCCCCTGCCGGCGCACGCCCGCGCCCCCGCGCCCGCGGGCTCAGGCCTTGGCCGACGCCGCTTCCTTGATGAGGTTCAGCGCGATAACCTCGCGCTGGATCTGGTTGGTGCCCTCGTAGATCTGGGTGATCTTGGCGTCGCGCATCATCTTTTCCACGGGATACTCGCGCATATAGCCGTAGCCGCCGAAGACCTGCACGGCGTCGGTGGTGACCCGCATGGCGGTGTCCGAGGCGAAGAGTTTGCACATCGCGGATATCTTGCTGATGTTCTTGGCGCCGCCGTCAATGAGGCGCGCCGCGTGGTAGACCAGGGTGCGGGCCGCCTCGACCTGCGTGGCCATGTCGGCCAGCATGAACTGCAGGCCCTGGAAGCTGGCGATGGCCTTGCCGAACTGGCGGCGTTCGCGGCTGTAGCGCACGGCCTCGTCCAGCGCTCCGGCCGCGATGCCCAGGGCCTGGGCCGCCACTCCCGGCCGCGACTTGTCCAGGGTGCGCATGGCCACCATGAAGCCCATGCCTTCCTTGGCGATCAGGTTCCCGGCGGGCACGCGGCAGTCCTGGAAGACCAGTTCGCGCGTCGCCGAGGCCCGTATGCCCAGCTTGTCCTCCTTCTTGCCGAACTCGAAGCCGGGCGTGCCCTTCTCGACGATGAAGGCGCTGGCGCCGCGCGCGCCCTTGGCGCGATCGGTCATGGCGATCACGGTGTAGATGTCGGCCTCGCCGCCGTTGGTGATCCACTGTTTGGTGCCGTTCAGAACGTACGCGTCGCCGTCGCGCACGGCGGTCGTGCGCACGCCGCCCGCGTCGCTGCCGGCCTCGGCTTCGGTCAGGCCGAAGGCGGCCAGCGCCTCGCCGGCCGCCAGGCGCGGCAGGTATTTCTTCTTCTGCTCGTCGGATCCGCTGATGAGGATGGGATACGTGCCCAGCCCGCTGGCGGCCATGGCCAGGGAAATGCCGCCGCAGACTTTGGAGAGCTCCTCCACGGCGATCACCGTTTCCATGACGCCGCCGCCCATGCCCCCGTATTCCTCGGGAATCGCGATGCGGAACATGTCCGCCTGGGCGAGGATCTTGACGATGTCCCACGGAAACTCGCCCGTCCGGTCATGATGCTCGCGCACGGGCTTGATCTTTTCCTCGGCGATCTGCCGGCACAGGTCGCGGATCATCACTTGCTCTTCGGTCAGTCCGTAGTCCTTGTATTCCATGGCGTTTTCTCCCTTGCGATTCGGTCCAAAGCGGCGGCGATGTTAGAAGCCGGGCATGCGGCGTGACAAGCAAAAACTCCCGGCTTGATCCGGAGGGCGGGCCGTGGTTCCATCGGGGGGCCATGCGGATCGGATTCATAGGCGGCGGAAAGATGGGCGAGGCGATCATGGCCGCGCTGATCGCCGGGGGACGCGTCGCGCCGGGGAAAGTCTGCGTCGCGGAGATCGCGGAGGAGAAGCGCGCCCTCCTGAACGCGCGCCACGGGGTGAACGTCGCCGGCGACGCGGCGGAAGTGCCGGACGCCGCGAGCGTGGTCTTTCTGTGCGTCAAGCCGCAGGATCTCGACGCCGTTCTGGCCCGGATCGCGGGCCGCGTGACCGACGCGCACCTGCTGGTCTCCGTCGCGGCGGGCAAGCGGCTGGCCGGCCTCGAGCGCCTTCTGCCGCGGGGCCGCGTCGCGCGCGTGATGCCCAACCTGGCGGCCCTTGTCGGTCAGAGCATGAGCGTTTTCTGCCTGGGGCGCCGCGCGGCGCCGGACGACCGGGCCGTGCTGACGGAGCTGCTGTCGTGCTTCGGGCGGGCGCTCGAGCTGCCCGAGACGCAGTTCGACGCGGTCACGGCCCTGAGCGGTTCGGGGCCGGCCTTCTTCGCCTTCTTCATGCAGGCCGTGGCCGAAGCGGGCGCGCGGCTCGGGCTGGCGCCGGCCGATGCCGGACTGCTGAGCGTCCAGACCATGCTGGGCGCCGCCGTCCTGCTGGCGAGGGGCGAACTGAACGCGCAGGCACTGATCGAGGCGGTGAGCTCCAGAAAAGGCACCACCGTGGCCGGCCGCGAAGTCCTGGAGCACAGCGACCTCAAGGACCTCGTGTACCGCACCCTGGAAGCCGCCGCCCGCCGCAGCGCCGAGCTGAGCGGGTGACCTGTGCCGTGTCTACTGCTTCACGCCGGTGCAGGGAACGTGCTTGTACGGCGTGTGCCAGTGCTCGATAAAGTCCATCTCCATGATGCCGTTCTTGATCGTCGCCACGATTTCGCCCGTTCCCACGCCGGGGTTCGTGAAGTTGCCCTTCAGCGCGCCGCTGTCCACCGAAAATGTGCCGGACAGGTGGAGATCGCCGTTCAGCCCTTCGCCGGCGCGCATCTTGTAGAAGGAGCCATCCTGGTTGAACACGTAGTAGCTGGTCGTCGGAGGATCATCATGCTTGGTCACCAGCCAGGTTCCGACGAATGCCGCCTTCTCGTCGGCCTGGTCGGCGCCGCCATCCTCGCACCCCGTTCCGACCAAGCCCGCCAGAGCCAGCATTGCGACTGCCGATCCGAATCCCGAACACATCTTCGTCATGGTCTGTGCCTCCTTGGTTTTCCTCTCCGAGGCTATACTGTCGACGTCATCTCTACGCAAACACAATCCGCAACAGCGCCGCCACATCGTCCGCCGTCACGGTCCGCGGGTTGGCCGCCGTGGAGCCCGACTCCAGGGTCTCGGCCACGATCGCCGGCACGTCTGTCAGCGGCCGGCCCGCGAACGGCGAACGGATTTCCATTCGCTGCATGAGCGCCTCCGCCGTTGCCAGCAGGTCGCCGCCGATTTCCGCGCTCAGCCGGTCGTATTTTGCGCCCATGGCCTCGCGGTTGAAGCGGATCGCGGCCGGCAGGCACGCAGCGCAGGCCAGGCCGTGGGGCGCGTTGTAGCGGGCGCCCAGGGGGTGCGCCAGGCCGTGCACGACGCCCAGCCGCGCGTTGGAGAGGGCCATTCCGGCCAGGCACGCGCCCGCCAGCAGGTTCTCGGCCTCGCCGGACCCGCTGTCGCGGCGGACGGCTTCCAGGCTGTGCGCCACCAGGCCCGCGGCCCGCAGCGCCAGGGCATCGGTCAGCAGGGTGGCGCGGTTGCTGATGAACGCTTCCACGGCCTGCGTGAAGGCGTCCATGCCGGACGCGGCGATCACCGGCGGAGGGCAGCCGGCCAGCAGGTTCGCGTCCAGAATCACCAGTCGCGCCATCAACGACGGATGCCGGAACGAGCGTTTCAGGCGTCTGGCCGCGTCGGTCAGCACGCATACCGGGGTGGCTTCGGAGCCGGTGCCGGCGGTGGTGGGCGCGGCGACGAAGGGCACTTCGCTGGTGGGGAGCGGGGCGCCCCCGTGGTATTCCGCGGCGGGTTTCCGGGCGCGCAGCAGGCCCGCGCAGGCCTTGGCGATGTCCATGACGCTGCCGCCGCCCACGCCCGCCACCCAGTCCGCGCCGCGCCGCCGCCCGAAGTCCAGGAGTGTTTCGAGCTGATCGAGCGTGGGTTCGCCGCCGGGATGTTGCCAGGTTGCGACCGCATCGCGGTCGGCCGCGGCCATGATGCGGTCGAGCGTTCCGCCGCGGGTCAGGGACAGGCCGTGGACGAGCAGACCCCGCGGCCCGAAGGCGCGGCATTCGGCCGCCAGGTCATGCGCCGCGCCGCGCCGCGCCGCGATGCGCGGCGGCAGCAGAACGGTCTCCGGCAGGATTCTCATTCGGGATAACACACGATCACGGCGATGAACTCCAGATCCGCATCGCCGGCGTTGGCGATGGCGTGGGACTGGCCGCGTCCCGTGAGTACGGCGTCGCCCGCGGAGACGGGCGTCTTGGTCGTGCCATCGTCGAGGAGGCCCTGTCCGCTCGTGATAATGTAGATCTCGTCTTCCTTCTCGTGCGGGTGCGGCCCGATGCTGGCGCCGGGCGGCAGGCTGAGCCTGGCGCAGAGACGCACCTTGGCGGCGAACTCCTCGGGCTCGAAGCAGTGCCGGAAGAGCACGGCTCCGGTTCCGCCCCGCATGTTTTCACGGACCTGTTCCCGCATCTCTCCGGCGCGTCGAATCATGGCAGGCTCCTCCGCTGAAGGGTTGACGTCCGAGATGGTAGCTCAGGCCGCGGATATGCTCAACGTCCAAACCGGCGCCCGAACGCTCCCGCCGCGCCGCCTTTCTGCTTGTGCGGCGGGGCGGGGGTGGTAGACTCCTTGCGCTTTTTTCAAGGAGGCGCGCGTGCGCGAGGTAGGCATAGGGCTGCTGGGATTCGGGACCGTCGGCGGGGGCGTGGTGGCCGGTTTGCGCCGCAACGCGGATCTCCTGGCCCGCCGGTTGGGGGCCCGTCCGGTGATCCGCCGCATCGCCGACCTGGACCTGGAGCGGGACCGCGGCGTGCCGGTGGACCGCGGCCTTCTGACCAGGGACGCGGCGGCGGTGGTGCGCGATCCGGCGACGGAAATCGTGGTGGAGCTCATCGGCGGCACGGGCGCGGCCTGGGAGCTGGTGAGGATGGCGCTGGAGCAGGGCAAACCGGTGGTTACCGCCAACAAGGCCCTGCTGGCGGAACGCGGCGCCGAGCTGTTCGCGCTGGCGGCGCGAACCGGCACGGGCGTGCATTTCGAGGCCAGCGTGGGCGGCGGCATACCCATCGTCCGCGCCCTGCGGGACGGGCTGGTGGGCGATCGCGTCGACGGCATCGTCGGCATCCTCAACGGCACCTGCAACTACATCCTGACGCGCATGGAGGCCGAACACATGTCGTTCGACCAGGCGCTGGCCGAGGCGCGGCGCGAAGGCTATGCCGAGGCGGATCCCTCGCTGGACATCGACGGCGTGGACACCGCCCACAAGGCCGTGATCCTGGCCTCGCTGGCCTATGGCGGCTGCGTGCCCATGCAGGCGGTCCGGGTGGCGGGCATCCGCGGGCTCGACAGGACGGACATTGAATACGGGGCGGACCTGGGCTACCGGGTCAAGCTCCTGGCGGTGATCCGGCGCGCGGGCGAAGAGGCCGAAATCGGCGTGCATCCCGCCCTGGTGCCGACGGATCACGTGCTGGCCTCGGTCAGCGGCGTGTTCAACGCCGTGTCCGTGGACAGCGACATGGCGGGCCGGACGCTGTACTACGGGCGCGGCGCCGGGCGCGAGCCCACGGCCAGCGCCGTGATCGGCGACATCGCGGACGTGGTGCGCGAAGTGACGGCCGGCGGCCCCGCGCGTCCGGCGGCCATCGGCGGCGGGGCCGCGATCCGGGTCAAGGCGGCGGGCGAAATCGTCGCGCGGTATTACATGCGGCTTTCGCTGCTGGACAAGCCGGGGGTTTTCGGGCGGATCGCCACGGTTCTGGGGCGGCACGAAATCAGCATCGCGTCGGTGCTGCAGAAGGAGGTGCGCGTGGGCGAATACGTGCCCGTGGTGGCCGTGACGCACGCGGCCCGCGAGCGGCAGTTTGACGCGGCCCTGCGCGAGATTGACGGCCTGGACATCGTGGGCGCGCCCACGGTGCGCATCAGGATCGAGGAGTAAAGGCGTGAAAGTCTGCAAATTCGGCGGAACGTCCATGGCGGACGCGAAAGTCATCGGCCAGGCCTGCGACATCGTCCAGGCCGATCCCGAACGGCGCATCATGGTGGTTTCGGCGCCGGGCAAGCGCGACGGCGGCGACCGCAAGGTGACCGACCTGCTGATCGCCTGCGCCGAGGCGCGGCTGCGCGGGGAAGACGCCGCCGCGGAGAAGCGGGCCGTGCTCGAAAGGTTCGACGCGATCCGGTCCGACCTGGGGCTGGCGGACGACTTCGACCGCGAAATCGCCGCCGACCTCGACGCGCGCCTGGCGGCGGACCCCAAGCACCGCGGGCGGTTTGCGGACAGCCTCAAGGCCGCCGGCGAAGACTATGCCGCGCGCCTGGTCGCGGCCGAGCTGCGCCGCCGCGGCGCCGCGGCGCGCTACGTCTCGCCCCGCGAGGCGGGCATGCTGCTCAGCGACGAGTACGGCAACGCGCAGCTCCTGCCGGAGTCTTACGCGAGCCTGGCGAAGCTGGCCCGGGCCGAGGGAATCGTCGTGTTCCCCGGTTTCTTCGGCCATACGCGCGCGGGCGAAGTGGTGACCTTTCCGCGGGGGGGATCGGACATCACCGGCTCGATTCTGGCCGCGGCGGTGCAGGCCGACCTGTACGAGAACTTCACGGACGTGGACTCGGTCTTCGCGGCCAACCCGGCGATCGTGCCCGGCCCGGAGCCGATCCGCGAGCTGACCTATCACGAGATGCGCGAGTTGTCCTATGCCGGCTTCAACGTGCTGCACGAGGAAGCGGTGATCCCGTCCATCCGCGCCGGCGTGCCGATCTGCGTCAAGAACACCCGCCGTCCCGAGGGGCCGGGCACGCGCATCGTGCGCGAGCGCGCCTACGAGGCCGGGCGGGCCGTGGGCATCGCCAGCGCGGAGGGGTTCTGCACGATCTTCGTGAGCAAGTATCTGATGAACCGGGAGATCGGGTTCGGGCGGCGGGTGCTGCAGATCTTCGAGGAGGAGGGGCTGTCCTACGAGCACATGCCCTCGGGCATCGACAACCTCTCCATCATCCTGCGCGAGCAGGCCATGAGCCCCGAGGCGGAACGGCACGTCACGAAGCGCCTGCGCTCCGAGCTGGACACGGAAGACGTTTCGGTGGAGCGCGGGCTGGCGCTGATCATGATCGTGGGCGAGGGCATGCGCTACGCCGTGGGCATGGCCGCGCGGGCCACGGCCGCCTTCGCGCGGGCCGGCGTGAACATCGAGATGATGAACCAGGGATCTTCGGAAATCAGCATGATGTTCGGGGTCAAGGCCGTGGACCTGCCCAAGGCCGTGCAATCCCTGTACAAGGCGTTTTTCAAGTCGTGAGCAGAACGGACAAACGGGTGCTGACATACGACACGACCCTGCGCGACGGGGCGCAGGGGGAGGGGGTGTCGTTCTCCCACGCGGGCAAGCTGCGGCTGGCCCTGCGGCTGGACCGCGTCGGCGTGGACTACATCGAGGGCGGCTACGCCGGATCCAACCGCCGGGAGATGGAGTTCTTTGCCGCCGTGCGGCGCGAGAAGCTCGCGCACGCCCGGATCGTGGCCTTCGGCAGCACGCGGCGCGCGCGCGCCAGGGTCGGCAGCGATCCGCTCGTGGCCAGCCTGCTGGCGGTCGGAACGGAGGTCGTGGCCGTCGCGGGCAAGGCCTGGGGCCTGCACGTGCGGGAGGTGTTGCGCGCCTCGCGGCGCGAGAACCGGGCCATGATCGCCGATACGGTGGGCTACCTGAAGGAGCGCGGCCGCGAAGTGTTCTTCGACGCGGAACACTTCTTCGACGGGTGCAAGGAGGACCCCGCGCTGGCGCTGGAAGCCGTGGACGCGGCGGTCGGCGCCGGCTGCGACGCGGTGGTGCTGTGCGACACCAACGGCGGCTGCCTGCCGCACGAGGTTTTCGAGCTGACGCGGATGGTGGTCGGGCGCGTGCGCGTGCCGGTGGCCGTGCACTGCCACAACGACGCCGGGCTGGCGGTGGCCAACACGCTGGAAGCGGTGCGCGCCGGGGCCGCGCAGGTGCAGGGCACCGTCAACGGCTACGGGGAGCGCTGCGGCAACGCGAACCTGTGCGCGGTGGTGCCGGGGCTGATCCTGAAGATGGGCCGCCGCTGCCTGGCGCCGGGCGCGCTGCCCAAGCTGCGCGAGCTGTCGCTGTTCGTGGACGACCTGGTCAACGTGCGGCCCGACCCGCGCGCGCCGTACGTCGGCCGCAGCGCCTTCAGCCACAAGGCCGGCCAGCACGTCAACGCCGTGCGCAAGAATCCGCGCACGTTCGAGCACGTCCCGCCGGAAACCGTGGGCAACGAGCGCCACGTGCTGGTTTCCGAACTCTCGGGCGGCAGCAACGTTCTGCTCAAGGCGGTGGAGCTGGGCCTGGGCCGCAAGGAATCGGCCGAAGGCGTCCGCGACGTCCTGGAGGCGCTCAAGCACCTGGAAAGCCGCGGCTACGCGTTCGAGGCGGCGGACGCTTCCTTCCGGATTCTCGTGCAGAAGGTGCTGAAGAAGCATCGCTCGTTCTTCGACCTGGAGGGCTTCCGCGTGATCGTGGAGAAGCGCGGCAAGGATCAGCCCTGCATTTCGGAGGCGACCATCAAAGTGCGCGTCAAGGACAGCCGCGAGCAGACCGTGGCCGAAGGCGACGGGCCGGTGCACGCCCTGGACGGCGCGCTGCGCAAAGCGCTGATCCGCTTCTACCCGCAGATCGCCAGGGTGGCGCTGACCGACTACCGCGTGCGCATTCTTGATCCGCAGGAGGCCACCGCGGCGACCACGCGCGTGCTCATCGAGTCCACCGACGGCGCCGAGACCTGGGGCACGGTCGGGGTGTCGGAAAACATCATCCAGGCTTCCTGGGAGGCGCTGGTGGACAGCATGGAATACAAGCTGTTCCGCGAAGAGGAGAAGTCCCGGCGCCCGCGGCGCGGGCCGCGGAGGAAGGCGCGGTAGCGCGGCGTCCGCGAGCATGGAAAAGACCTACAACCCTTCCGCGATCGAACGCGCCTGGTACGACCGCTGGCAGGCGGCGGGCCTGTTTCACTCCGACGCCGGCCGCGGCGGCGAGCCCTACTGCATCGTGATCCCGCCGCCCAACGTCACGGGAATCCTGCACATGGGGCACGCGCTGAACAACACGATCCAGGACATCCTGGTGCGCTGGCGGCGCATGCAGGGGCGCAACACGGTCTGGATGCCGGGCACCGATCACGCCGGGATCGCCACCCAGAACGTCGTCGAACGCGCGCTGCGGGCCGAGAACAGGACGCGCGAAGACCTGGGACGCGAAGATTTCGTGGAGCGCGTGTGGCGGTGGCGCGCGGAATACGGCAGCACCATCATCAACCAGCTCAAGCGCCTGGGCGCCTCGTGCGACTGGCAGCGCGAGCGCTTCACCATGGACGAAGGCTTGAGCGACGCCGTGGCCGAGGTCTTCGTCCGGCTCCACGCCAAGGGCCTGATTTACCGCCGCAACTACATCATCAACTGGTGCCCGCGCTGCCACACGGCGCTGTCCGACGAGGAGAGCGCGCATGCTCCCGCCCGCGGCAAGCTCTACTACATCCGCTACCCCCTGGGGGCGTCCGGCCGCCGGGCCGCGCCGCCGCCGGACTACGTCGTGGTGGCCACCACGCGGCCGGAGACCCTGCTGGGCGACGTGGCCGTGGCCGTGAATCCGCGCGACGCGCGCTATCGCGATCTGCCCGGCCGCGTCGTGACCCTGCCCGTGCTGGGCCGCGCGCTCAAGGTGATCCGCGACGATTTCGTGGACCCCGCCTTCGGCACCGGCGTGGTCAAGGTCACGCCCGCGCACGACCCCAACGATTTCGAGATGGGACTGCGGCACGGCCTGGAGCCGGTCAACGTCATGAACGGCGACGGCAGCATGAACGAGGCCGCCGGCCCCTACGCCGGCATGGACCGCTTCGAGTGCCGCAAGCGGATCCTGAAGCAGCTCGAAGACGAGGGCCTGCTGGAGAAGGTCGAGGACCACGAACATGCCGTGGGCCACTGCTACCGCTGCGACTGCGTGGTCGAGCCCCGCCTCTCGCTGCAGTGGTTCGTGAAGATGAAACCGCTGGCCGCGCCGGCGATCGAGGCGGTCAAGGACGGACGCGTGGTCTTCGTCCCCGCGCGCTGGACCAAGGTCTACCTGGAGTGGATGGAGAACATCCGCGACTGGTGCATCTCGCGACAGATCTGGTGGGGGCACCGCATACCGGTCTTCACCTGCGGCGCCTGCGGCAAGGAGTGGGCGCAGAAGGGCCGGCCGGAGACCTGTCCCCAGTGCGGCGGCGGCAAGATCGAACAGGATCCCGATGTCCTGGACACGTGGTTCTCGTCGTGGCTGTGGCCCTTCAGCACCTTCGGCTGGCCGGACGACAACCCGGACCTGCGCTTCTACTACCCCACGCACGACCTGGTGACGGCCTCGGAAATCATCTTCTTCTGGGTGGCGCGCATGATCATGGCCGGGCTGGAGTTCATGGGCGACGTGCCTTTCCGGCGCGTCTACATCCACGGCACGGTGCGCGACGACGCCGGCCTCAAGATGAGCAAGAGCCTGGGCAACTCGATCGATCCGCTCACGGTGATCGACGAATTCAGCGCCGACGCGCTGCGCTTCAGCCTGATGATGATCACCGCCACCGGCCAGGACGTCTTCATCTCGAAGCAGAAGTTCGAGATCGGCCGCAATTTCGGCACCAAGATCTGGAACGCGGCCCGCTTCATGCGCCTACAGGGCAAGCCGGCCGGCGGGCCGCTCGACCCGGCGCGGCTGTCGGCCGACGACATGCACATCATCGCCAAGCTGCAGGCCGCGGCCCGGGACTGCGCGTCCAACCTGGAACGCTGCCGCTTGAACGACGCGGCCGCGGTGCTTTACGAATTCGTCTGGCACCAGTTCTGCGACTGGTACGTCGAATACGCCAAGGATGCCTTGGGCGGTCCGAACCGGGACGATGTTCTGGATCTCATGGACCGCGTGCTGCACACGGCGCTGCGCCTGCTGCATCCGTTCATGCCGTTCCTGACCGAGGAGCTGTGGCACGCCATGGGATACGGCGGCGCGGACGAGTTCATCATGACCGCGCCCTGGCCGGACCCGGCCAGGGAAGACGCGCTGAAGCTTGAGGTCGACGCCGGAACGGTGCAGTATGTGGAAGAGAAACACGCGCTGATTACCGCCGTGCGGGCCCTGCGCGGCGATCTGGGCATCGCGCCGTCGAAGGACATCCGGCTGTACATCGAGCCGCGGGACGCGAAGGTCAAGGAGCGCCTGACCGCCGACGCGGCCGCGGTCGGCCGCCGTCTCAACGCCGAAATCGCCGGCCTTGCCGGCCCGCGCCGGAAGAAGGCGATGCCCAGCGTCGTCTGCGCGCTGGGCACGGTTTACCTGCCGCTGGAAGGCGTGGTCGACGCGGAGGCCGAGAGCCGGCGCCTGTCCGCCGAGATCGAGAAGGCCGACAAGTACCTCGCGGGCGTCGGCCGCAAGCTGCGCAGCGTGGAGTTCATGACCAGGGCGCCCCGCGAGGTCGTGGAGCGCCAGAAGGCGCAGCGCGAAGAAGTCCTTGAACGCAAAGCCAAACTTGAGACATTGTTGAAGGCCGTGACGGAAACGCGGAGGAGCGCCGCGAAGAAATGAAGTTGACCATGCTCAAGGCGAAGATGCACCGCGCCGCCGTGACGGGCTGCGAGCTGGACTACGAAGGCAGCATCAGGATCGACGCCGACCTGCTGCGGCAGGCGAATATCCTTCCGTACGAGAAGGTGCTGGTGGCCAACCTTTCCAACGGCGAGCGGTTCGAGACTTACGCCATCGCCGGTCCGGCCGGCTCGGGCGAAGTCTGTCTCAACGGCGCCACGGCGCGCAAAGGCATCGCGGGCGACCGCCTTGTCGTGTTCGCGTTCTGCGAGCTGACGCCCGAAGAAGCCGCCGCGCACCGCCCCACGGTGCTCGTCCTTGACGAGAAGAACCGTCCGGTGATCGCCCGTTAGCGTCCCGAATCGCCCCGCGGCGTTCCACACAGCCCCCCATATGTGCCCACACCTCGGGATCGATCCGCACCCGGTCCTCGGGCAGGACGCCGACATGTTCGCTGAGCCGGTCCGGCTCGATGGTCACATCGCCCTCCAGCAACTCGGCGATCTTGTCCAACACCGCTACGGCTTCCTCCGCCCCATCATCCCGCAAGTTCCTCGAGCTATGGAAGACGCCTGATCCTACAGAGAGCAGTTCAGCCGCTTCGCGGCCGAACTGTTGTTTCTAGGGTGATCCTGGAAAGAACGGATCGGCCGCGCGAAGCGCGGCTGAACCGCGCTTTTAAGGCTGAACTCTTTCCGGGGTGAGAGGCTCATTCGGCTTTCGGCAATCCGCATTCGGCATTCTTCAAGGCCCTTGCGGCGTTGCGGCGCCAGCGTTGCGGGTTGTCGGGCGGAATGTACCAGAACAGGGGGTGGACGACGGCGCGGTAGGTGTCGTCGCTCATTCCGGCCAGGGCCCGCGGCGCGAGCAGGGGCGCGGCGCGCTCGAGCCAGGGAGCGGCCTCCGTCTCCTCCCACCTGCCGCGGTTGAGCGGGCAGGCCTCCTGGCAGGCGTCGCAGCCATAGATCCACGGACCCATCCTCTTCCACAGCTCGTCCGGCACGGGTCCCGGCGCGCCGTAGGTCAGGTAGGCCACGCAGCGGTCCATGCGCACGACGTAGGGCGCGACGAGCGCGCCGGTGGGGCAGGCCTCGACGCAGGCCCGGCAGCCGGGAGGGCAGGGCGATGACACCGTCGGCCGGTCGGGCGGCAATTCCGCGTCCACGCGCCATGTCTCGATGTTGATCCATGAGCCGTGCGCGGGCGAGAAGGCGAAGCAGTTGCGGCCGAAGCGCGTCACGCCGGCCAGCGCGCCGGCCCAGCGCTCGGGCACGCCGCCGCGCCGCGCGCGCAACCCGAGCGCGCGCAGGCCGGCCGTGAAGCGGGACGGCATGTCGTGCTCCGGACATGCCCGGCAGCGGCGGTCGAAGAGGTAGCTGCGCCCGATATGACCGGCCAGCCCCGGCGGCACGCGGTACCTGCCGTAGCGCCGCACGCAGACCACCAGGGATCTGACCCACGGCGCGCCGGCGCGCGGGTCGGCGCGCGGGTCGGCGCGCGCGAGCAGGTCGCGGTACAGGCCGGCCGCCTCGGGGAAACGGGCCATGCGGGCCAGCACGGCGCGGCGGAACGTCTCGAAGGGACGGGCGGGGGCGATCCCGCAGGCGGCGTAGCCCGTTTCCGCGGCCAGGGCCTTGATGCGCTGGGCGAGGTCCGGCGACATGCCCTACTTCACGATCCGCAGGATATCCCGGAACGCGGGATGATCGGCGGTCCGCATCAGTTCGAACAGCAGCATCTCCACGCCGGTGAGCCGCGCCCCGCAGGCGAGGCAGCGCTCCAGGCCGAGCCGCGCGTTCCCGGGCGCGCGCGAGGACACCGCGTCGGAAACCACCTCGACCTCGTACCCGCGCGCGACGAGGTCGCGCGCGGTCTGGAACACGCAGACGTGCGCCTCGATTCCGGCCAGCAGGATCTGCCCGCGGGCCAGCGCTTCAAGCCGCCGGGCGAAGGCCGGTTCGCCGCAGCAACTGAAGCTCGTCTTGGATATGGGCTCGTCGGGGGCGAGCAACTCGCGCAGCGGCGCGATGGTGGGGCCCATCTTGGCGGGGCTCTGCTCCATCCACACGACGGGAACGTTCAGCGCGCGCGCGCCGCGGACGAGCCTCTGCAGGTTCCCGAACAAACGCTCTTTCCCGTGCATGGCTTCCGCCAGCTTGCCTTGCACGTCGACCACGACCAGGGCGCAGCTATCCGCGTTCAACATCGTCACGACCTCCCGTTGCCCACACAGGTTTCAGGTTCCGGGTCCGATATCTTCCTGAAACCTGAGACCCGAAACCCGAAACCTTCTAGAACACCCACTCCATTCCTGCCGCCGCCATCAGCGACCGGTGCGCAATACCCGCGGCGTCGGGCAGCGTCAGGTTCATTTCGACGATCGTCATGTCGCCGACCGTTTCCGGAATGATCCGGGCCTCGAGCGCGACGGTCAAGCGCAGGTTGCGCCGGACGGCCCAGGCGGCCGCGGCTTCCGCGGCGGCGTAGCGGCCGCGGGTGAAGCGTTCCTCGAAATGCGTGTCCCGCAGCCGATGGAAATCCCTGTCCACCGCCGTCACGAGGGGACTCAACAGCAGCGCGGCGTCGCAACCGAAGGCGCCGCGGCCGGCGCGCAACCCGGCCCCGGCATAGGGAATCGAGAAAGTCTGCTGGTAGTCCACCAGGCGCAGGCCGCCGAAGGACCCCCGGGTATCGCGAAAGCCTTCGTTGGAGTAAACGTATTCCCATCCGCGGTCGGACCATTTCCAGAAGTCGCGGCGGTAGCCGGCGATGGCGCGCCACGCCGGCGACCTTCCGGCGCTGAAGACGGGCAGCGCCGCCCGGACGTCCGCCATCCGGGCGGCCTCGACGAAGACCTCGCTGCGGGACCAGTCGGTCCATTCCTCGCCGGGGCCGAGCCAGTCGTAATTCTGCAGCTCGCCGTCGCCGCGGTTGAGCGCGGTGCGGTAGTCGAGGCTCAGCACGGCGCCGCGGGCCGTCCGCAGGGCCGCGCCGAGGCGCAGCACGGCCAGGCCGGACAGGTCCCAGGTGAGTTCGCTGAGCTTATCCCTCTCCGCGCCGGCGGAGGGGGAGGAGGCCCGCGGCGCGAGAACCGGGTCGTAGACGATCTCGCGGGCGCGGCCGTCGAGGCGTCCGATCGAAGCCTGAATCGAAAACCGGGGCGCCTCCGGGCCGGCCGCGCTCCCGACGCGCGCCGCGCCGGCCGGTATGAGCGCCGCGGCGAGGCACGCCCGAGATGCAAACCGGTCCGCTGCAATCCGCATGGCGCCCGACCCCAAAGACCGCCTCAGAAGCGCCAGCCGACCACGCCCGTCAGCATCACGGCCGACTGCGAAAGGGCCGTTCCCTTCCTCAGGACTTCGTTCGTCTCGATCGTCTTCCGGTTCGCGTTGCGCGTGGTCTGAGAGGTGACGTCCAGTCCGGCGCCGGCAAAGAGGTTGTCCGTCACGTTGTAGAGCCCGCGTCCGCCGGCGGCGATGTAGCCTCCCAGCCCCGGACCGCTCTCGACGTGCAGGCCCTGGGGGAAAGTCTTGTTTTCGCGATTCTTGTAGTGGATCAGGTCGCTGCCTATGGACACGGGGCTGAACAGCAGGTACAGCTCGACGTCCGCCGGCCCGAACGAGGCGCGCGCGTCGCCGCCGGCATACGGCGTCCAGTAGTCCTGCCGATAACCGATCGTGTTCTGTCCGTTGTACGTGCCGTGCACGTCGCGGAAGGTGGTTTTGGTTTCCGTGTACCACAGCGCCGAGTCCAGCCAGGCGAAGGAATCGCGCCTCAGGCCCGCCAGCGCGCTCAGAAGAATGCCCTGGTAGTTGACCAGATCCAGCGAGGCATTGATGTCGAACATGAACGCGTTGATCACGTCCACGCTGCCGTGCTGCCAGTGCGACCACTCGTGGCCGATCCAGAGCCAGCGGTACTCGTCCGTCTCGCCGCTGCCTTCGTTCATGGCTTTCCAGAGGCCGGCATTGATGCGAATGCGGTCCATGACTTCGGCCGTGGCTTCGCAGCCGAGCATGAAGAGCCCGCGCAGGTCCCAGGAAGACGACGTCAGCTGGCGCCGGCTGCCGTCCGGGTTCTCCGCGTACGTGGCGCGGTTCGCGTTCCCGTTAAGGTACCCCATCGAGCCGCGCATCGAGAACCCCAGCGGCGTCTCCTCGGAGCGCATGGCGATTTCCGGGCCCCCGGTCGCGTGCATGGCCGTTGCCGTGCGCGGGGCCGGCGCCGCCGCCAGGGCGACAACGGCAAGCGTCGCGCATACGGTTTTGACATCCCTCATGACACCATCTCCTTTCCCGGACCAAGTTCTTCCGGCCGCGAAGCGCGGACCGCGCCGCATACACTTGCCGGAACCAGCGTCAGCCTAGAGCGCGGCCCGGCGCCGACGCAAGCGCAAAGTGGCGGCAGCGGTAATGGGGGTCAGTTACGCGGTGGACGGGTGCGGCTGCAGCGCGAGACTGACCCGTTACCGGCAGCGAAAAGCGGCGCGGCCGTCGCGGAAGTTATTCGCGATGCATCTTCCTGTTCACCGCGCCGATATTCCGGGCCATGCCGAGGCTGCGCCAGAGGCCGACGACCGCGATGGCGAGTCCCAGGCCGATCAGCGTCCATCCGGCGGCGTCGGATGCCAGGCCGTCGAAGAACTTGACGGCGCCCGCGCCGGTGAGGATCAGCGCCAGGCACGTGCGGGCGTAGGCCAGCAGCGTGCGTTCGTTGGCCAGGATCGTGCGGTCGATGGCGAGCTGATCGCGAAGGATCAGGTCGGCGTCCGCGAACTTGGCGTAGGGGTTTGCGGGTCCGGCCCGTTCGAACGCTTCTTCGGCGGGCGCGGTCTGTCTCGTCGGCTTCGTCCCTGGGCTTTGCATCTGGCTCCCTTCCCCGGCTTGAATCAATCCGGCGCCGGAACCGTAGCACGGCAGGACGCGGCAAGCCACTTTTTCCGGCTGTCACGTGCAACGGGCCGCTCATGCGGCGGCGGGCCGGAAGGCCGTTCATCCGTTCGCCGGAAAACGCCCTTGTTTTGAATGCGCATTGACTGGACGAGGACCCGCGGGCATGCTGGCCGCATGAACACCGAGAAGCCGGTCCGGCCGGGGTGGGACGCGTATTTCATGGATATCGCCGGCGTGGCGGCAAGCCGGTCCAACTGCCGCCGGCGCCGGGTGGGCGCCGTGATCGTGCGCGACCGGCGCGTGGTCTCCATGGGCTACAACGGCACGCCGCGCGGCATCCGCAACTGTTTCGAAGGGGGCTGCGCGCGCTGCGCCGGCGACGCGCCGTCGGGCGCCGCGCTGGGCGACTGCGTCTGTTGCCACGCCGAGGAGAACGCCATTGTTCAGGCCGCCTATCACGGCATCGCCGTGCGGGACGGCACCATGTATTCCACCCTGAGTCCCTGCCTGCTGTGCGCCAAGATGATCATCAACGCCGGCGTCACGCGCGTGGTCTACGGGGACGAGTACGAGTTCGGCGCGCAGACGCGCCGCCTGCTGGCGGAGGCCGGCGTGGCCTGCGAACGGCTCGCGGGCGGAATCTGAGTCAGGCGTTCGAGGCGGAAACGTGATCCCGACCGTCAACATGAAACCGATCTCGTCCGGTGTTTCCGCCGTCTTCACCCGCATCTCCCGCCCGACCACCGAACGCCGAAAACCGAAAACCGAAAACCGAACACCGAACCCATGCCTGCCGTCGTCAAGATCGTGATCGTGTTCGGGGCCATGCTGCTGCTCACGCGGCTGCGCGTGCACCTGGGGCTCGCCCTGGTCGCGGGCGGGTTGGCGCTCAACCTGTGGGCGGGGGTCACGGTTCCGGAGGCGCTGCGCAACGTGGGGCGGGCCCTGCGGGCGCCGGACCTGTGGATGATGCTGGCGATCGTGTCGCTGATCGTAGAAGTCGGGCGTTTCATGACATCCGGACGGAATGCGGAGGAGATCGTTTCCGCCGCCCGGCGGTGGGGCGGGCGCAACGGGCGGGCCTGGTCGGCCATGATCCTGCCCGCGGTGGTGGGCCTGGTGCCCATGCCGGCCGGGGCGCTGTTCTCGGCGCCTTTCGTGGAACAGGCGGGGGCCGGCGCGGAAGTGAGCGGCGACTGGAAAGCCGCGGTCAACTACTGGTTCCGGCACGTGTGGGAATACTGGTGGCCGCTGTATCCGGGGGTGATCGTGGCCATGTCGGTCTTCGAGATGGACACGCCGCAGTTCGTGGCCGCGCAGTTTCCGTTCACGCTCGTGGCCGTGGCGTCCGGCTATCTCTTCCTCGTGCGCCGGCACGTGCGGCGCCTGGCCGCGGTGCCGGGTTCGTCCGCGGGCAGCGACCGCCGGGCGCTGCTGTTGCTGCTGCCGCTGGCCGCGGTGCTGGTCTCGCTGTTCGCGCTCAGCCCGGTCATCGGCCGCCTGCTGCCCGGCATGCCCGTCCAGTACCGCAAGCTGCTGGCGGTGCTGGCCGGGCTGGCGGTTGCCGCGGCCGTGATCCTGTGCGCGGAACCGGACCGGCGCCGCATGTTTTCGACGCTGTTGGCGCCCAAATCCCTCAGCGTGCTGATGTCGCTGTCCGGGGTGCTGATCTTCAAGTCCATGCTGGATGCCGCGGGCCTGCTGCCGCGCGCGGCCGCGGAGATGGCCGGAAGCGGCATTCCCGTCTTCTTCGCCGTGGCGGGGCTGCCGCTGCTGGCGGGGCTGGTGACGGGCATCGCCATGGGCTTCGCGGGCGCATCGTTTCCGATCGTGGTGGGGCTGCTGGCGCAGCCCGGCGCGGGCCTCACGCCGCTGGCCGCGCTGGCGCTGGCCTACGGTTTCGGCTACATGGGCATGATGCTCTCGCCGGTGCACCTGTGCCTGCTGGTAACGCGCGACTATTTCGGCGTGCCGCTGGCGGCCGTGTACCGGATGATTCTGCCTTGCGTGGCGGCGATCCTGGCGTATACCCTGGCGGCGTACGCCGGGATGACGGCGCTGGGCTGGTAGGGGACCCGCGGCGTTCTTTCGGCGGCCGCGCAACTCGTGGAGGAGCGCAGCGCATGTGTGAAGGCGATTCGAGCCGTCGTCCCCCCTGGCTCGCGTACCTCGAGCATACGGCCGACGCCGGGATCGAGGTGCGGGCGGCGTCGGCCGCGGAGCTGTACGCGCGCGCGGCGTGGGGCATGTTCTCGCTGCTGACGGACCCGGCGCGCGTGCGACCGGCCGAGAGCTGGCCGGTGCGCGTGACCGCGCCGGACCGCGAAACGCTGATGGTGCGCTGGCTGAGCGCGCTGAACGTGCGGCACCAGACCGAGCGGCGCCTGTTCGGCGCGTTCGAGGTTCAGGAATGCAGCGCCACGGAGCTGCGGGCGACCGTGCGCGGCGAACCGTTCGACCCGGCGCGGCACGGCCTGCACGGCGAGATCAAGGCGGTGACGTACCACATGCTGGCGGTCGCCGAAACGGAAGGCGGCTGGCTGGCGCGGGTGCTTTTTGACGTGTAGGACACGGGCGCGGGCCGGGGAGGCCAAAATGGACAGACACGATCTCAAGCGCATCGGGGAGGCGGCCTGGGAAATACCGCGCGCGGGCGCCATGCGCGTGCCGGCGCGCATCTATGCCACGGAGGAGATGCTGGGGGACATCTTCGCGGACCAGGCCCCGCAGCAGGCCGCCAACGTCGCGCAGCTGCCCGGCATCGTCGCGGCTTCGCTGGCCATGCCGGACATGCACTGGGGCTACGGTTTCCCCATCGGGGGCGTGGCGGCATTCGATCTGGCGGACGGCGTGATATCGCCCGGCGGAGTGGGATACGACATCAACTGCGGCGTGCGGCTGATGGCTTCGAACGTGACGCGCGCGGAGGCGGCGCCGCGCCTGGAAGACCTCGTGCGCGCGCTCTGCGCGCGGGTGCCGACGGGAGTCGGCTCGTCGGGGGCCATGGAGGTGGGCGACGCGGAGTTGCGCCGCATCGCGGTCCAGGGCGCGCGGTGGGCCCGGGCGCGCGGGCTGGGCGACGACGATGACCTGCGGCACATCGAGGAAGGCGGGTGCATGCCCGACGCCGACCCGGACGCGGTGTCCGAACAGGCCTGGAAACGGGCCCGGCCGCAGGTGGCCACGCTGGGCTCCGGGAACCATTTTCTCGAAGTCGGATACGTTGACGAGGTGTATGACGCCGCCGCGGCGAACGCGTTCGGGCTTTTTCCCGGCCAGGTCACCGTGATGATCCATTGCGGGTCGCGCGGTTTCGGGCACCAGATCTGCGACGATTTCCTGCAGACCATGGACCGCGCGGCGCGCAAGTACGGCATCGCGCTGCCCGACCGCCAGCTTGCCTGCGCGCCGGTGGGCTCTCCGGAAGGCGCGCAGTACCTGGGGGCCATGCGATGCGCGGTGAACTATGCCTTCGCCAACCGGCAGGCGATCGCCCACGGCGTGCGCGAAGTCTTCGCCTCGATCCTGAGCCGGGAGAGCGCGGCGGAGCTGCGCACGGTCTACGAAGTGGCCCACAATATCGCCAAGATCGAGTCGCACGACGTGGGCGGCGCCGCGCGCCGCCTGTGCGTGCATCGCAAGGGCGCCACGCGCGCCTTTGCCGGGGAGCGGCCCGAGATTCCGGATGACTACCGCGCCGTGGGACAGCCCGTGCTGGTGCCCGGCGACATGGGACGCTGCTCCTACGTCCTGACGGGCACGGCGCGGGCCATGGCCGAGACCTTCGGCAGCGCCTGCCACGGCGCCGGGCGTCGCATGAGCCGCAAGCGGGCCATCAAGGAAGCGCGCGGGCGCAATATCGCGCGCGAGCTGGCCGGGCGCGGCATCGTGGTCCTGGCCCACGACCGCCTGACCCTCTCCGAGGAAATGCCCGAAGCCTACAAGGACGTGTCGCAGGTCGTGAACGCCTGCGAAACCGCCGGCCTGTCGCGCAGGACGGCCCGCATCCGTCCGCTGGGATGCATCAAGGGCTGAGCCGCCCGGCGAGCCCGGGCGCGCGCCGCGCGGATCCTGCGCCCGATTCCGCGTTTGCCTCCCCCGGCCGTCTTTGCTAGGTTTCAGGCATGGAGTCTGGAATGCTTGTGCTTCTTCGTCGGTCACCCCGCTTCCTCTGCGCCGCGCTGGCCGCGGGCGTGACGCTCGGCGCGGCATGCGCGCAGCCGGCGCGCGATTGGGACGAAGAAGGAGAAGACGATCTCCCCGATCGCAAGCGCCCCGGCATCTTCTATCGTCCGGCCGAGGACAGTCCCCCGGCGCAGCTCGCGCTGGCTCGCCGCCTGGAGGAGGAAGGCCGGCTGCGCGCCGCGGCCCGCGCCTGCCAGACGCTGGTGCACGCCTGGCACAGCGCGGCCGAAGCGGCCGAGGCCCAGATGGCCCTGGCGCGCATTCTCGAGCAACGCAACCGCCACGCCCGGGCGTTCGCGGAATACCAGTACCTGGTCGACAATTTCCCGGGGCGGTTCCCGTTCACGGAAGTCGTCGAGCGGCAATACCGGATCGCCAATCACGTCATGACCGCGCGGCGCGGACGTCTCGGCCGCTTCGCGGGCTTCGCTTTTCCCGACCGCGCGCTGCCTCTGTTCGAGGCGCTGGTGCGCAGCGCGCCCGAGTGGGACCGGGCGGCGGAGGCCCGCTTCCGGCTGGGGCAGCTTTACCGCCGGACCGGGGACTACATGGCCGCCGTGGTGGCCTTCGAGACGCTGCGCTACCGCTATCCCGGCTTCGCGCAGATGGAGGACGCCGATTTCGCGCGCGCGGCGTGCGTGTACGAGCTGGCGCGCACCAGCCCGCGCGACGAGAACCTGGCGCGCGACGCGGTCTCGGCGCTCTCGGAATTCATGCGGGAATACCCGCGCGGCGGGCAGGCGGAGCGCGCGCGCGAAATGCTGGACGCGGTCAAGGAACAGCTGGCCGGGATGTACTACGAGCGCGCCGCGTTCTACGACAAGCACCGGGGGCGCAAGCCCAGGGCGGCGCTGATCGCCTACGCGGATTTCATCGCGCGCTTCCCCTCCTCGCGGCTGGCGGAACGGGCGCGCGCCCGTCTGGAACGAATCAAGGCCGAAAGCGAGCCGGACCAACCGCTGCCCGGCGGATCGGAAACGAACGCCGCGGGTCGCACGTCGTCGGACATCGAACTTCCAGCTCCGGAAGAGCAGTGAACGCTCCAGAGCGCGAAAACCGGCTTCCAGCCAAGACGCCTGCACGGGGCGGCGAGGCGCTCTGCCTCCCGGGCCGCGGGCTTGATGCCACGGCCGAGGGCGCCGTCCCGTTCCGCGCTCGCCGTCGGCGTCCGCGCCTGCCGTGGGGAACGCTCCTCGCCGCGTTTGCGCCTTTCCTGGCGGGCGGATGCCTGGGCTATCGCCTCGGCTCGACGCTGCCGGAGGATCTCCGCACCGTGCACGTGCCCGCCTGCGTGAACGAGACGTCGGAACCGCTGCTGGAGATCGAGACCACGCACGCGCTGATGAACGAGCTGCGCCGCGACGGCGCGCTGCGCGTGACGGGGGCGTCCGAGGCGGATGCCGTGCTGGCCGTGCGGCTGGTGCAGTATCGCCTGGAGCCGCTGCGCTACGAGCGCGGCTCGCGCCGCACCGCCAGCGAGTACCGGCTCGCGCTGCGGGCGCGGCTGGAGTTCACGCGCGCCGCCACGGGCGAGGTGCTTGTGGAACGGACGGTCAAGGGGGAATCCACCTTCACGGCGAGCGGCGACCTGGCCTCGGAAAAGCGCGCCGCGCTGCCCGCGGCGGCGAAGGACCTCGCCCGCAACATCGTGGAAAGCGTGGTGGAGTACTGGTAGCCGGCGCGCGCGGCGTCAGGCCGCGGCGAGGCGCGCGATCATCCGCGCGGCGCGGGACTTGCGACGCGAAACCGTGTTCGCCTTGACGCGGTTCGTCTTGGCGGCCTTGTCCAGCGCGGAGCAGTATTCGCGGCAGACAGCCTCGGCGGCGGAGCGGTCGCCGGACGCCACGGCGTCCAGCAGCCGGCGCTGAAGGCTGCCCACCTTGCTGCGCACGGCGCGGTTCTGCAGGCGGCTTTTCTCGGCGTTGCGCATCCTCTTCTGGGCGCTCTTGATATTCGCCATGTGACTCCTTCTCCCGGTTCGCTTGCCGCCGGCCGGGCCGCAAAGAGACCCCGGTCCCACGGAAAACGAGCCGCGCCATGATAGCGGCGGGCGTCAGGAGGTCAAACGGAAAAGCGACCGTCAGCTTCGCGTGACTTTGAACCCCGTGCGGGACAGGCCGAGGTCGACGAAGCGCGCCCTGGGGTTGGGAGGTTCGGCGCCGAGAATGGCGCGGACGCGGGAGGCCGCCTCGGGATCCTTGGCCAGGAACAGCATGTACCCGCCGCCGCCCGCTCCCAGCAGCTTGTTGGCTTCCAGAAGGTCGGCGACGCGGTCGACGATGGCCTGCACCTCCGGTGGGTTGGTGCCGCCGTCCAGGCGCTGGTTGAGCATCCAGCTCCGGCGGATGCCTTCGCACAGGCCGTTCCAGTCGTGGCGCTGGACGGCGTCGGCCAGAAAGGCGGCGTTCTGGCGGATGGCCTCGATGATGCCGAGGTGCGCGCCGGAGTTGAGAAAAACCGCGCGCACGATTTCGCCGAGAATCGAATGCGCCACGCGCGTGATGCCGGTGTAGTACAGCAGGACGGTCCGGTTGGCATAATCCTCGCCGAAGAAACGGTCCGGGAGCCAGCGGATCACGGGTCTCTGGACGAGCGCGGGCACGGTCTCCACGACCTTGATTCCGCCGAGCAGGCCGCCGGCCTGATCCTGCCAGCCGCCGCCTGAAGTCAGGATCTGCTCCAGGGCCAGGGTGCGCGCGAACAGGTCGCAGGTATTCCAGTTGAGGCCGCACAGTTCTCCCAGGGAGCCGAGCACCGTCGCGGCCAGGATGCTGCTGGTGCCCAGGCCGGAGCCCTTGGGCACCGCGGAGACCATGCTCAGCTCGATCCCTCCGCCCAGCTCTTTTGCCAGGTGCTGCTTCAGGGAAGCGTATCCGCCCTTGGCGTGGAACCGCGGGTCGAAGCCGACCAGGGCCAGCGCGGCGCGCGCGATGCCGAACCCGCTGCCCAGCCGCGCCGGGCCGCGGATGTCGTCGTAGGTCTCCAGCCGCTCGCCGATGCCCAGGTCGATGCTGTGCAGCGCGATTCCCGGCTTGTCGGAGATGCGCGCGAAAACCTGGATCGGCGGCTGGCCGTTCAGGTCGGCCGCCACGTTGACGACCATGCCGCCGTGTTCGAGACAGAAAGGCGGGGTATCGGACCAGCCTCCGCCCAGGTCCAGCCGCACCGGCGCGCGGCCCCACACGATCTGGTCTTCCAGCGCGTTGCGCCGCGGCCGGACCGGTCGCAGTTCCATCTGGCCGACGATCAGATCGCGCAGTCCCGCGAAGGCCGAGGCTTCGCCGGCTTCCGCCGCCTTCGCGTCTCCGCGGCGCAGCAGCGCCGCCCGGCACATGCGGTCGTGGACCGACGCCAGCGTCGCCGGCGCGTTCCCCGCGGGAAGCGCGGGGGGCTGCAGGTTCTCCGCCTGGAGGACTCCCGCCGTCGCGGCCAGGTCCAGCCGCGCGCAGGACTCCAGCCAGGCCGGCCCGTCAAGGCCGCGCAGCGCGCGCCGCAGGTGATCCCGGCGCTGCGCGGCCATGGCCACGCAGTCCGCGCCGTGCAGCAGCTCGCGCGCGGAAAGGCGGCGCGCCGCGTTCCACAGGCGGCGGAAGTCGTCGCGCCGCGGCGGAGACGCGGCGCACAGCCACGCCACGAAATCCCCCGCAAGATCGGCGGGCGCCAGGACGGGAAACAGGCGCGCGTCGAAGATGTCGGCATCCTCCGCACAGCCCGCCTCCGGGGGGCTGATTCCGCGGGCCGCAAACCAGGCCGGGGCCGGGCGTCCCAGCCAGCGCGTGTTCCCGTCGCCGAGCGGACCCCGCAGCGCGTCGTCGAACCCGTAGAAACGCACGCACGTGCCGCCGCCGTTCACGGGCGCGAAGTCCAGGCAGACGCCGGACTCCAGTTCCAGGGACCATTCGTTCGGGGGCACGTTCGTCAGCACGTGCCGCCGGGCCAGGCGCCAGCCCGCGGGGATGCGCGCGTTCTCGATCCAGATGTCGCGCTGGTCCGGTCCCAGCGGGCAGTCGACCTGCGCGTGCTGCACGACCGGCGCCACCGGCGCGCTCATGGAGGCGTGGCCGAACGAACGCTGCCTGGACGAAGGATGCTGCAGTTGGCGGACCGACGCCAGCAGGCTGCGGTTGGTGCCGAAGTGGTAGAACCGCGCGTCGTCCAGCGGAAGCACGGCAGACGTGAGGCGGCCGATCTCGGGGTCGCGTTCCCGCGGGCTTTCGCCCAGCAGGGGGCCGAAGCGGCCGTACAGGTCGTATTCCCGCGCGGCGCCGCCTTCGAAGTCTTCCTGCCCGTCGTTCCAGCCGCACTTGCCCATCAGCGCCATCACGGCGCGTTCGGAGAGCAGCCAGACGCCGGTGTCCAGGTAGAAGGGGCGGTTGGCGGCGAGTTGGAGAAGGCTGTCGGCCGGAGGTTTCTGGAGGAAAGACTGCAGACGCCACGGCTCGGACTCCGCGCAGATCATGACGCCGTGGTGTTCGGCTTCCTCCGGCGGTGCCGCCAGGCCCACGATCAGGACGTCGGCGCGCGGGTAGAGGGGCAGCGGCCCTTCGGCCCGCACCATCGAATCGCCGCATGCGATCATGGTCCGGTAGTGATCCGGGGCGTGCCAGAGCAGGGGGGCGTAGCTGCGGCACAACATGTCCAGCAGGATCTGGTCGGGCCGCTGTCCGCCGATGGACGAAACGGGGGGGATCGGTATCAACGGCTTGCCCGCCGCCGCGTAGGCCGGAAGGCGGCGGCTTTCGCCGCTGCCGTGGATCAGCAGCTTGCGCGACGCCCGCAGCCACTGCCCGAAGCCGCCGCGGCCGGCCGCGGCGGCCTGCCAGGCCTGCCGGAGGAGGTGCGCCGTGCCGCCGCCCGAACCGAGCTGGCGGCCCGGCGGGTCGGAAGCCGCGAAAAGGGATCGGGCGCGGTCCGGCGCGATCGCGGCCAACTGCCGCGCGCAGGCGGGAGGCAGCGAAAGGAGCCATTCGATCGGCTCGACACCCGAAATCGCGGTTTCTTCCGCGGCGGACACGCGTCGACCTCCCTGTGATGCCATGCGCGGCGCATGGTGTACGGCCCGCGACCCGCCGTCAAGCCGCTTCCGGGGACGGCGCGGCAGGGCGGCCGGTTTCCACCGAAAAACAAGCATCCCGACCGCCGCGCGGGCGAAATGGTGCTTCATCGCGGGGCGGGGTTGTGCGATGGTTTGGCGCTGATGCGCGGTCTGTTCAGGCTGATCGTCGGGCTGTTGCTGCTGCCCCTGGGCGCGGCGGCGACGCGCACCGTGGCGGAGCTGGTTACGGCCGCGCAGCCGTCTTCGGCTTCCGCCCTTCCGCCGTCCGCCATGGCGCTGGGAGGCGGTTTTCTGGCCTGGCTGCTGATCTTCATCGCGCTGCCGCGGCCGGTGCGCTCGTACGTGCTGGCGCACGAGCTCACGCACGCGCTGTGGGGCTGGCTGATGGGCGCGCGCGTGCTGCGGATGAACGTGTCGCGCGAGCGGGGATCGGTGACGCTGACCAAGACCAATGTCCTGATCACGCTCGCGCCTTACTTCTTTCCGCTCTACACGATGCTGGCGATCGGCGTTTATTACGCGCTCAGCGTATTCTTCGACACGGCCCGCTACCAGCTTGCCTGGCTGGCGGTCGTGGGCCTGACCTGGGGCTTTCACTTCACCTTCACGATCACCACCCTGCTGCAGCGGCAGACGGACATCCAGGAATACGGGCGGGTGTTCTCCTATGCCCTGATCTACCTTCTCAACGTGCTCGGCATCGGCCTGTGGACGGTGGTTGTCGCGCGCCCCACGCTGGAAGACATGGTGCGCGGCCTGGGGCGCAACACGGCGCGGGCGGCGGCCGTGGCGCGGGGGTGGGGCGAGCGGGCCTGGCGGGCGACGCAAGAACGCGGGCAATAACCGGCGGCCCCGCGCGTTGTAAGAATGTGGCCGGACCGGGGCGGACGGCGGCGGACATGGAAATGACGGACAACGAGGTCCTGGCCCGGTACCGGCGGGGCGACGCGGACGCCCTGGAAGAGCTTGTCGAGAAGTACAAGCGGCCCCTGTTCGGATTCATCCTGAACATGACGGAGGGGCAGGGCGAGGCCGACGAGGTCTTCCAGGAAACGTGGTTCCGGGTCATTCGCGCGATCGGCTCGTACCGGCAGGGCAACTTCCTGGGATGGCTGGTGCGAATTGCGCGCAACATCGTCATCGACCGCGCGCGGCGCCGGAAACCCGAGGTAAGCCTCGACGTGGCGCCGGAGGCCGGGCGGCCGCTGGAGGAGACGCTGCCGGGAAAAGAGCCCGATCCGCTCGGCCGGCTGAAGGCCGAGGAGACCGGGCGACGCGTGGCCGCGGCCGTGGCGGAGCTGCCCCTTGAGCAGAAGGAGGTTTTTCTGATGCGCGTGGAGGCGGAGCTGCCGTTCAAGGCGATCGCGGCGGCGCAGGGCGTGTCGATCAACACGGCCCTGGCCCGCATGCAATACGCGCTGGCCAAGCTGAGGGTCCGTTTGCGGGATGAAAATGAAGACGTGTGACGGATTCAGGAACGACATGCTGCTGGCGGACGCCGGCGGGCTGACGGGCCGCGCCGCCGCGGCGCTGGAGAAGCATCTGCAGGCGTGCGGCGCATGCCGGGACCACCGCGCGGCCCTGGGCCGGCTGGCGGCCCTGGCCGCGGCCAACCTGCCCGCAGGCGAGCCGGGCGCCGGCGCGCGGGAGGCCGTGCGGCGCGCGGCGCGCGCCGCGGCGAACGCGCCGGCGCGGGTTACGGCCTTTCCGCGAGCCCTGCGGCCGGCGCTGGCCTATGCCGCGCTGCTGGCGCTGGTCGCGGGCGGCTGGTTCATGCTCGCGCGGGAGCGCGCTCCGGCGGACCGGACCGCGCAGCTCGGAACGCTGCTGAGCATGCTGGAGAGCGTCGAATACCGCGAGGCCGAAGCGCCTTCCGTGGACGGCGCGGACGAGCAGTTGCGCGCCCTGGCGCGGCGTCTGCTGGCCGTGGAGGGGCTGGCCGACGATGAGACGGCCGACTGGGAAACGCCTACGGCAGACGCGGAGCTTCCTCCCACAACGATTCGATCGCGTAGTATTCCCGTTGCCGCGGCAGAAACACGTGTATGACCGCGTCCACGTAGTCGAGCGTGATCCAGCCCGACTCGGGCTGTCCGCCCCGCCGGAAACACGGCACGCCGCGCTGCTTGAGAGCGTGTTGGATCTCGTTGACGAGCGCCTTCAGCTGAGGCGGGCTGTCTCCGGAAACAAACAGGCAGTAGTCGCAGATCGAACTCAATCCGCGAACGTCCAGGATGACGATGTCCGCGCCTTTCTTGTCTTGCGCCGCCGACCGCGCGAGGCGCGCGATTTCCAGCCCCGACAACGTCTGTTTCTCCGCCATCGGCGTGGTCTAGCCTCCTCCCGTGTACAGCCCGTGCACGGCGATATACATTTCCACCGCCCGCGGCACCATGTAGCGTATGCTCATGCCCTCCGCCACCCGGTGGCGGATGTCCGAAGAGGAAACGTCGATCATGCGGCCCGGAACCAGGTCGCGCAGGAGACGTTCGGGCCACGGCGGCCGCAGGCGCAGCGCTTCCGGGGTCAGATTCCGCGGCGTCACGCCGGGCCGCCTGAAGGTCACCACGCGGCACAGCTCGAGCAGCCGGTACACGTCGCGCCAGCCGTGAAGCTCCGGAAGCGTGTCCGCGCCGATGACGAAGCACAGCTCGGCGTTCGGATACGCGCGGCGGAGCTGGCGCAGCGTGTCCACGGAATACGATGTCCCTCCGCGCCGCACTTCGACGTCGCACAACTCCAGCGTCAGGCTGTCTTCCAGGGCGGCCGCCAGCATGGCCACGCGGTGCTCGGCCGGAATCAGCGCTGCCGTATTCTTGTGGGGCGGCCGGGCGCAGGGAACGAGCAGGACCTTTGCAAGATCGAACGATTCCAGGGCCGTCTGAGCCAGAATCAGGTGCCCGATATGAACGGGGTTGAAGGTTCCTCCCACGATTCCGATGCGCAATTGGCGGCCGGCCTCCATGTGCGTGGCAGTGCAATAGCACTAACGGCGGGAAAGGACAATGGAGTTGTTGGCTTCGGGCGGGCCGCGGGTTGTTTCCCGCTCCCTGACCTCACGCGGCCGCTTCGGCGCCGGAGACCGCGGCCGCGGACGGCGCGGCCGGGATCAGGGATGGATCCACGCGCTGCAGGCGGCCTTCGAGCTGCGCGCGCAGCCGTTCCAGCCCCTGCCCGCAGACCTGGCGGCAGCGCTCGGCCGAGATCCCGAACAGTCCGGCCAGCTCCGCCAGCGTCGGCCGCGAATCGCTCATGAACAGGAGCTGCAGAATCCGCCGCGTGCGGGCGGGAAGACGGTCCATCTCCTCGTTGAGAAAGCGGCGCATGTCCTTCCTCTCGGTTTCCTGCGCCGGCGAGGCGAGACTGTTGTCGGGCATCCACTCTTCCCACGACGACTCGCTATCCTCGCGCCCGAGATCCTCCAGCATGAGGGTGGCGGTGGTCTCGCTGCGCCGCAGCATGCACAAGACCTCGGTGTTCACGTGCAATTCGCGCTCCATGAGCTCGTCGGTCAGATCCGCGCCGTGTTCGCGGCGCAGCGCGCGCATCCGCCCCCAGTACTTGAAGTGATACTCCGGCACGCGGATGAGTCGCGAAAGCTTCACCGCGCGCAGCATGGCCAGGCGGATGCACTTGCAGGCGTAGCGTCCGAAGGGGGCGTGGCGGCCGCCGCCGGCGGGTTCGCCGCGGCTGTAGCCGGAATCGAAGTTGCGCGCGGCGCGCAGCAGCGCCAGGTTGCCTTCGCCCACCAGGTCCATGTGGGAGACGCGCACGTCGGGCGAGCGCAGGTAGCTGTCGAAGCTCCTCAGGCAATACAGGACCAGGCGCAGGTTGGCATGGACCAGCTCTTCGACGGCCGCCTCGACCCGGCGCCGATTGCGGCCCCCGCGGATAATGCGCGAAAGCTCCGCTTCGCGCTGCGAAGAAATGCGCGGGTACCGCGCGATCTCGGCCACGTACCTCTCGTATGCGTTCGATGTGTCGAGCATGGAACGTGCTTTCCCGACGCCGTCGCGACCAGACTTTTGCCGTAGCAGTGGCGCCGTATGCTATATCCATGCCAAGCGCGCCGCTTTGCGCTCAACACGCTGTCTGTCAGATTGTTATGGTCGGCCGGCAGGTTCCCTGCCTGTGCTTGCCAGTATGCAGCGGCAACGCGACCGCGTACGGGAGGACTCAGAAGCGGATGCGAGAAGGGAGCCTACTCCTTTGGCCGGGGCACAAGTTCGATCTCGAAGAGCCGGGGCCAGAACTTGCCCGTCACGAAGAGGCGGTCCTGGCGGTCATCGTAGGCAATGCCGTTCAGCACGTCAGCCGCGGCCTGCTCTTCGGGCGTCAGCAGGCCGCGCAGGTCGATCCAGCCCAGCACGTTGCCGGTGGCGGGATCGATGCGCGCGATGCGGACGGATCCCCACACGTTGGCGAGTATTTCGCCGCGGACGTACTCGAGTTCGTTCAGGCGCGTGACCGGCGCGCCCTCGTCGGTCACGCGCCGCCGCGCCGTCTCCCGGAACGTCAGGGGGTCCAGGAAACGCAGGACATCCGTGCCGTCGCTCATGATCAGCGCGTTGCCGTCCGACGTCAGGCCCCATCCTTCGCCCGGGTAGGAGAACGTGCCCAGGAGCGCAAAGTCCTCGGGTCGCCAGACATAACCGATTCCCGAGCGCCAGGTAAGCTGCAGCAGGCGGCCGGCGCAGGAGGCCAGTCCTTCGCCGAACGCCTCGGAGGGCAGCGGCGCGCTGCGCAGAACGCGGCCGGACGCCAGATCCACTTCGCGCAACGTCGAGCGCCCCTCCAGGCCGGTGCTTTCGTACAGTCTGCCGGCGTGCCACACCAGCCCCTGCGTGAAGGCGGCGGGATCGTGGGGATAGGCCGCCGCGATCCGGTATCCGGAAATGCGCGGCGCCGCCCCCTCCCTGCCGCAGCCGCCGGCCAGGAGCATTGCCGCGGCAAGCGGCAGAAGCCGAAGGGGAGGCAAGCCGGCCGTTCTGGATCTGCGATTCCCCGTTCCCATTTGCGCGCGCGCTTTCCCTTCCCCTTTTCCCCGCCCCGGAGATATTCTCTCCGTGCGCCGCGCCCGTCAATGGCGTTGCGGTGAGGGGTCAGTTACGCGGTGGAGACACGCCGGTAGGGCGCGGCGTGCCGCCTTCGCCCGGAGGCTCCGGCGCGCCAAGCCGGCCGCGCCGCGGCGGACCGGGCTTGCCATAGCCCGCAAGGCGACGGTGGGACGGTCCGCCCGACCTCGCCTCACCGCGTGACTGGCGGGTTTCGCGTTGCGCGACGGTCTTGTTGACCGGCGCCGGGCCAAGGCGTAACATATCCGGTTTTTGGCCGTATTCCAGGAGCAAGAAAGGCGAACGGCGTGACACCCGCCGGGGACAGACATGGCGACGACGGGAAGGCTGCCTGGCTGAGGCGGACTCTGTCTCCCGACCGCGTATGTTTTCTGGACGTGACCTCCAAGGCTGAGGCGCTGCGGATTCTGATCGCGGCTTTGGCGCGAAGCTCCTCCGTCGGCGGCGCGGACGAACTGGCGCGGGCGGTATTCCGGCGGGAGACGGCATGAAAAGCCGGCTGGCATTCGCGGCCCTGTTCGTGGCGGCGTCGGGAGTGGCCGCCGGCGCGGCCTGGGCGGGAAGCGGGGAAGGCGGCGCGGCGCACGCGGAAGTCTCGATGACGCACCGCATGATGGTGCTGGTCCTGCAGCTCGGCGTGATTCTGTTCGTCGCCAAGTTCTCCGCCCGCCTTTTCGAGAAGATCGGAATGCCGGGCGTGCTGGGCGAGATCGCCGGCGGCGTGGCGATCGGACCGTACCTCCTGGGCGGCGCGGCCCTTCCCAGCCTGCCGGAGGGGCTGTTCCCGCTCGCGGGCGCGTTTCCGGTCTCGCCGGAGCTGTACGGCTTCTGCGCCGTGGCGGCGGTCGTTCTGCTGTTCAACGCCGGCCTGGAAACGGACGTGCCGCTTTTTCTGCGCTACTCGCTGGCCGGAAGCATGGTGGGACTGGGCGGCGTGCTGGCTTCCTTCGTGCTCGGCGACCTGGTCGCCGTCTGGTGCTCGCGCCTTCTGTCCCCCGCGCCGATAGGCTTCCTGGCGCCCCCGGCGCTGTTTCTCGGGGTCATGTCCACGGCCACTTCCGTCGGCATCACGGCGCGCATTCTCTCCGAGCGCGGCAAGGTGGATTCCCCGGAGGGCGTGACCATTTTGGCCGGGGCGGTGATCGACGATGTGCTGGGCATAATCATGCTGGCGGTCGCCATGGGCATGATCAGCGCCTCGCGCACGACCGGCTCGGTGGACTGGGCGCACATCGGGATCATCTCCGCCAAGGCCGTCGGCATCTGGCTGGCCGCCACGACCGTCGGGCTGGTCGCGTCGCCGCGGATCAGCCTGCTTCTCAAGCTGTTCCGCGATCGCCGGACCATTGCGATCATGTCCCTCGGCATCGCGCTGATTCTGGCCGGGCTGTTTGAAGAGGCCGGGCTGGCCATGATCATCGGCGCGTACGTGACGGGTCTGTCCATGTCCCGCACCGATCTGTGTCATCTGATCCGCGAGAAACTGGAGCCGGTCGTCGCCCTGTTCGTGCCGGTCTTCTTCGTCGTCATGGGCATGCTCGTCAACATCCGCCTTCTCGCCTCCCCTCGCGTTCTGGCCTTTGGCGGCATCTACACGGTGGTGGCCGTGGCGGCGAAACTCGGGGGCTGCGCCGCGCCGGCGCTGGCCTGCGGATTCAACCTGCGCGGCGCCCTGCGCGTCGGCGCGGGCATGATCCCGCGCGGCGAAGTGGCGCTGATTGTGGCGGGCATCGGCCTGGCGGCGGGCATCGTCGGCCAGGACGTTTTCGGCGTGGGCGTGCTGATGACCCTCGTCACGACGCTCATCGCCCCGCCCGCGTTGATCGGGCTGCTGCGCGGCGGCGCGCCGGGCGTGCGCCGTCCCGCGCCGGCGGGGCAGGAGCAGGCGGCGCGTTTCACGCTGCCTTCCGTCGACGCCGTTGAAGTTCTGACGGACAAGATCATGGAGGTGTTCGAGGATGACGGCTTCTTCGTGCACACCCTGGACCGCGACGCCGGCATCTACCAGATGCGCAAGGACGTTTCGGTGGTCACGTTGCGGAAGGACGGGCTGGATGTCGTGTTCGAATGTTCCGGGAGGGACATGGCCTTTGTGCGCGCCGCGGTGACGGAGGTGGTGAGCGAGCTGCAGCGCATGGCGGCGGAGCTGGCCAAGCCCGTTGACCGCGCTTCCCTGGCCGGGGAGCCGTCGCGGGAAGGCGGCGGCGGGCCGGCGGAGGCCGGCGCGGCGCTGGAGGGTCACATCGTTCTGCCCGCGCTTGCGCCGCGCCTCAAGGGCGGGACCAAGGAAGAGATCATCGCGGAGCTGGTTGACCTGGCGGCGCGCACCGGCGTCGTCCGCGACGCGGCTCCCGCGCTGGCCGCGGTCCTGGCGCGCGAGAAGACCGGCTCGACCGGCATGCAGCACGGCATTGCTCTTCCGCACGGCAAGACCGACGCCGTGGACCGTATCGTGTGCGCCGTCGGGCTCAAGAAGCACGGGGTGGACTTCGACTCCCTGGACGGCGAACCGTCGCGGATCTTCGTTCTGGTGCTTTCGCCCAAGGACGTCAGCGGGCCGCACGTGCGTTTCCTGGCGACGATCAGCCGGGTTCTTGACGAAGAGGGACGGGCCGCGCTGCTCGGATGCAACACGCCCGCGGAGATGCGGGCGGCACTGACGCACGGGGAGAAGCGCAAGCCTTCCGCGCGGGGATGAGCGGCGGTCTCGGATACCCTTGACCGATTCGCTTAATCGACAGGATCGCAGGGGGAGCACCACAATATGTTGGGGCTACCCACACTGAATCCGGAAGGGCCCTTTTTCAGAACCGCCGCGCCGCCCAGTTCGCCGGTCGTGGCGTTCTCCAGGTCGGTCCACAGCGTGCCGTCGCCGGCGTGGATGATGCGCACCGGAACGTCTTCGCGCATGCCGTCGGCCAGCGTCTGGGTCGGGAGGCCAAGAAACGCTTGATCTTCGCCTCAAGTTGTCCAGACTACCCGGATTCGTCTTTCCCGCCGGGCGCAAGCCGGGCGTTTCGCTTCGGCCGTCCGGCCGGCGGGGACGGCCCGTGGAGGAAGGATGCGACCATGAGACACGCTATCGGATGCGGGAGGCCTGCCGCCGCGGCGCGGGCCCTGGCCTGGATCGCCGCGGGCGCGGCCTTGACGGCGCGATGCCTGTGCGCGGCCAATCCTGACGTGACGCTTCCCGACGCGGAGCGCAACAAGCTCGACAGGTTCGCGGAGCGCGAGCTGGCCAGGGCGGACAAGAACTACAGGGAAAACGCCTTCCGGCAGGCGGCGGCCGAATACGAAGCGTTTGTCCAGCAGTTTCCGGACTCCCCGGCCGCACCCTACGCGCGGTTACAGAAGGCGCGCTCCCTGCAGCTCGGCGGGGATTCGGTCCAGGCGCTGCGGTTGTACGAGGACCTTCTCGACTACTACCCCGAACTGGTTTCTTACGCCGCGCCGGCCCTGTACTTCAGCGCCGAGTGCCGCCTGCAGGACCGGGATACGCCCGGCGCGTCAAGGCTGTGGATGGAGATGGCGACGGATCCCGACTACCGTCGGCATCCCCTCACCGCGGCGGCGATCAATCAACTGGCTCCGCAGCTGGCGCAGGAGGGCAAGGCCGAGGAAGCCTTGAAACTGTACCGGCAGAGCGCCGTCGATTTCCGTTCCGTCAACCCGGATCAGGCCTTCCGGTCGCTCAACGCGCTGGTCGAGCACTACACCCTGAATGCGCCCAACGAGCCGGAGCTGAGGAAGCTGTTCAAGGAAACGGGCGGCTTCGAGCGCGCGCCCCGGGCCATCGTTCCCAACGCCGACGTGGAGCAGGACCGGCAGTACTGGCAGGGGATCTGGGAACGGGTCTGGGCCAGGGCGAATTCATACACGCTGCTGCAGAACGAGCTGAAAAGCAAGCTGCTGGCCTACTGGGCCGAGGCCTTCAAGGGGCGTTTCCCGGACTGGAAGGAGTACCAGGACCAGCTCGCCGCCTTTGCCCGCGAGGCGGCCTTTGTCCCGTAGCCGGCGGCGGCCGGCCCGCTCACGCCGCGCCGCGCGGGAAGGGGACGGTGTACAGCGCCTGAGGCATGATCAGGTAAGTGGGGCGGCGCACCCCGCCGGCGCGCAGATCGCTTATCGCGCGCGCCGCCGCGGACTCCAGGTCCGGCGCGGTCGCGATCCCGAGGTCCCGCCGATCCTCCGGGCCCAGGTCCGTGACCAGGACGGCGCAACGTCCGCGTTCGCGCGTCGAGAGCGCGGTCTGGCCGTTGACCTCCGGCTGCGCGCGCAGCGCGGCGCACATCCGCGCGGTCGATTCCATCCGCAGATAATGGCGGAACCGTTCGTTGCCCAGGCCTTCCGGGCACGGCGCGCGCAGGATCACGCGCCCGCCGGGACGCAGCGCCCGCGACGCATTGACCAGCGCCTTGTGGCTCTGGATCCAGTCTCCGGCGGACCCGGCGTCGGCCAGCACAATGTCGGCCGGCTCCTCCAGGCCGAAGCCCAGCATCTCGCGCACCGCCGCGCAGGCCGCGCGGTGCGCCGCGTCGAGCTCTCCGGAAAACACGCCGGCCAGCTCGCCGGACGGAGAGAGCACCGTGTTTACGATGATGTCGGGATCGCACATCCGCGCCGCCCGCAGCATCTCCTCCGCCACGGGGTTGCCGTCCAGCCGGCCGGTCTCGACGCCGGCGCGCAAGCGGTCTTCGCGCGGGTCCAGCGCCAGGCTGTGGTTGTGGGCGATGGTTGCCCGCGCGGCCAGGCCCGGCACGAGCGACTTGCGTCCGCCGCCGAAACCGGCGTGGTAGTGGAAGCCGGCCGCGCCCAGCGGCACAAGGCGATCCGCTTCCAGGGCGCGGCGGTTGACGCGCACGCGGTGCCCGTCGGCCAGCGCGCCGACCTCGACCAGGTCGGCGGCGTCGGGATCGTGCGCGTGCAGGCGCGCGCGGAATTCGCCGTAGACGGCCGGGCCCAGGATGCGCCCGAGCTCCTCCGGGGCGGGGGGCCGATGAATGCCCGTCGCCACCAGCAGGTGCATGTCGCGCGCGTCGCAGCCGCGCTCCGCCAGCCCCGAGAGCAGCACGGGCAGAACGCGATCGGCGGCCGTCCGGCGCGTGTGGTCGGAAATCACGAAGCACACCTTTTCGCCGGGGCGGACGACTTCGAAAACGGCGGGCCCGCTTCCGCCCGGCCAGACGGGCGCCTCAAGCCGGTCGCGGATTTCGCGATCCGTCAGGGCGGCGCGGCCGGAAGGCGCGTTCAGCGCGCCCAGGCATACCGCCTCCCTGCGCAGGACGTCGGGCACGGCAAAGCTCATGCGCGGATGATAGGAGAGAAAGGGCGCGGACGGCTACCGGAAACGGAGGCCGGCGCCCGACGTCCGACACCGGGAACCCGCAATTGCCCGGCCGCGGTATTCGCTGTACAAGCTTCCGCCGCCTCTGCTAGCGTCTACCGCATCGCGCGCGGGGCGCGACGACGGGAGCCGACGCCATGACTTCGAACGAGGTGCTTCGCCGGCTTGAGCAGACCGGCGCGCTGCTCAACGGGCATTTCGAGCTGCGCTCGGGTCTGCACAGCGACCGCTATTTCCAGTGCGCCAACGCGCTGCGCTATCCGCGCGTGGCGGGCGACCTGTGCGCGGCGCTGGCCGCCAGGCTGCGCGCGGCCCTGCCGGACGCGGCCGTGGACGCGGTGATCGCGCCGGCGCTGGGCGGCATCATCGTGGGGCACGAGCTGGCGCGCGCCCTGGACGCGCCCTGCATCTTTGCCGAGAAGCAGGACGGCCGGCTGGCGCTGCGCCGTTTCCGGATCGACGCCGGGCGGAGCTACGTCGTGGCCGAGGACGTGATCACGCGCGGCGGCCGCGTGCAGGAAACCGTGGACATCGTCGAGGCGGGGGGCGGCAGGGTGGCGGCCATAGCCGTGCTGGTGGACCGCAGCGGCGGCGCGGCGCGGTTCCGGTATCCGACATTCAGCCTGCTGGAGATGACGCCGGTCACCTGGCAGCCGGAGGCGTGCCCCCTTTGCGCCGGGGGCGACAAGCCGGTGCATCCCGGTTCGTAGGCAGGCGGGGAAGGCCGCGGCGTGGACAAAAGGCGAACACCGCGCGACGGAAAGCTTGCGGCGCTGTGGCTGGCGGCGCTGGCCGCGACCGGCATTCTCTACGCCTGCAACCTGCTGCTGGGCGATCTGAACCAGGACGAAGGCTGGTATCTCTACGCGGCCCGGCAGGTCGCGCGCGGCCGCATGCCCTACGCGGATTTCGCCGTGCCGCAGGGGCCGGTGATGCCGTTCGTGTACGCGGCCGCCTACCCGCTGGTCGACGCCATGGGCGTGGCCGGCGGCCGGCTGTTCAGCGCCGCGCTGGGCTTTGCCGCGGCGCTGTGCGCGGCCTGGCTGGCGGCGCGGCTGTCGGGCGGGGCCGACGGCGGCGGTTCGCGGCGGTTCGCGGCCCTGGCCGCGTTCTGCCTCTGCGGCGTGAACGTTTACCAGAGCTACTTCACGGCGATCGTCAAGACCTACGCGCTCACGGCCCTGCTGTTGGCGGGGGGGTTCGTCCTGCTCACGCTGCGTCGCGCGCGCCACGGCGCCGCGGCGTGCTTCGGGTCGGGCGTGCTGCTGGCCCTGGCGGCGGGCGCGCGCACCTCGGCGGCGCTGTGCGCGCCCGTGGCGCTGGCGCTGCTGGCGTTCGGGCGCCGCGACCCGTCGCCCGCGCCGCGCTTCCCCGCGCTGTGGTTCGGGCTGGGCGGGGCCGCGGCCGCGGCCGCGGCGTTCGGGCCGTTCGCGCTGTCGGCCCCGCGGGGGCTGTGGTTCGGGCTGTTCGGCTACCACGCGTCGCGCGCGCCCGGCGGGCCGCTGTACCTCCTGGCCTGCAAGGCGGGCTTCCTCTCGCGCGTGGCGCAGGCCTACCTCGTGGCCGGCGGGCTGGGGCTGGCCGCGCTCATGTTCCGCCCCGGCCGCGGGGCGGCGCGGGGGGCCGCGCCGGGCGCCGACCGCACGGCGACGGCCGCGGTGTGGCTCGGCGCGCTGGCCATGACCGTCGCGCACTTCGCCGCGCCGTTCCCCTACGACGATTATCAGACCATCGTCTTCCCGCTCTTCGCGGCGGGCGTCGCCGTTGCCCTGTTCCGCCTCTTCGCCTCCGTCCGCGAACCGGCGCGCGCAGGCGCCCGCCCGCTCGCCCTGGCCGTCCTGCTGCTGTGCCTCGTCTCCGCCTTCTCGTCGCCCATCAACCAGGCGTGGTTCGTGCGCGGGCGCGACCTCGTCTGGTGGCCGCTGAAGGCGGAAACGCCCCTGCGCAACCTGCGGAAGGCGGCGGCGAAGGTGCGCGAGCTGACCGCGCCGGGCGATCTGCTGCTGACGCAGGATCCGTACCTGGCCGTGGAGTCCGGCCTGGACCTGCCGCCCGGCATGGAGATGGGGCCGTTCAGCTACTTCCCGGGCTGGAGCCGGGAACGGGCCGCGCGGCTGCATGTGCTGAACCGCGCCATGATGTTCGAGCTGCTGCGCGAAACGCCGGCGCGCGCGGCGGCCTTCAGCGAGTGGGCTTTCGCGGTGGAGTGCCCGTCGGTCACGCCGCTGCCGGACGGGGAGAGGCGCGCCCTGTGGGACGAAGTGGAGCGCCGTTTCAGGGAGGTCGAGCGCATGGGCGGATTCGGACAGGGCGGCACCGGGCTGCGCATCATGCTTCCGCGGTCTTGAAGCGCGGATTTCGGCTTGAGGTGCGCCGTTCCGATGCTAGGCTGAGGCTGAAGTCCGCCGTTACACGGATGCAACCGAGGACCGAAAACCGTCGGCCGCCGGCCGCTTCGCGCTTCGCGCGCCGCGCGTCCGGCACGCTGCTGCTGTTGCTGCTGCTGCCCGCCGCCGCCGTGGCGCAGGGCCTCCGGTTCCACAACCACCGCGACATCGCCCCGCCGGACTACGTGACTCTGCGCCTGGGCCCGTTCTATTCGACGGTCCTGCTGTACATCGAGGCCGGATGGCGCTACACCGAAAGCCGCGGCACGGGCACGGACTTTCTCCACGAGAACCGGCGCGGCCGCATCCAGACGGACGGGCACGATTTCCCCATTGTCGGGTCGCTGATCTTCCGCAATTACCTGATCGTTACGCCGACCACGGACCTGGACGTGTCGGTGCGGGTGACCTACGAGCATTACCCTCTCAAGACGCAGGAGGACGAGTTTCGCGTGGACCTGGCCGAGGAAGGCGTGTTCGCCAGCATCTCCTCGGAGTTCGCGCTGACGCCGTTCATCAAGGGGCGGCTTTACGACGACGCGGCGTATCGCACCGACTTCATCGACACGCGCGGGCTCGAGGATCCGTACGGCGGCGCGCGCTACGAGCATTTTCAGAACCGGCTCGGAGCGGATCTCGACTGGCTGCTGTCCGAACGGCAGGACGTTTCCCTGCGGGGCAGCCGGACGGACCTCATTCCGTTCAGCGACGAATTCAGCGACCAGGAGCGCGTGACGTACGACGAAAGCGCGGGCTACGAGTGGGAACTGGTCCCCGGCGCGACGGTAGGCGCCTGGGCCAGTTTCTCGCAGACCGACTACGCGGCCACCAACCGCCCGCGCGTGGACACGGAGGAATACCTGCTGCGGGTGGACCTCGGGCGGGGCACCGCCATCCCGCTCACGCGCTCGACCGTGCTTTTCGTCGGCGTCGGCTATTCGCAGGGACACAGCTACCATGCCGGCGACACCGGCCGCACGGACGTCGCCACGCTCGTCGGTCTCGCCGGCTTGAAGACGCAGTTGACGCGCAAGCTTTCCCATTCGCTGAGCTTTTCCCGGTCGCTTGTGACCGACTTCAACTACCCGCTGGCGACGGTCGATCTCTACCGCTACCAGGTCGATTTCGGCGGCGAATGGGTCAAGGCCGGCGCGTTTACGCAGTGGCGCATCGTGGATCCGGCGCGCGACGAGTGGCTCGGCTACCGGGACTGGGACAGCGGCCTGCGCGCGGAAGTCCCGATCACGCCCTACGTGCGGCTGCGGGGCGATACGGTCTACAGCGTGCGCTGGAACGCGCCGTTGCCGGACGCGCGCGATACCCGCGCCACGCCTGAAGGCGCGGCGCCCCGCGAGCTGGCGGCGGACCTGGCGCCTGACCCGGAGATTGACGCCGAGTGGCGCAGCGACTACATTACGTGGGCCAGCAGCGCATCGCTGCTGGTGGCGCTGACGCGCGAATTGGACCTGGAGGCCTACGCACAGTATATCCGGCGCACCAGCGAGGAGCGGAAGCTGGCCTTCGAGCGCGAGATATACGGCGTGCGCCTCGTCTACGCGCACGAATTCTGAGCGGCCGAAGGGGAGCCGCCGTGCTGAACCCGCGGGTGGGGAGATGACGATGCTGCGCAAGGCAGTGCTGGCCGCGGCCCTTGTGCTGTTCGGAGCCTGGGCGGCCGCCAACTTCGGCCGGCTTACCGGCATCGAAGAAGGGTTGATCCGCTTTGTCCTGGGGACGCTCTTCGCCACGCTGATCCTGCTGCGCCCCAAGCCCGCGGGATCCGGCGCCCGCCCGCCTTCCGTTCTGATCCCGGCCGTCGCCGTCGCCGGCGCCCTGCTGGCCGTGCTGGGCATCGTTTTCAACGTGCACCAGTTCGAATGGCTCGGGATGGTCCTGCTGTTTTACGCCTGCCTGCGCTGGTCCCTGCCGGACCGGTACGGCAGGGACATCCTGATCGCGCTGTTCCTGCTCTACTGGATCCATCCGCTGCCCGGCCAGGTGTTCGGAAAGCTGCAGATGGCCATGCAGGTGATGTCCGTCGAAGCGTCGGAATTCGTCCTGCAGGCGTTGAACGTGCGGTGCTGGGCCGACGGGCTGACGATCCACCTCAGCCACGCGACGTTCGGCGTGCCGGAGGCGTGCAGCGGCATGCGCACGGGCGTCACGGTGGGGCTCTGTACGCTGGGCGTGTGCCTGCTCTACCGGTTCCGGTGGTTCGAGACGCTCGCTTTCGTCGCGCTGGGTCTGGCCCAGGTGCTCCTTCTGAACATCGCGAGAGTGGTGTCGCTGGCGCTGTGGTCGTCCCGCATGCCGCCGGAGTGGAGCGCGACGGTGCTGCACGACACGCTGGGCGTCTTCCTGCTGGTGTGCCTGTTCGCGGTGCAGGGCGAGGCCACGTGGTGGCGCGCGTTCCGGGCCCGGCGGAAGATGCTCAGGGAAGGCCGCGCCAGCGGGCATCTGGAGCGTCCGGATCGCGCCAGCCGGCTGCCGCGAATCTGGCGCCTCGGGCTGCGGTGGTCGTGGGCGGCGGCCCTGGTCGTGATCCTGGCCGGCGCGACGTTCATCGGCATCCGCAAGGCCCGTCCCGCGCACCGCGCGGCGATGATCGGCGGCGTGGTGGACGCGCTGATGATCCGGTCCCCCGACGCCGCGGAGCGGGCGCTGGCCGCCGCGCTCGAGCTCAGGCCCGGCAGCCGCGACCTGCAGGGCAAGCGCGCGCGGCTCTACGTGGCGCGGCAGCGCTACGCCGAGGCCCTCGATCAGTTCGACCGTCTGCCGCCCGCAAGCCTGAGCATGGAGGAGACCATTCTGAAGAGCTGGGTGCTGATGGCCACCGGCCGCGCCGAAGAGGCCGCGGCGCTGGTGGACGCCCTCCCGGCGAACGTCCAGCGCAATCCGGGCGTCGCGATCGTCAGGGCCGAATACGCGGCCAAACGCGACCGCGCGGATGAAGCGGCGCGCAACGTCGTGCTCGCGGCGCGGTCGCATATGGTGATCGACCGGGTGCGCGCCCTCTTCCCGTACCTCGCGGCCCGGGAGCAGTGGCTGGCCATCGCGGGCTGCGACAGCCACGTTCGCCACCGGCAATTCGCTTCGGCCCTCATCGCCGTCCACGCGCACCTGCGCCTGCGCGAAACGTCGGCCGCCGCTCGCATCCTGCAGCAGGGCCTCGAAGACTGGCCGGACGAGCCGCGCTTCCTGACCGCGCTTTTCGCGCTGGCCTCCGGCGCGCCGGGCGGCAACTGGGAGCGCGCGTTCGCGGAGTCGCTGGAAAAGAACCTGCCCGCGCTCGACGCCGCCCGCCTGGCGACCTACCTCTCGTACTGCTTCGAGCTGCGCCGCCCGGACCTGGGCTGGCGGGTGTTCGCGCGCCTGCGCGAGCTGGATTCCCGCGATCCGGCGCTGGCCCTGGCGGCCGTCCGGTACGGCGGCGTGTGGTTCGCCTTCCGGCGGCGGCAGCTCGGTCTCGAGGCCCGCAACGCGTTCGAGCTGCTCGACCTGCGGCCGCTCTACCGCGTCACCCGCGGCGTCGCGGCCATGCAGCCCTTCTGGTCGCGGGTGCCGCTGGCGGACGAACTGGGCGAAGGGGACCCGACCGCGGTCCGGCGGCGCTATCTCGACGAGGCCATCGCCGAACTGGAGCGCCGCGACCGCGAAGGCGCGCTGACGCCCACCATGGAGATGAGCTATCCCGTGGCGCTGGGCATGGCCGGACGCTTCGCCGAGGCGCACGCGCAGCTCGACGAGCTGCTGACGCGCTACCCGGACCGGGACGACGCCATCATGCTGCAGCACGCGGTGTTCTACGACCAGGTGCGCGCCTGGCAGGAATCCTACGAAGCGCTGCGGGCCTACGACGAGATCACGCCCATTCCCACCCTCAATTCGCGCCTCATGCTGGTCAACGCCATGATGAACGTCAACCTGGCGGTCGGCGCGCTGGACGTGCTGGCGCGCTCGCGCGAGATCTTCCCCGGCGCGGCGCAGCTGGAAATCGCGGAGGCCGCCATTCTGGCCGGTTTCGGCTTCCGCGAGGAGGCCCTCTTCATCCTGGGCCGCGAAGGCGTGGGCGGGGTGACCCCCGGCATGGCGCAGATGCTTCTCGACACCGGGCGCGCCAGGGCGGGCGAAGACATGGCGCGCGCGCTGGGCGCCAAGCTCGACCGCGAGGGACGCGAGAAGGACGTGCTGAGCGCGCCGCCGGCGGAAATGAGCGTGATGCGCCTCTGGCCGACGCCGCCCACGGAGAAGCAGATGGCGGACGAAGCCGCGCGTCACGCCGCGGAGGCCGTGAGGTCGACCAGCCCGTTCGTGCGCGGCCTGTACGAGCTGCTGGCGAAGTGGTATGCCGCGGGCGGCGCGGGCGCGACCTCCGATCCGGCGCGCTGGGCCGCCGTGGGCCGGAACGACCTGGAAAGCGCCGCGGCGCTGCACCGGCTCACGGCCCTGCTCGCGACGCAAAAAGACCATGAGCGCGCGCTGGTCTCCGCCCGCGAGGCGGTGCGGCGGCTGCCGCGCTCGGCCGTGCTGCACCGCACGCTCGTGGCTCTCAGCGAGGGCGACGGGGAAACGGTGGCGCGCGCGCGGGAGGCCTGCCCCGCCGACGCCGAAATCTGGCTGGCCGCGCTGGTCGCGCGCCTGCGCGACGAAGGGCCGGGTCCCTGGGTCCTGGCCGAAATGCAGTCGGCCGCCGCGGCGAAGACCTATCCGCCGGGAACGATGGTGCGGGCCGGGCAGTTCCTGCTCCGCAACAACCTTCCGGAAGCGGCCGCCGTGGCGGCGCGCGACGCCGTGGCCCGCGGCCGCGGCTGCCTGCCGGCGCTGGCGCTGGCGGCGAATTGCGCGCTGCGGCTGGGCGACGTTTCGTGGACCATGAAGTCCGCGCTCGAAGCGGCGGAGAACGCGCGCGATCCCACGGTGTTCTACGAGCTGATCGTGCGGATAAAGGCGCGCGAAGGCGCGAAGGACGTGGACCTCATCGCCGCGCTGGAGTTCCTCAAAGAGCGCTTCCCGGAATCGACCCAATGGGCGGAACGCCTGGGATTCGCGTACTTCGGCCGGCGCGACCTGGCCCGGGCGATGACCGTGCTGGACGAGGCTTTCGAGCTGGACGCGCGCGGCATGCGCCCTTCGTCGCTTCTGCTCGCCGCCGAGGCCGCGCGGGTGCAGGGGCATTCGGAACGCGCCGTGGAGATCCTGGAAACGGCCCGCGCGCTCTACCCCGCCAGCACCAACGTGCTGAACAACCTCGTCTACACGCTGGCCGGCGTGCCCGGCGGGCTGCCCAGGGCGCGTGAAATGCTGCCGGCGCTGCTGGCGCTGGACAACCGGTCCTACGCCGCGCTGGACACGGCGGCGGTGGTGTACATGAAGAGCGGGGACCTGGATCTGGCGCGCGAGTATATGGAGAAGGCGCTGGCCGTGCTCGAGGAGGGCGCCTACGGCGACCTGGAAGTCAGGCTCAACGCGGCTGAGCTGGAAATGAGCCGGGGCAATTACGGGAAGGCGCAGGAGATCGTGGACGCCGTGCGGCGCAACGCGCGCCGTTCCGACGCGGTGGAGGCGCGCGCCCGGGACATGCATTCGCGCCTCAAGCTGCTGATGAAAGAGCGCGCCAGATCCTCGCCATGACGCGCGCCGCGCTGAATATTCCCAACGCGCTCAGCGGCCTGCGGCTGGCCGCCGTGCCGGCGCTGCTTTACCTGGGATACACGGGCCGGGCCCAGGCTTTTCTTTTCCTCTTCTGCGCGGCGCTGGCCACCGACTGCGTCGACGGCTTCCTGGCCCGCAAGCTCCACATGGTCACCAGCGCCGGCGCCCGGCTGGACAGCATCGCCGACTTCGCCATGTACGCCGGCCTGGCCGCGTGCGCCTGGCGCCTGTGGCCCGAACTGATCCGGCGCGAAGCCTTCTTCGTGGGCGTCGCGGTTGTGGGCTACGTGACCCCCGTGCTGATCGGCGTGCTCCGCTTCGGGCGCCTGACGAGCTTTCACACGTGGGCCGCGAAGGTCTCGGCGGTGCTGATGGGCGCCGGGGTGCTGCTGCTCGTGGCCACGGGCGCGGCCTGGCCCTTCCGTCTGGCCGTGCCCGTGATGATCGCGGCCGGGATCGAGGAGATCGCCATCACGCTCATCCTCCGCAAATGGCGCGCCGACGTGCCCTCCGTCAAACACGCCCTCCGCATCCGGCGGGAGCTTGAATCGGACGCGGGCACGCCGCCGGGCTCGCACGGCGTTTCCTGAAGCCGATGACGCACCACGCCGGAGACATATGCGTTTACCTGTGGCCCGAAGGGCCCGGCGCGGGATGGCGCTGCTTCCGCGCGCCGGCTGAAGTGATTGCCGCGCGCGATGCGGCGGACGTGTTGCCCGCCCTGCGGCGCGTGGAACGGGCCGCGGCCGGCGGGCTTTACGCGGCCGGCTACGTGGCCTACGAGGCCGCGCCCGGCATGGACCCCGCCTTCCGCACGCACGCGGCGTCGGAAATGCCTCTGCTGTGGTTCGGCCTGTTCGAGGCACCGTCCGCGGGCCCTCTTCCCGCCATGCGCGCCGGCGCGCCGTTCGAAACGCCGGCCTGGGAGCCCTCGATGCCGAGGGAGGACTACGCCGCGGCGATCGAACGCATCAAGCGCTACCTGTACGCCGGCGACACGTACCAGGTGAACTACTCGTTCCGCCTGCGCGCCGCCTGCCGCGGCGACCCGCGGGAGCTCTTCCGGCGCTGGGCCGCGGCGCGGCCGCCCGGCTACGCCGCGTTCCTGGACACCGGGCGCTTTGTCGTGTGCTCGGCTTCGCCCGAGCTGTTCTTCGCGCTGGACGGCGAAACGGTGGTCTCGCGGCCCATGAAAGGCACGGCCCCGCGGGGCCGGACCTGCGACGAAGACGATGCCGCCGCGGCCGCGCTGCGCGACTCGGCCAAGAACCGCGCGGAAAACGTGATGATCGTGGACATGATCCGCAACGATATCGGGAAAGTGGCCGCGCCCGGCAGCGTGCGCGTCCCGGCGCTGTTCACGGTGGAGCGGCATCCCACGGTGTGGCAGATGACCTCCACCGTGGCGGCCCGCACGACGCGGCCTTTCAGCGAGGTGATGCGGGCCCTGTTCCCGTGCGCTTCAGTCACCGGCGCGCCCAAGGTGCGCACGATGCGGATCATCCGCGAGCTCGAGACCGCCCCGCGCGGCGTGTACACGGGGGCGATCGGCTGCGTGGCCCCCGGCGGCCGCGCGGAGTTCAGCGTGGCTATCCGCACCGCCGTGGTCGACCGCGCCGCCGGGCGCGCCGAATACGGGGTCGGCGGCGGGATCGTGTGGGATTCGGAAGCCGGCGCCGAGTACGACGAGTGCCGCGTCAAAAGCGCCGTGCTCACGGAACAAACGCCCGAGTTCGAGCTGCTGGAAACGATGCTGTGGGACGGGTCCGCGGGATACTTTCTGCTCGACCTGCATCTCAGGCGCCTGGCGCGGTCGGCCGCCTATTTCGGCTTTGCGTGCGACGAGGCGCGCCTGCGAGGGACGCTTGAACGGCAGGGGCGCGCGTCGGGAGCGGCGCGCTGCCGCGTGCGCCTGCGCCTGGCGGCGGACGGCGGCGTCGCCGTGGAAGCAACGCCCCTGCCCGCGGGTGAGATGCGCGCGCCGTGGAAGGTGGCGCTGGCCCCCGCGCCCGTGGATCGGGCCGACCGCTTGCTCTACCACAAGACCACTTTCCGCGCCGTGTACGAGCGGGCGCGCGCGTCCGCCGCCGACGCGGACGACGTGCTGCTGTGGAACTCGGCCGGGGAAATCACCGAAAGCACGATCGCCAACGTGGTCGTGGAGAAGGACGGCCGGCGCATAACGCCGCCGGTGGGGTGCGGCCTGCTGCCCGGCGTATTCCGCGAATGGCTTCTCAGCCGGGGGGAGGTGCGCGAGGGCATAGTGCGGAAAGAGGATCTCAGGCCGACGGACCGGCTCTTCCTGGTGAACTCGGTGCGCGGGTGGATTCCGGCGCAGGTGGCGCGATAAGGCGCCGTCCGGCGGCCGCGACAGCCTGCGGCGGGGGGTGGGTTCGGTCTAGAAAGAGCAGTTCGGTCCCGCAATGGTGCACGCTCCGGAACCGGCCCCTTCAGACGCACCATGCTCGGCCATAATGACTTCAACAAGAACAGTTCGGCCGCGAAGCGCCTGAACTGCTCTCTGTAGGTTCACGGGTCCTGCGCCGAGGCCGGCCGCGCGCGGTGGCAGGGAGGGGGCGGGCAGACCGCGCGGGAAAACCCGCGGGCGGAACGCAAGCCGGTCAGGCGCGGGTGATCCGTGGCACGGCGCGCAGGAGGAAACCGTTGGCCGGCGCGGCGACGTTCTTGTTCCCCGCGGCCTTTACGACGGCGCCCGTGATCTGCTCGATCTCGGTGCGGCGGCCCCGGCGGACGTCCTGCAGCATGGATGAGACGTTGCCCGCCGTAAGGTTGCACACGAGCTCCGCCTCGGCGATGGGATCGTCATAGCCGAGGCGAATGCCGTGCGCGGCGGCCGTGCGGGCGGCTTCCCAGACGGCCGCGTGCATGAGCCGGCGCGCGCCGGGAAGCCGCGGCACGGCGCCGTTGGCCACGCCGAAGATCGCGCTGACGGGATTCACGCCGGCGTTGATCGCCAGCTTGCTCCACAGGACCGAGGCGGCGTCGGGCCGCGCCGCGGCCCGAATGCCGGCGGCGGCGAACAGCTCGCGGACGGCCGCGGCGCGGCCCGCGCCCGCCGGCACGGCCGGCGCCACGATTGTGGGGCCTGCGCCGTTGAGCCGGACGCGTCCCCGCCCCAGGGTTTCGGCGCCGTACGCGGTGCTTCCGCACACGATGCGGTCCGGCGGCACGCAGCGCGCAATCTGCTCCACGTTGCCCAGTCCGTTCTGGAGGGTCACGATCGTGCCGTTTTCCGTCAGCCGCGCCGCCGCGGCCCGCGCCGCCGCGGCGGTGTCGAAGGCCTTGACGAAGATTATCGCCAGAGGCGCGGGCGGGATGGCCGCGGGATCGGCGCTCGCGCGCACGGGAACCGTCCGGGTTGCGCCGTCGCTTTCAACCAGCAAACCGCGTTCCGTGATCTCGCGGGCGCGCGCGCCGTCGCGGTCGAGCAGCCGGACGTCGTGGCCCGCTTCCTTGAGCAGGGCGGCGAAGAGGCAGCCCATGGCGCCGGGGCCGACGACGACGATGTTCACGGCGGAGCCTGCCTGTTCCCTACCGGTTGCCACTCATGGACGTTGACATCCGTGCGTCGCGTCACAGCCCCGCGTGTCTGGCCGCGATGGATTCGGCCAGCGCATCCAGCGCCGCGAAGTCCGTCGCGCGCGGCAGGCCGCGGCAAAGCACGGAGTCCAGTATCTCGACCTTAAGATTCGGTATCAGCCCCGCGATCTGCTCGATGGCCTTGCTGCTCCAGCCGTACGATCCGATGACGGCCGCGAAGCGCAGCTTGGGGCGCAGGGCGTTGGCCAGGTGGGCGGCGTAAAACACGGCGGGGTGCGGCCCGACGTGCACAGTGGGCGTGCCGACGACCAGCGTGGCGGCGTCAACCAGGGCGATGGCCAGCTTGCCGAGGTCGGTGACCGCCAGGTCGAAGACGCGCACGCGCACGCCGCGGCAGGCCAGCGCGGACACCAGGTGCCGGACCATCAGCTCGGTGCTGCCGTGCATGGACACGTAAGGCAGCACGACCTCGTTCTTCACGTTCTCGGAAACCCAGTCCTTGTAGGCGTCGAGGATGAAGGCCGGCCGGTCATAGACGGGGCCGTGGCTTGGCGCGATCATGCGCACGTCGCGCGCTTCGACCTTTTCGATGTTCTTACGGATGACGGTGCGGAACGGCATCATGATTTCGGCGTAGTAGCGTTTGGCCGCTTCGTAGACGAGGGCTTCGTCGGTCACGCACAGGTCGGTGGTGGCCAGGTGCGAACCGAAGAAATCGCACGAGAACAGGATCTTGTCCTCGCGCAGATACGTGCACATGGTCTCGGGCCAGTGGACCCATGGCGTGTGGATGAACTCCAGGGTGCGGTCGCCCAGCGAGACGGTTTCGCCGTCGGCCACGGCGACAATGCGTTCTTCCGGCAGGCCGAGATGGTCGACCAGCATGCCCTTGGCCTTCGGGGTGCAGACGACCTTTGCCGCGGGATAGCGCTCCGCCACGGCGGGGAGCGATCCGGAGTGGTCCTGTTCGGCGTGGTGGGCGACCAGGTAGTCCACTTCCGCGACGTCGGCGAGCTGCCTCATCAGGGCGTCGCACTTGGCCGGGTCGGCGCTGTCGAGCAGGGCGGTCTTCTCGCTGCCGCGCACCAGGTACGCGTTGTAGCTTGTGCCGTCGGGCAGCGGGATGAGCGAATCGAACAGGCGGCGGTTCCAGTCCGCCGCCCCCATCCATGCCACGCGGTCGGTGATCTTTCGGGTGTTCATGCTTTGTCTCCGCGTGCGCCGCGTCCGGAAAAAATCTCCGTGCGCGCAACCTCTGCAAAGAATAGCCCGGGCTCCGGGGCCGCACCAGAGCAAACGATCGGTCCGACTCCACGCGAAACCCGGGTCTCAAGGTAGTGCTCGACGCAGGTTGGACTTTCCGGTATCAGGTTCCTTTTTTCCGGCGAAAGGAGGCGGCATGAAATCGGCCTTGATTGTCTGGGGCGGTTGGGACGGGCACACTCCGAGGCAATGCGCGGACATCTTCGCGCCGTGGCTGGAGTCCAGGGGATTCCGGGTTACGGTGTCCGACACTCTGGACGCCTATCTCGACCGGGAAAAGATGGCGCAATACGCGGTAGTCGTTCCGATCTGGACCATGGGCCAGATTACGGGGGACCAGAGCCGCGGCCTGCGCGACGCGGTTCGCGGCGGGGTGGGGCTCGCGGGCTGGCACGGGGGCATGTGCGATTCCTTCCGGCAGGACACCGAGTACCAGTTCATGACCGGCGGGCAGTGGGTCGTGCATCCCGGCGGCATCGTTGGTTACACGGTCAACATCACGGACGAAAAGGACCCCATCACGCGCGGGCTGAGCGATTTCCGCATGAAATCCGAACAGTACTACATGCACGTGGATCCCTCCAACGAGGTGCTGGCGACGACGACGTTCAACGGACGGCACGGCGGCGTGCCGTGGATTCGCGGCACGGTCATGCCCGTGGTGTGGAAGCGGCGCTACGGCAAGGCGCGCGTCTTCTACACCTCGCTGGGCCACGTTGCGGACGACTTCAAGGTGCCCGAAGCGCTTGAGATCGCCAGGCGCGGCATTCTCTGGGCCGCCCGCGAGCCGGTGAAGGCGGAGTACACCTCGCCCTCGTCCTCGTGACCCCTCGACCTCGGGCCGATTTCCTTTGCATTGGCCGCCCTGTGGGGCGATAGTGGCCGCGGTTGGGGCGCGAATGCGCCGCAGGGAGAACGCCGATGCCGGCCAGACATGAAGACCCGCCCGTGTCGCTGTTGCAGTGCGCCTCGCTCAAGGGGCGCGGCCTGCTGAGCCTGGACGATCTTACCGACGACGAGCTGCTGGCCTTGCTGGACCTGGCCGCCGAGCTCAAGCAGCGCAAGCGGGTCGGCATACGCGGCAACCTGCTGCACCGCAAGCACATCGCCATGATCTTCGAGAAGACTTCGACCCGCACGCGTTGCGCGGCGGCGGTGGCCGCGGCCGATGAGGGCGGGCGCACGGAATATCTCTCCGCCCGGGACATTCACCTCGGCAAGAAGGAATCCGTGGCGGACACGGCGCGCGTGCTGGGGCGCATGTTTGACGGCATCTTCTTCCGGGGCTACAGCCAGCAGCGGGTCGCGTGGCTGGCGGAGTATTCCGGGCGGCCCGTATGGAACGGCCTGACCGACGAATCGCATCCCACGCAGGCGCTGGCGGACCTGCTGACCGTGCGCGAGCGTTTCGGAGCGTTCAAAGGCGTAAAGGTGGTCTACGTGGGAGACGGCCGCAACAACGTCGCCAATTCGCTCATGGCGGGCTGCGCCAAGGTGGGCATGGACTTCGTCGACTGCACGCCGCCGTCCCTGGCCCCGCCGCGGGACCTGGTCGCGGCGGCGGAGCGCGTCGCGGCGGCCAACGGCGGCAGCGTGGCGATTTCGCACGATCCCGCGCTGGCCGTGCGCGGTGCGAACGTGGTTTACACCGACGTGTGGGCGTCCATGGGCGAAGAATCGAAAATGGAAGAGCGCATCGCGCTCTTGAAGCCCTACCGCGTCGACATGGCTTTGATGAACGCCACGGGCAACGCGGCGAACGGCGCGCTGGTGTTCCTGCACTGTCTCCCCGCGTTTCACGACCGCAACACGGATCTCACGAAGGATATCGGCGCCATGGAGGTCACCGACGACGTGTTCGAGTCGAAGATGTCGCTGGTGTTCGACCAGGCGGAGAACCGCATGCACACCATCAAGGCCCTGTTTGTCGCCGCGCTCTAGCTTTCGGGGAGGGAAGCCGCATGCCTTTGAACCGCATCGGATGGGAAGAGTTCCGGCGGCTGGACGCGAAGGCCAAGGCGGCGTATTTCGCCGAGGACGGGCGCCTGTTCCACGTGCTGCTGGCCCAGCAGTTCGACCGCGCGCGGCTCGAGGACCTGGGCGCGCTGGCCACGCGCATCCGTTTCATTGCCAAGAGCGACGAGGGCCGGCGTTTCCTGAAAGGCCTGCTGGATGCCAGGCGCGCGATGCTCTACTTCACGCAGCCCAGCACGCGGACGTTCCTGTCGTTCTGCGCGGCCTGCCAGATCCTGGGGCTGACCATCGGCGAGGTGCGCGATCCGGCGACATCGAGCGAATACAAGGGCGAGTCGCCGGAGGACTCGGTGCGGACTTTCAGCTCGTACTTCGACCTGATCGTGATGCGCTCCCAGATCGCCGGCCTGGCGGAGCGCATGGCCTGGGTGCTGTCCAACGCCGGACGTCCCATCCCGCTGATCAACGCCGGCTCGGGCCGCGACCAGCATCCCACGCAGGCCCTGCTGGACGTGTACACGCTGCAGCGCAGCTTCGAGAACCTGGGCGGCATCGACGGCAAGTGCATTGTCTTCGTGGGCGACCTGCTGCGCGGCCGCACCGTGCGCTCGCTGGCGGTGCTGCTGACGAACTACGGCGGCCTGCGTCTGCGTTTCGTGGCTCCGGAGCCGCTGCAGATCAGCCCCGACGTGTGCGAGACGCTCGCGTCGCGGGGCGTGGCCTTCGAGACGGGCGGCGACATGGAGAGCGCGATCCGTGACGCCGACGCGATCTACATGACGCGCATCCAGGACGAGTGGGACGCGCGCGAAGGCGACAGCGCGCGCATCGACATCAGCCGCTACTGTCTCGAGCACCGGCACCTGCAGATGATCAAGCCCACGGCGGTGATCATGCATCCGCTTCCCCGGCGCAAGGAGATCGCCGTGGAGATCGACGGCGATCCGCGCGCCGTCTACTGGCGCCAGATGCGCAACGGGATGTGGATTCGGGCCGCGCTGATCGCCGCGATCTTCGGGCGCGACGGGGATATCCGGGGCTATGACGGCTGAGCGACTGGTTGCGGCGGCGCGGCTGGCCGGGGTGATCGGCCTGCTGGCGGCGGCCGTTGCGTCGCGCGCCGAGCCCGCTTCATCCCGGCCCTTTGACGCGGGATGCCTGGCCAGCCGCGACACCGACGCGCGCGGCAACGCGCGGCTGCGCGTCCTGGGTCCGTTCTTCGAGCGCCGGACCGCGCCGGACGGCGCGTCCTTCCTGGCCGTGCGCCCCTTCTACAGCGAGGAGCGCGATGCCGCCGGCGAACGCGTGCAGCGCCAGTTCCTGTGGCCGGTGTGCGAGGTGCGCGATCTGCGCGGGGAGCGCAGCTGGCATTGTCTGACGGCCTTCGGCAACGATTACGACACCGCGACGCGCGGTTCGCGCTTCAGAGTCGTGGTCATTCCTTTTCTTGCGGCCGGACGCGACCGCAACGGCGAGGAGTACTTCGGCGTATTCCCCCTCGCGGGCAGGTTCAACGAATTCCTGAGTTTCGACAGCTTTGTTTTTGTCCTTTTTCCGCTGTATATGCGGGCGCAGGTGAACGACGTGGTCACGCGCGGCGTGCTCTGGCCGGTATTCGAGGACACGCGGGGCCAAGGCGTGCGGCGTTTCCGCGTCTTTCCATTCTACGGCCGCGCCGTGAACGAGGGCCGGCAGGAGGCCGCGTTCGTGATGTGGCCCGTCTGGACCCACGCCCGGTTCCGCTACCGGGGCGGCGAAGGCTTCGGCTACGCGGTCTTTCCGCTCTTCGGCTACGCGCGGGTGAAGGACGGCCGCACCTGGATGGCGCTGCCGCCCCTGTTCCGTTACACCGTCAGCGACGACGTCCGGCTGCTGCATTGTCCCTGGCCCTTCGTGCGGTACCGGTCCGACGACCCCCGCACGCTTTATCTCTGGCCGCTGTGGGGCCGGCGCAGCCAGGCGGGCATGGACCGCGCGTGCGTGCTCTGGCCGGTCTGTTTCATTGACCGGCACGAGCGGCCGGAATACGTTGTGCGCCGCTTCCTGCTGAACCCCCTGATCCACGCCGAGACGCGGCGCGGCAAGGCGGCGGGCGCGGAACAGGCCGACCCGTACCTGAAGTACTTCCGGCTGTGGCCGCTTTTCTCCTACCGGCGCGAGCACGACGCGGCGGCGGTCCGCGCGCTGGAGCTGTGGCCGACCAAGGACATGCGGGCCGTGGACAAGAACCTGGCTCCGTTCTGGACCGTGGCGACGTGGGAACGCGAGGGCGCGGCCCGCGCGCACGAGCTGCTGTGGGGCCTGTACCGCTACCGCAACGACGGCGCGGGCGGCCGCGCGTGGTCGCTCTTTCCGCTGCTGAACGTCGCGCGGGAAACGGACGGGGACGGCGCGCGCGCCTGCGAACTGCTGCGCGGGCTGCTGGGCTACCGGCGTGAAGGTTTGCGTAAGGAGCTGCGGCTGCTATACTTCGCGAGGGTTCATTGCGATGATCACTAGGGAGCCCGAGTATTTTCCGCCCTCCCTGAACATGCTGGGCCGCATCGGGCGCCGCGCCCTGTTCGGGTGCCGCGCCGCCGGCCGCGCGGGCGTGCTGCTGGCGCGCGCCGTAGCCTGCCTGCGCTACGCGTTCAGCGCACGCAGCCGCCACGAGATCGTCATGCAGATGTACGTCTCCGGCGTGCGCAGTCTCGGGGTGATCACGGTGGTGGCCGTGTTCACGGGCATGATTCTCTCGCTGCAGACCGGGCTGCAGCTGAGGCGCTTTCACCAGGAAGTCAACATTGGCGCCGCGGTGATGGTGTCCATGCTGCGGGAGATGGGTCCTTTCATGACGGCGCTGATCCTGGCGGCCTGCGTGGGCTCGGCCATGGCCGCGCGGCTGGCCACGATGACGGTCTCGGAAGAGATCGAGGCGCTGGAGCTGATGTCCATAGACCCGGTGCGCTTCCTGGTGATGCCGCGCCTGGCGGCCATGGCCGTCATGACCCCCGTGCTGACGTTCTACGCTTCGATCATGGGTGTGCTCGGCGGCGGACTGGTGGGCGTCACGCAGCTCGACGTGGCCTGGAGCGCCTATTTCTACAACGCCACGCGCTACGCGGCGGTGAAAGACCTCTACGTGGGCCTGTTGAAGGCGCTGCTTTTCGGGATCATCATCACGATCGTGTCCTGCCACGCGGGGTTCGGGGCCACGCAGGGCGCGCAGGGCGTCGGCTACGCCACGCGGCGCGCGGTCATCACCGCGTTCCTGCTGATCCTCGTGGCGGGCTACATCGTGACGCGGCTGCTGTACGAGTAGGCACATGCGCGCGCTGATCGAATTCGACAATGTGACCAAGGTGCTGGCCGGGCAGGCGGTGCTGGACGGCGTGAGCTTCCGCGTCCGGCGCGGGGAGGTCTTCGTGATCGTGGGCCCCTCGGGCGCCGGCAAGAGCGTGACGCTCAAGCACATGGTGCGGCTGATGACGCCCGACGCGGGGCGGGTGCTGGTGGACGGCGAAGACATCACGGAGCTCCCGGAAGCGGGGCTGCGCCGGGTCCGCGAACGGTTCGGATACCTTTTCCAGAGCGGCGCGCTCCTGGCCTGGCTGAACGTGGCCGAGAACGTGGCCCTGCCGCTCAGGGAGAAGACGCGGGAGGACGAAGCGGAGATCGAGCGCCGCGTCGCGGAAGCGCTCCGGCTCGTGGACCTCGAAGAGCACGGCGGGAAGCTGCCCGCGGAGATATCGGGAGGCATGCGCAAGCGGGCCGGACTGGCGCGGGCCATCATCCGCAACCCGGAGATCGTCCTTTACGACGAACCCACCTCCGGGCTGGATCCGGTCTCGTCGCGGACCATTGACCGCCTGATCGCGCGGGCGGGGCGGGATCTCGGGGTCACCAGCGTGGTGGTCACGCACGACCTGCATAGCGCGCTTTCCATCGGGACCATGGTCGCCATGCTCTACGGCGGGACGATCGTGGAAATGGCTTCGCCCCGGGAGTTCATGCAGTCCGAAAACGAAGAAGTGCAGGCCTTTCTGCGGTCCCAGTTCATCACCGCGGAGGGCGTGTGGGAAAGGAACGCGCGATGAGGAGAGACTGGATTGTCCGGGAGCTGACCACGGAAATCGTGGTGGGCGTGGTGATGGTCATGGTCCTGTTCGGGCTGGGCTATTTCACGATCATCCTGTCCCGCGAGACCTGGTTCGGCGAGAAGCACGAGCTGGAGGTGGTCTTCAGCCATACCATGGGCCTGCGCGACGGCGACAGCGTGGTCGTGCGCGGCATGGAAGTGGGGCGCGTGCGCGGCCTGCGGTTGAGGCCCGACGGCGTTCACGCCCATCTGCTGCTCCAGTACCCGCTGCACATCCGGGAGGACTACAGCGCGGCCGTGGTGGCGTCCTCGGTTCTCGGCGGGCGCTACCTGGAGATATACGAGGGTTCGCCCGAACGGCCCCTCCTGCCGCCGGACACGGTGCTGCGGGGCGAGAAACCTTACGACCTGGTCGCCGACGCCGCCGAGCTGGTGGGCGCCATAAAGAAGGGCATTATCGAGGAGGGGGTTCTGGACAGCCTCAAGGAAGCGGTCGACCTTTTTCACGACACGGCGCGGCGCGTCGGCGAAGGGAAAGGAACCCTCGGGCGCATCCTCTCGGAAGACGAGGAGGTCTACGAGGAGATGACCGCCATGGTCCGTTCCCTGAGGGTGCTCACCGAGCGGCTCGAGAAGGGCGAAGGCGTCGTGGGGCAGCTTCTGGCGGAGAAGAGTCCCGTATACGGCGACCTGGCGGCGGCCGCGGCCTCGCTGCGCCGCACGGCCGAGCAGATCGAGAAATCCGAAGGCGTCGTGGGACGTCTCATCCGCGACGACGGCCTCTACCGGGAGCTGGAGCAGGCGATCCGCGAGCTGCGCGCCTGGATCGACGATTCGCGCGAGACCTCGCCGGTGGTGTCCTTCACCAGCATTCTCTTCGGAGCTTTCTGACGGCCGCCTTCATTTTCCGGCTCTCCGCGTGCGCGTGCGCCGGGTGCGGCTCCGCGGCGGCGACAACCTTCCGCGGGGCGTGGAGAAGCCGCGGGACGGGGCGGCGCGGCCGTGCCGGTCAGGAGCGGTAGTTCGGCGCCTCCTTCATGATCTTGACGTCGTGGGGATGCGCTTCGGCCAGCCCGGCCAGCGAGACCCTCACGAAGCGGGCGCGCCGGCGCAGGTCGCGCGCCGAGCGGCATCCGCAGTAACCCAGCGCCGAGCGCAGGCCTCCGCAGAACTGGGTCATGACTTTGCGCACGTCCCCGGCGTAGGGCACGATGCCCTCGATGCCCTGGGGCACGAGACGCTCCTCGTCCTCCACGCCGGCCTGGCCGTAGCGTTCCCGGCTGCCGATGCCCTCGCGCATGGCCGCCAGGCTGCCCATGCCGCGGTAGACCACGTACTGGCGGCCCTGATGAATGATCTTCTCGCCGGGGCTTTCCTCGGTGCCGGCCAGCACCGAGCCGAGCATGACGCTCTCGGCTCCCGCCGCCAGCGCCTTGGGCACGTCGCCTGAATGCCGCACCCCGCCGTCGGCGATGACCGGCACGCTGTCCTCCAGCGCGGACACGGCGTTGTAGATGGCCGTGATCTGGGGAATACCCACGCCGCAGACCACGCGCGTGGTGCAGATCGAGCCGGGTCCGATGCCCACCTTGACGGCGTGCGCCCCGGCGTCGCGCAGGGCCAGCGCGCCCTCGGCGGTGCCCACGTTGCCGGCGATCACGTCGATGTCGGGATAGTGCGCGCACACCCAGCGCACCATCTCGATGACGCCCCTGGTGTGCCCGTGCGCGCTGTCCACCACGACGGCGTCCACGTCCTCCGCCGCCAGCGCTTCGACGCGGCGGTAGTCGGCCGGGCTGATGGCCGCCGCCACGCGCAGCCGGTACTTGGCGTCGCGGTTGTACAGCGGCTGCACGTTCTCCACCAGCGTGCGGACGTCGGTGAAGCTGTAGAGACCCATCAGCTTGCCCTTCTGGACCAGCGGCAGCTTGCCGATGCGGTGCTTCATCATGAGCTCGCAGGCCTGCTGCAGCGAGGTGTCGGGCGGTGCGGTGATGACCTCCCTGGTCATGATGTCCGCCAGCTTGGCCGTGCGGTCGCGGGCGAACTTCATGTCCGTGGCGGTCAGGATCCCGGCCAGGTTGTCGTGCTCATCCAGGATCGGGAAGCCGTTGAACTTGTAGTCCTTCTCGCGCTTGCGGCGGTTGATGTCCTCGAGCGTCTGGTCGGTGCGGAAGACGATCGGATCGCGGATCAGCCCGTGCAGGTGGTGCTTCACGATTGCCGCCTGTCGGGCCTGCTCCTCGACGGTCAGGTTCTTGTGAATGACGCCGATGCCGCCCAAGAGGGCCATGACCACGGCCATGGGCGCCTCGGTGACCGTGTCCATCGCGGCGCTGATCATGGGCATGTTGAGCGGGATGCGCGAGGTCAGCCGGCTGGCGATGTCCGTCTGGTCGGGCAGAAAATCGGCGTACTGCGTGACCAGTGAAACGTCGTCGAAGGTGAGGCCCTCGTGGACGAAACCGGCCATGAAGGCGCCGACGCTCTCGTTGATGCTCATCGCTGTTCTCCGCTGCGGGCCGTCGATGCCCCAACGCACGCCGTGCCCGTTGCCCGCAGACTCATACGCGCCCCGCGGCCCGCGGTCAAGCATCAAAAGCGCTCAGCATCAAGGGCAAATCCCGCGTTCACGAAGTCGAGATCCATGCCCAACCAAGCGCCGGCAATACGTGACCGCTTCTTCCTCGTCTTTGCAGCATAACGTCGTCATAGAGAGCAGTTCAGCCGCTTCGCGGCCGAACTGTTCTTGTTGAACTGAAGGTTCGCGGCCAGATCGAACGCTTGAAGCGTACGTCCGAGGCTTGGAGCGATGCGGGCGAAGGCTGGCAGGGCACGGAAGTGCAGTTGAAGCAGTTGAGCCCAGAGGCGATCTGGGCCGTCATTCTGTCGGTGGCTTTCCAGGCTGACGTCTTTCAAAATGCCGGCGGCGGCCGCGGCTTCCCGCACGATGCGCTCCGCGCTGCGCTCGGTCAGATGCCGCCCTTCCGAGGACCCCGGAAACATATGCGCCTCCGGCGAACAGGTCCGCCCGCCCAGCTCCATCACTTTCCGCACGGCCCGCGGCAGTCAACGGCGCGGCCCGCCCGGCAACGGTTGGCTCCGGGACCGCGCGCGGAGCTGGCCGCAGGCGGCGTCGAGGGAGGCGCCGCGCGAAATGCGCAGGGTGGCGTTGATGCCGGCGCGGGAGAGGGTCTCCGTGAAGAGGCGGGCGGCGGCCGCGTCGGAGGCGGCGTACCCGAACTCCGCCACGGGGCTGAGCGGGATCAGGTTCACGCGGCAGGCCAGGCCCTTCAACAGGGCGGCCAGGGCGCGGGCGTGCTCCCGCGCGTCGTTGCAGCCGCGGATGAGCGTGTATTCGAAGGTGACGATGCGGCCGGTGCGCGCCGTGTAGTCGCGGCAGGCTTCCAGCAGGACGGCCAGCGGGTAGCGCCGGTTCACCGGCATCAGCTCCGCGCGCAGCGCGTCGGTCGGGGCGTGCAGCGAGACCGACAGCTCAACCTGCAGCCCTTCGCCGGCCAGGCGCGCGATGCCCGGAACCAGCCCGCAGGTGCTGATGGTGATGCGGCGGGCGCCGACGGCCAGGCCGTCGGCGTCGTTCAGGATGCGCACGGCCCGGAGCACCGCGTCGTAGTTGTCCAGCGGTTCGCCCACGCCCATGAACACCACGTGCGTGGGCGCCGCTTCGAGAAGGCGCGCGGCCAGCAGCGCCTGGCCGACCATTTCCCCCGCTTCGAGGTTGCGGCGGAAACCCGCCTGGCCGCTGGCGCAGAAGGCGCACCTGAACCGGCAGCCCACCTGCGAGGATACGCACACCGTGCGCCGCCGCGCGGCCGGAATCAGCACTTCCTCGACCTGCTCGCCGTCGGCCAGTCCGGCCAGGATCTTGCGCGTATGTCCGGGCCGGCCCTCCACGCGCAGCGCTTCGGCCGGCCGCAGCAGGCAGCGCCCGGACAGCGCGGCGCGCAGCGCGGGAGGCAGATTGGTCATGGCGTCCCATTCGGACACCCGTTTGCGATAGAGCCAGTCCCAGACCTGTCGCGCGCGATACGGCTGGGCGCCGGCTTCGCGGCATACGCGCGCGAGCTCGTCGCGGGTCAGGCCGTGGATCAGCAGCGGGGCAGGCGGCTTCGCGGCCGGGGAATCCACGGCTGAAGCGAGGGATGACGGACTCGGGTTCAGAGCGTCTTGGCCGTGACCGGGAAAGACAGTTCCAGAATCCTGTACTCGGAGAACTGCAGGAGGAGCAGCGCGGCGAAAAGCAGGATCGCCACGATCGCCACGATCGCCGCCCAGGTGTACGACGATCCGGCAGCCTGCCCCGCCGCGCCCACGGGCGCCGTCACGGAGACCATGGTCTGCGCAGGGGCGCTCTCCCTGGGAGCCTCCGCCGGCATGGGCGCGCGGAAGGAGACTTTCTTCCTGGTTATCTGGGTCTTTGCCATTACAGCCGCAGACCTTACCACCTTGCCGGGCGGACACAAGCAGAAAGACGAGCTATCTCAACACGGTCACGCGGGCGCGCAGGGCGGGGGCGGGGGTGAACAGGCGGGACATGCCCGGGGTCAGCAGAATGCGCAAGGGGCGCTCGTCGGGAATCCAGAGGGCCTCGCAACCCTCCAGCCGCTCCAGGGCGGCCAGGCCCTTGCCGGGCCCGAGAACGAACAGGGCCGTGGACATGGCGTCCGCTTCCGCGGCGGTACGGGCCGTGACGGTCACGCCCGCCATGCCTTTGACGGGGCGCCCCGTGCGCGGGTCCATGATGTGTCCGAAACGCTCGCCGTTGACGGTCACGAAGCGCTCGTAGTCGCCGGAGGTGGACACCGCCATGCCGTCGGCGAGGCCGATTCGGCCGACGACCTCGTCGCGATTGAAGGGGTTGCGCACACCGATGCGCCACGGCCGCGCCGACGACGGCGCGCCGATGCAGCGCATGTTGCCGCCGAGATCCACGATGACGCGCGCGGCGCCCGTTTCGCGCAGGGCCGCGTAGCAGACGTCCACGGCGTAGCCCTTCGCGAGGCCGCCCAGATCCAGCGCCATGCCGGGCGCGTCGAGCCGCGCCGTCGGCGGGCCGGTTGCGCCGGGCGGCGGAAGGTCCGCGTGCATGCGGCGGAAGCCGACGCCGGCAAGCGCGGCCGCGACGGCGGCTTCGTCGGGCACCCGATCGGGCTTTGCGCCGCCGCTGAAACCCCAGAGTTTCATGACGGGGGTCACGGTCGGATCAAACGCCCCTCCGCTGACCTCGCCGTAATGCCGCGCGAGGAGCAGCAGCCGGGCGGCGTCGGCGCTCACGGGGATCGCGGGGCCGCCGGCCGCGCGGGAGAGGCGTGAGACGTCGCTGTCCGCGACGTAGACGCTCAGCGCCGCTTCGAGCCGCGACAGGCGCAACTTCGCCCCGGCGGCGAATTCGTCGCTTCGCGCGCGGTCGCTTCCCGCGGCGGTAATGCTTGCCAGCGTGCCCATGGCCGGCCAGGCGACGCGCCGGCGTTCGGACGGGCCGCGGCAGCCGGCCGCGAGGAGAACAAGCGCGCCGAAGAGCATGCGCCGGGCATTCGCGCGGAGCATCCGGCGTCCGTTTTCGGAAAGCCCTTGCCGGCGCCCGCGGGCGCGGGCCGCCCCTGACGGAAGGGGCGCTTGAACACGTGGTCCCGGGATCATGGTGCGGGCTCTTCCGGGGTGGGATTGCCCGCGGCCGGCGGCGGCGGGACGCCATCTTCCCGCGGCGGCGGGCTCTGCGCCGGGGCGAGTTCCCGACGGGCGCGGTCGTCCGCCAGTTGCTGAAGCTCCTCGTACGTGGGCAGGCGCAGGCGCGCGCGGCGCTCGGGCGGCATGCCGGCCAGGTAGGCGTTCCACTTTTCCCCGGCCCGGCGCAGCTCATCGGCCGCTTCATCCGCCCGTCCCCCGGCCTGCAGCAGGCGCGCGCGATAGCACCAGCCTTGGGCCACGGCCGACACCAGCGGCGCGGGACCGTCCATTGCGGAAGCCGAGGCAAGCAGCGTCTCAACGCAGCGCTCGTAGCCTCCGGCCGTCGCGTCCGACGGATAAAGCTCCCGCAGGCGCGCGAAAGCCGCGCGCGCCTGCCCGTCGCGGCCGAACAGGTGCAGCAGCAGCACCGCTTCGTTCAGAAAGCCCCGGCAGGCGGCGTCGATCGTTTCGCCGTGCCTTTCCCGGGCCTCATCCAGCGCCCCCATGATTCGGGGGAAGAGGTCCAGCTCGGGGCCCGTCAGGTAGACGTCGCGTTCCGGCGCGAAAAGCAGGCGCCCCTGGAGAAACAGGGCCGCCAGCGACTGGTAGATCATGCGCTCGCACATCAGGCCGTCCGCATGCCCGGCATGGCGCAGTCCGCGCGCGGCCCAGTAGACCGCGTGCGTTTCGGGCAGGCGCCAGTCGAGCGGGCCGTACCGCGCGTCAACCGCGCGCATGATCCCGGGCGCGAGTTGCAGCGCGCGCATGGCCCGCAGCCTGTCGGGATTGGACGACAGGGCATCGAAATCCGGTCGCGCGCCGGCGAACAGCGCGTCCATCTCGCGCGCCAGGCGCATCCGGTAGAACCGGTTGTCGCGATCGTTGACCGTGCCGATCTTGTTCTGGAAGAGCCAGCCGAGCTCGCGGTAGAGCAGGGGATCGCCCGGGTTGTAGCGCAGCCCGTCCCGCCGCAGCAGATCGATGCCGTTCTGCACCCACCGCCAGCGGTCCTCGGGGTCGGGCATCATGACGCTGGCGTTGTAGGCCATGTTCCAGGCGTGGAAGGCCCAGACCTCGGTATGGCGCGGCTCGAGGGCGGTGATCCATTCCGCGAGCTGCACGAGTTCGAAGTAGCGGCCCTGGTCCTGGAGGCGGGACGCGCGAAGCCACAGGATATCCGCCAGCACGCCGCGGAACCCGCCCAGGACGATGGTCGTGAACACGACCGGCGGGGGTGCGCTGTCGAGCGGCTCGCCGCCCGCCGGCGCGCTTGCCGACCGTTCCGACACCAGACGCGCGCCCAGGCCGCCGGCCAGCGCGAAAGCCGCGACGGTGACGCCGAGCAGCACGGCGGAGGCGCGTCTGTTCATTGCTCTATCTCATCCCTCCGGTCACGCGGGCAGCGCGACTTCGCGCCGGCGCAGCACGCCGATCGAAAGCAAAGCCAGCAGCGCGGGATAGCCCACGCCGAGCACGCCGGCGGCGCCGCCCAGGAAGCCCCAGGACACGAGGACGCCGTCGGCGAAGCGGCCGAGGGGCGCGAAGCGCGTGGCCGGCGCCACAAGAACATCCAGCGCCGGTATGACGCGCTCCCCGGCCCGCAGCCAGGCCGACTGCCCGTCCGTCGCCTGTGCGTGGCCGTGGCGATGAACGTGTCCGGCCTCGGGTTCCGCGGCGGCGGCCGCGAAGTAGCGGATCATCAGCGCGGCGGCGATGGCGGCGGCGGCGGCGAACGTGGCCACGGGGAACGACAGCGCGCTGCTTGCCGCGAGGCCCACGGCCGCGACGAGCGCCATGACGCACAGCAGCACAAGCACGGTCCGCGCGCAGTTGCCGCCGAAAGACCCGCCGGGCGCGAGGATCCGGACCGGCTCTTCCGGATCGAACACGACCGCCGCGGACGTTTCCGCGTCGCCGTTGCGGAATTCGATTCGCAAAGCGCGTCCTTCGCCGGCGGCCCGGGCCAGGGCTCCGGCGGGGAACGTCAGATCGTGCGTGCCCGCCCGCATGATCCTGGCGGCCTCCTCCGCCAGCGCGGGGTTCTCGGCCGTGCCGATGCGCCAGACGCCGGCGGCCGCGAAGCGGCCCGGTCCGGTCGACACCAGGCGGTAGCGCAGCGTGAGCGGCGTGCCGGCGGCGGGAACGCGGACCCGCCGCGACGCGGGAAGGTCCCAGACGCGCGCGGTTCCGGGCGGCACGACCGTGAACCGGGCGAGCGCCTGCTTGCGCAGCTCCGCGCGCGTCTCGCGCGCCGGCACGTTCGGGGGCAGGGCGCGGCGCGCGGCCAGGCTGCGGTACGCGGCGTCGACGGTTTCTTCGACGGGATCGGCCGCGGGGCGCCACGCGCGGCGGGCGGCGAGCACCTCCTGCCGCAGGCCCTGTCGGGCGGCGGGCGGCAGCGCCGCCGCGTAGCGCGCCGCCTGCGCGTAAACCGCCAGTCCGGCCGCGCCCAGGAAAAGCGCGTCCATGCAAAGGATGCCCAGCCACTTGCCCAGCCAGATTTCGGCGGGGCGCACCGGCTTCGACACCAGCAGCTGGATATGCTTGCGCTCGACCTCTTCGGCGATGGCGCCGCAGGCGGTCCACAGCGTGACAACGCCGAGGACCAGCGCGGCAAGGCCCAGCGTATAGTGCAGGATCACCCGCGCGCCGCCTGCGGGCGTGCCGTCGCCTTTGAGCGTCGCGGGCAGTCCCGCGACGACGGCCAGCAGCACCAGGGCCAGCGTCAGCACCAGGCGGGAGCGCACCGCGGAGCGGAAGGTCAGGCGCGCCATGCCCCCCACGCGGATCAGGAACCCGCCGGGCCCGGCAACTCCGCATTCCGTCTGCATCGTTCGCGTTCCCCCTTGGCGCTCCGTTGCGCTGTTCCCGGCGGCGCGGGGCGCCGCGGCGGGTCAATTTCCCCGGCCGGCTTCGCGGCCGTCCAGGTAGCGGGCCGTGCCGTCGGCGCGTCCGACTCCGGACGGCGCTTGCGACGAACGGTGCGCTTCTTCCACGACCTGCAGGAAGAAGTGTTCCAGATCCATGGTGGGGTGCTCGACCTCCGGCGCGCGGCCGGTGCTTTCCCGGAGCATGCCGATCACCGCGCGCAGGGTTTCGGCCGGCACCGCCGGCACGGTGATGCGCGTCAGGTCCTTCTTCTCGAGCAGATCCGTCACGCCGCCCTGGGCGCGGATGCGGCCGTTGTAAAGGATCACGATGCGGTCGCACACGTCTTCCACGTCGGCCAGCAGATGCGACGACAGCACGATCGTTTTGCCGCGGCGGGCCAGGGCCAGCATCAGGTCTTTGATCTGCCGGCAGCCGATGGGATCGAGGCCGGCGGTGGGTTCGTCGAGCACCACCAGCTCGGGGTCGTTGATCAGGGCCTGGGCCAGGCCGATGCGGCGGCTCATGCCCTTGGAGAACTCGCCCACGGGCCGTTCCGCGGCGTGCGCGAGGCCGACCATGCGCAGCAGCTGGCCGGCGCGTTCCCGGCGCGGCGCGGCCGGGAGGGCGAAGAGCCGTCCGTAGAAGTCCAGCGTCTCGCGGGGGGTGAGGTAGCCGTAGAGGGCGGACTCTTCGGGCAGGTAGCCGATGCGGCGCTTGGTGGCGATGTCGTGCGGCGGGCGCCCGAAGACACGGACTTCGCCGCCGCTGGGGAACAGCAGGCCCAGCATGATCTTGAGGGTCGTGGTCTTGCCCGAGCCGTTGGGGCCGAGGAGCCCGAAGATCTCGCCCGGACGCACTTCCAGGTCCAGCCCGTCAACGGCGCGCACCTTCGGGCGCCGCCAGAAATCGCGGAAGATCTTGGTCAACCCGCGGATTTCCACCACGGCCGGCGCCGCGGACTCAACGGCGGATGGCGCGGACATGGGTCCCTTCCTCCATCACTTCATCTCCACGTGCGCGAACGACAGCGCGCCCAGGCCGAGGAACGCCGTGACGCAGGCGGCCGCGTAGAGGCCGGCCTGCGCGACGTAGCTCCACGCGATCGCGCCGCCGCCCGTCAGGGCGTCGCACAGCCAGAAGTTCTGCCAGTTGGGTATGAGCCGGTACAGGAAGAGCGCCGCGGGCGACGCCGCGGCGCGCCGTCCCAGGAAATGGTCGGAGACCAGGCCGGCCAGAAAGAGCCCGGCGACCACGGTCAGGGTCGGGACGGTCGGCAGGCGGGTCGCGACGGCCATGGCCGCCGCGGCCAGCACCAGCAGGGCCATGGCGATGAGGGCCGCGGCCGGCAGAATGCGCCAGTCCACGCGGAAGTCCAGCGGCGCGGGCCGCCCCAGGCGGTCGAAGAAGCCGCAGATGAAGAACGCGGCCGGCACGGCGCACAGCAGCAGCAGGAAGGCCGTGGATTCGAAGGGGCGTCTCAGGGCCCAGTTGATCGCGCCGGCGGCGGCGGCGGCGGCGAACGGCGCCGCCGCCAGGAGCCAGCCGGCGCGCCAGTCGGTCACGTAGCCCCAGCCTTCGGGGCCCGTGTGGAGCTTCTCGGCCACCCGTTCGCTCAGCAGCGTGGCGAGCGTCGCGCAGGCGGAAAAGGCCAGCACGACCGCGGCCACGCCGGCGAACTTGGACGCGAAGAAGAGGGTCCGGCCCACGGGTTTGCTCAGGACCGTGGCGGTGGTGCCGCAGCGTATCTCCCGCGCGACGCAGGCGCAGGCCGCATGGCCGGCCACGAACATGCCGAACACGAAGTGAAAGGCCAGGCCGCTGTCGCGCGCGAGTTTGCCTTCCTCGCCGAACACGTGCATGACCAGCATGGGAGCCAGGGCCGTCAGCAGCACGCACGTGCCCGTGAGGAGCAGGCAGATGGGCTGCCGCAGGGCTTCCAGCGCCGTCAGCCCCGCCAGCACGAGCACCTGTCTGATTCGGAGCATTACCGATCGCGGCGGTGCCGCCGGTCGCGCGACCGGGGCGGACGCTCGCGCCGCTCATAAGGCGCGTCCGGCGCGCCGGCGTCCGGCGCGGGCGCGCCCTCGGGCGCGCCGCCTTCCGCGTCGCGCAGCAGGGCCCGGCGGCTGAGCCGCACCTTGCCGCGCTCGTCCACGCCCAGGCACTTGACGGTCATGCGGTCGCCGATGCGGCAGATATCCTCGACCCGGCCGACGCGGTAGTCGGCCAGCTCGCTGATATGGACCAGGCCGTCCTTGCCCGGCAGAATCTGCACGAAGGCGCCGAACTCCTTGATCCCCGTGACCACGCCCTCGTAGACCATGCCCACTTCCGGTTCCGCCGTGACCATTTCCACTTCCCTGACGGCGAGGTCCATGGAGTCCTTGCTGGTGGCGAAGATGCTCACGGTGCCGTCGTCTTCGATATCGATCTGCGCCCCGGACAGGTCCGTGATGCGGCGGATGTTCTTGCCGCCCGGGCCGATCAGCTCGCCGATCTTCTCGGGGTCGATGCGGAGCTGGCGGATGCGCGGCGCGTGCTGGGCCAGGTCGGCGCGCGGCGCCGCGATCACCGTCGACATGAAGTCGAGCAGCGCGCGGCGCGCGCGGCGCGCCTGGCCGAAAGCGCCCTCGACCAGTTCCCACTTCAAACCGGGGATCTTCAGGTCAACCTGGAAACCGGTGATGCCGTCGCTCGTTCCGGCGACCTTGAAGTCCATGTCGCCGCAGTGATCCTCGGCGCCGATGATGTCGGTCACGAGCACGTCCCTGCCCGGACCGGTGAACAGGCCGATCGAGATGCCGGCCACGCCCCTGGTCACGGGGATGCCCGCGTCCATGAGGGCCAGGCTGCCCACGCACACGCTGGCCATGGAGGAGGATCCGTTCGACCCCATGATATCGGACACCAGGCGCACGGTGTAGGGATAGTCCGGCGGCAGGATCGGCTGCAGCGACCGTTCCGCGAGGGCGCCGTGGCCGATCTCGCGGCGCCCGGTCGAACCCAGGCGGCCGACTTCGCCGACGCTGTAAGGCGGGAAGTTGTAGTGCAGCATGAACTGCTTCTCTTCCGGGCCGCCCGTGACGGCGTCCAGGCCCTGCGTATCGGACTTCGTTCCGAGCGTGACCGTGCCCACGGCCTGCGTTTCGCCGCGGCTGAACAGGGCGGAGCCGTGGGCCCGCGGGAGGATGCCCGCCAGGCCGTGCAGAGGCCTGATCTCTTCAAAGCCGCGGCCGCCGACGCGGTGGTTGCGATCGAGGACGGCGGCGCGCACGGTTTCGATTTCCAGCTCGTCGAAAACGGCGCGGAACTGCTCCGCGGTCATCTCGGGGAAGCGCTCGGCCATCCTGGACCGCAGCCCGGCCTTGATGGCGCTGATGCGGTCCTCGCGCTCGATCTTGCCGTCGATGTCGAGCGCGGCGGCGAAGTCCGCGCCCGCGAATTCCCGGGCGGCGTCCAGCGCGGCGGTATCCGGCTGCTCCGGCGGCACGACCTTGTCCGGCAGTCCGAGCTTCCGGCGCAACTCGAGTTGCGCGTCGATGAGCTTGACGCATTCGGGATGCGCCCGCCGCATGGCGGCGACCACGACGTCTTCGGGCACTTCCTTGGCGCCGCCCTCGATCATGAGGGGCAGGTCGCGCGTGGAGGCGTAGACCATGTCCAGGTCGGCCACGTCGCGCTCGTCGTGCGTCGGGTTGATGATGAACTCGCCTCCGATCCGGCACACGCGCACGGCGGCGATGGGTCCCAGGAAGGGTATCGCGGAGATCGTCAGCGAGGCGCTGGCCGCGGTGACGCTCAGCACGTCGGGATCGTTCTTGCCGTCCGCCGACAGCACCATGTTGTTGATCTGCACGTCGTTGCGGTACGATTTCGGAAAGAGCGGGCGGATCGGCCGGTCGGTCATGCGGGCGGCCAGGACTTCCTTTTCGGCGGGACGCGACTCGCGTTTGAAGAATCCGCCGGGGAATCTTCCCGCGGCGTAGAATTTCTCCCGGTATTCCACCTGCATGGGGAAGTAGTCGATGCCTTCGCGCGGCTCGGCGGCGCATGTCACCGCGGAGAACAGCAGCGTGTCCTCGATCCGGATGGTGGTGGCGCCCGCCGCCTGCCGGGCCAGAAGGCCCGCCGACAGCGTGATGTCCTTGCCGCCTACGTTGACTGTTACGGTTTGTTCCTGGTTCATGGCTCCTCTTCTGTGTTTGCCGGAGAGAGGCGACGTGGCGCTTGAGTGGCGGGCCGTAGCGGGATGCCCGCAGCCGGCGGGCATGGGGTTCGACGCAGACTAGCGCCGGATGCTCAGTTCTTTGATGAGGCGCTGGTAGCGCTCCCCGTCCTTCTGCTTCAGGTAGTCCAGCAGACGGCGCCGGGCGCTGACCATCTTGATCAGTCCGTAGCGCGAGCTGTGGTCCTTCTTGTGCTTCTTGAGGTGCTCGGTGAGCATCTCAATGCGCTTGGAGAGAAGAGCCACCTGCACGTCGGAGGATCCGGTATCGGTCTCGTGCCGCCGGAATTTCTCCTGGACCGTCGTCTTGTCCACCTGGCTCATACCCTCGCGAGGTCCCCTTCCTTTTCTCTTGCCTTGGTCCTTTCGTCCGTTTGTTGGCGCGGACTATAGAGCTTCGGCGGCGGGGCTGTAAAGCGATTCTTTGTCTTTCTTGCGGGCCAGAGTGCGTCGCGCGGCCGCGGCGTCGCGGGCGATGGCGGCGCGCAAGTCGGCCGCGGAGGAGAAGCGGGCCTCGTCGCGCAGCCGCCTGACGAACCAGACCTCGATGTCTGCGCCGTACAGGTCGCCCTTGAAATCCAGCAGGTGCAGTTCGATGCGCGGGGCGGAGGCGAGCCCGACGGTGGGCGCCAGGCCCAGGTTCAGCACGCCCGCGCGCAGCGGCTCCGCGCGGCGCCGTCCGCGCCCGGGAGGGCGCTGGCGGCGCGCGAAGACCGCGTAGACGCCGCCGGGCGGCAGCACTTCGTTGTGGGGGTCGAGGTTGGCCGTGGGAAAGCCGAGGCGGCGGCCCAGGGCGGTTCCGCGCGTGACCGTGCCCAGGATGCTGAAGGGGCGGCCGAGCATGGCGGCGGCCTCGTCCAGGCGGCCGGCCGCGACTTCCGTGCGGATGCGCGTGCTGGAGATGGGGAGGCGCCGGCGCATCACGGGGCGCACGCCCTTGACCGCGATGCCGTGCGCTCCGGCCAGGTCAGCCAGGCGCGCCGCGGTTCCGGCGCCGTCACGGCCGAAGCGCCAGCCGGCGCCCGTAACGATCGCGCGCAGGGGTCTGACGGCGTCAATCAGCCGCGCCGCGAATTCCTCCGGTCGCAGCGCCGCGAACCGCCTGGTGAAAGGCATGAGCAGGCAGCCGTCCGCGCCCAGCCGGGCGATCAGCGCGACCTTGTGGCGCGCGGCGGTGAGCAGCCGCGGGGCCGCCTCCGGCCGGAGGACGCTCAGCGGGTGGTTGGCGAAGGTCAGCACCCAGGCCTCGCCCCGCATGGCCCGCGCCGCGCGCCGCGCCTCTTCGATCACGCGGCGGTGCCCGCGGTGCAGGCCGTCGAAGAAGCCGACCGCCAGGGCCACGGGCCGGCGCCGGCGTCCGAGCAGGTTCCAGTCGGGCAACACTTTCATACGGTCCGGCAATCCGGCCCCGCGGCGCGCATTTCGCGCGTCTTCGCGGCGGAACCCCCCGCGGCTAGCGCGGGCCCGGCCGCAGCGCGGCGGCCACCTCGCGCAGCGGGATCATGTGCGTGAGCAGTCCGTCCAGATTCATTTCCAGGAGCGCGTCCAGCGGCAGCGCGTCGGCCAGCGTGTAGTCTCCGCTGCGCGTGCGCCGCAGCTCCGCCAGGTGGGCGCCGCAGCCCAGTTCTTCGCCGATATCGGCGCACAGCGTGCGCACGTAGGTGCCTTTGCTGCAGCGCAGGCGGAACGCGACGCGCGGCGGGGCGAACGCGGTGAGCGTGAACTCGTAGACGTGCACCGGCTTGGCTTCGCGCTCCAGGACCTGGCCCCGGCGCGCGCGCTTGTACAGCGGCACGCCCTCGACCTTCTTGGCCGATACCATCGGCGGGATCTGCAGGATGTCGCCGGTGCGGCGGGCCATGCCGGCTTCCACCTGCGCCCGCGTCACGCCCGCGAAGTCGCGCGTGGCGACGACTTGGCCCTGGGCGTCCTGCGAGTCGGTCGCCACGCCCAGGCACATGGCTCCCTCGTAGCTCTTGTCGGAGGTCAGGAAGCGGCTGGAAAGCTTCGTGGTGCGGCCCACCAGGATGACCAGCAGGCCCGTGGCCTGCGGGTCGAGGGTCCCGCCGTGGCCCACCTTGCGGAAGCCGAAGCGCCGCCGGATGCGGTGCACGACGTCGTGCGACGTCGGACCGGAAGGTTTGTCGACCAGCAGGATGCCGTCCGTGTATTCGACTCCGGCCGGGGCGGCCGGATGCCCGTGGCGCGCGCCGCGATATGTCATGGCTGTCCGTCTCCGTCTTCGGCCGCCGGCGGTTCGGTGTCCAGCTCGGACAGAATACCCAGCACATCGTCGCCCTTCGCGATGGACTCGTCCAGTTCGAATATCAGCCGCGGCGTATACTTGAGGGCGAGATCGCGATTGATGGCGCTCTGGATGCGCGCGCGGCAGCCGCGCAGCGCGTCCAGCATGTGCCCGCGCTCGTCGCGGTGCTCGCGGATCGAGACCATGACCCGCGCGTGGCGCAGGTCGCGGCTGGTGATCACGCGCGTGACCGTCACGGCGGACATGTCAAAGCGCTCGTCGCGCACGACGCGGAAGATCGCCTCGCCGATTTCGCGGCGGAGCAGTTCGTTGAGTCTGACGACGCGGCTGACGTTCATGGGGAAAGCGGCGGCCGATGGCGCCCCGGCGAGCGCGCGGCGGCGATTCGCGCGGTATCCGCGGCGGGCCGCGAACAGCCGGCAACTTCTCACAGGGTCTGCCTGGTCTCCTCCAGCTCGTAGAATTCGATCTTGTCGCCGGGCGCGAAGGCCGTGAAGTTGTCGAGCCGCACGCCGCATTCCTGGCTCTGGCGGACTTCGGAGACCTCGTCATGGAAGTGCCGGAGCGAGGCCACGGCGCCCTCGTAGAGGACTTCCACCCCCCGCCTGACGCGCGCGCGGTGGCGCGGCGTGACGGTTCCGGACGCCACGAGGCACCCGGCCACCACGCCGCCGCGGCTGAGCTGGAAGATCTGCTTGATTTCCGCCACGCCCAGGATGCGCTCCTTGATCACGGGCGGCAGCAGGCCGGTCATGGCGTCGCGCACCTGGTCGAGCAGCTCGTAGATGATGCTGTGCAGACGGATTTCAACGCCCTCGCGCTTGGCCAGCCCGTCCACGCCGGGCGTCTTGGCCACGTGGAAGCCCAGCACGACCGCCTGGGAGGCGCTGGCCAGCAGCACGTCGTTCTCCGTGATGTTGCCGGTGCCGCTGAGCACGACGTTGAGCCTGATCTTCGCGCTCTGGATCTCGCCCAGGGCGTGCAGGATGGCTTCCGCCGAGCCCTGCGTATCGGTCTTGAGCACGACGTTGAGCTGCAGTTGCTCGCCGGCGCTCATGCGCTCGTACAGGTCGGCCAGCGACGCCTGCTGGCGCGGCGGGGCGACCTGCGCCGCCTTCTGGCGGCGGGCGACCTCCTCGGCCGCGGCGCGCGCCGCGCGGTCGCTGGCGCAGACGCGGAACGCCTCGCCGGCGGCGGGCACGCCCGACAGGCCGAGGCACTTGACCGGCGTGGAGGGCGTCGCGGATTTCACCTTGCGGCCGTGGTCGTTGATCAGGGCGCGCACGCGCCCCCACTGCGCGCCGCAGCACACGGCATCGCCCAGTTTGAGCGTTCCGCGCGTTACCAGCAGGTTGACCGTGGGGCCCATGCCGGGCTCGAGCTGCGCCTCGATCACGAAGCCGGACGCCCGCCGCGCGGGATTGGCTTTGAGCTCGAGCACGTCGGCCTGCAGCAGGATCATTTCCAGCAGATGGTCTATACCCTGGCCGGTTTGCGCGCTCACGGGACAGCAGATCGTGTCGCCGCCCCAGTCCTCGGGCGTCATGCCCAGTTGCTGCAGCTGCTGCTTGACGCGGTCCACGACGGCCGAGGGCAGGTCGATCTTGTTGATGGCCACAAGCATGGACACGCCGGCGGCCTTGGCGTGGGAGACGGCTTCCTCGGTCTGCGGCATTACGCCGTCGTCGGCCGCGATGATAATGACGGCGATGTCCGTGAGGTTGGCCCCCCGCGCGCGCATGGCCGTGAACGCCGCGTGGCCGGGCGTGTCAAGGAAGCATATCTGGCGGCCGCCGCTCTCGACGGTGTAGGCGCCGATATGCTGGGTGATGCCGCCGGATTCGGAATCCACGACCCGCGTGTTGCGGATGCGGTCCAGCAGGGACGTCTTGCCGTGGTCGACGTGGCCTAGAAAGGTGACCACCGGCGGGCGCGGGAGCAGGTCTTCCGGGCGGTCTTCCTTTTCTTCGACGTCGGCCTCGACGCGGCGCGGAAGCGGCGGGCGGTGCTCGGCGCCGCGTTTGACATGTTCGAGCGTGAAGCCGTGTTTCTGGGCGACGCGCTTGGCGGCCGCGATGTCGATGCGCTCATGGATCGATGCCAGGATGTTCTGGCCCATCAGCTCGGCGATCAGTTCCGCGGGCTTGAGCTTGAGGGCGTCGGCCAGCTCCTTGACCACGATGGGCCCGCGCGCGCGCACGACGCGGCCTTCCACGCTGAGTCCCGCCTCGGCTTCGGGAGCGTGTGGTCTTGCGGGCGCGGCGGCCGGGGCCGCCGCGGGTGAAGGCGCAGCCGGGGGAGCAGGCATGGAAGCAGGCGCCGGCGGGCGTACCGGGGCGGACGGGACGGCGGCCGCGGGCGCCGGGGCGGGCAGGGGAGCGGGCGCGGCCACGGGCGCGGCAGGTTTCGCCGGCACAGGGGGTTTGGCTGCGGGCGCCGGGGGCTTGGCTGCCGGGACGGGGGCGCGAGGCCTGGCCGCCGACGGAGGCGGGGCGGGGGGCAGGCCGCCGGCCTTGTGCTCCTCGATCAGCAGGGCGACGGCGTCGTCTTCCACCGAGCTCATCTGGCTCTTGGCTTCGACGCCGAGCGCGTTGAGCCGGGCGATAATGTCCTTGCTCGATACGCCCAATTCCTGCGCCAGTTCGTGTACTCTCACCGGCCTGTCTTACTCCGCCGCGCCTTCGTGCGCGGCCTCTGCCGCGGCGCGGACGGCCCGGGCGGTTTCCGGGTCGAGCCCCGCCATCTGTTCCAGGTCGCTGGGTTCCGCCACCAGGATGCCTTCCAGGGTCAGGAAACCCGCGTTCACGAGGGACTTGGCCGTTTCGGCGCTGATGCCTTCCACGGAAGCCAGGGCGCCTATGGCCCGGGCGACCTTTTCTTCGAAGCTCACCGCGGCCTCGTCTTTCTGGATGTCGACCTTCCATCCCAGCAGCCTGGCGGTCAGGCGCACGTTCTGCCCCCGCTTGCCGATGGCCAGCGAAAGCTGTTCGGCGTCGGCGACGACGTGGATGAGCCGGTCCTGCTCTTCGTCGATCCAGACCTTGCTGAGCTTGGCCGGGGAAAGCGCGTTGGTCACGTAGGTCTTGATGTCGCCGCTCCAGCGCACGATATCGATCTTCTCGCCGGAGAGCTCGCGGACAATGCTTTTCACGCGGATGCCGCGCATGCCCACGCACGCGCCCACGGGGTCGACCTTCTCGTCGTGCGAAACCACCGCGATCTTGGTGCGGTAGCCGGGCTCGCGGGCGATGCCCTTGATCTCCACGATGCCGTCGGCGATCTCGGCCACTTCGAGGCGGAAGAGCTGCCGGACGAAATCGGGATGACTGCGGCTGAGGATGATGCTGGGCCCGGCGGCGTTGCTCTGCACGTCGAGCACGTAGGCGCGGATACGGTCGCCGATCTGGTATTCCTCGGTGGGCACGCGTTCCTTGGAGGGGATCACCGCCTCGGCGCGGCCCAGGTCCACGATGATGTCGCTGCGTACGAACTGGCGGACGGCGCCGCTGACGATGTCGCCCACGCGGTCCTTGTACTCGTCGAAAACGATTTCGCGCTCGGCCTGCCGGATCTTCTGCAGAATCGCCTGCTTGGCCGTCTGGGCCGCGATCCGTCCGAAGTTGCGCGGGGTGACTTCGACGTCGACCGTCTCGCCCACGGCCGCGTCGCGCTTGATGCGGCGGGCGTCGGCCAGGGCGATCTGATGCTTGTCGGCGGGCTGGCCCGCCACGACCGTGGCCTTGGCGAAGGCCCTGATATCGAAGGTTTCGCGGTTGACTTCGACGCGCAGGTCGCCGGCGGGGTCAACGCTCTTGCGCGCGGCCGATTCGAGGGCATACTCCACCGCCTGGATCAGGACTTCGCGGTCCAGGCCGCGCTCCTTCTCCATGTAATTGAGTATGCTGACCAACTCGCTGTTCATGGCCGCGTCCCGCCTTCCGAAACCGCATCCGATGCGTCTTCAACGTTCCCCTAGACGCAAAAGAGTGGGCGGCGGCCCACTCTGCGCCAGTTTCCGTTTTCAGGCCAAAAAGCAATTTAGGCCCGTCCGCCGTTTGAGTCAAGCCGCAACCTTGTCATTTTTTGCCGCCGTTCCTGAGGCCCGCCAGCTCCTCCAGCATTTCGCGCACGCCGAGCCGGCCGGGGCACTTCTCTTCACACGCGCCGCAGCGGTCGCAGTTGTCCAGGCTCTGCTCCGCGGGAATGCGCTTGAGTTCCTCGCGGGCCCAGGCGTCCAGGCCGAAACAGCGCCAGTTGCGGTGGGCCTGCATGTGGCGGGGAATATCGATCCCCTGCGGGCAGGGCATGCAGTAGCGGCAGGCGGTGCAGAAGGTGTCGCCGAGTTCCGCCCGCAGGCGGTCCAGCCCTTCGCACATCGTCTCGAACCCGCCGGCGGCCGGGTCGAAATCCCTGGCCGTGGCGATGTTCCGGTCCAGCTGCTCCATGGTGTTCATGCCGGAGCAGGCCGTGCTGACGTCGGGGTTCGCAAGCACGAACCGCAAGGCCATGGCCGCCTGGGGCATATCCATGCCGACCGCGTCCTTCAGCTTGTCCGAGTCCCAGGCCAGCACGCCGCCCGCCACGGGACACATCGCCACCACGCCCACGCCGAGCTCGCCGGCCCGCTTGATCGTCGGCTCGTAGCTGCGGTTGATCATGTTGTAGGGCACGGTGATGGAGTCGAAGAGGCCGGTCTCGATGCACTTGATGAAGTTCTCGGGCGAGTCGTGGCCCGTGAAACCGATGTGTTGAACCAGCCCGCGGTCCACGGCCTCGCGTATGCCGTCGAGCACGCCGCCGCGCTTCAGCAGGTGCGGCATCATCGCCCAGGAGAACCAGCCGACCTGGAAAAACTTGAAATGCGTCAGCTTGAGTATGTCCAGCTGGCGCTCGATTTCCCTGAGGAACAGGTAGGCCGTCTGGTTGGGGTTGATGCCTTCCTTCCCCGAGACGATCACGCCCGCGGCCTTGCCGGCCAGCCCGGGGGCGGTCTTGTGCTGGCAGGAGCCGTTGATGTAGTAGCGCGTCGTTTCGAAGTAGTTGACCCCGCAGTCAATGGCCTTTGAAACGAGCGCCGTGTTCAGGTCCTGGTCCTCGGAAAAGCGCATGCAGCCGAAGGAGAGCGCCGAAACCTGCAGCCCGGTCTTGCCGAACGGCCTGTAGCGCATGCTGTTATCGCCGCGGATGAGGGGCTCGCCGTGCGACGGAGCGGTTACGGACATCGCGGCGGTTCCTCCTTGTTGCGCAAGAAACAATATTCTACGCACAGGGCCGGGGGAATGCCAGCCTCCTGTTCGGTTAGGGAGGGCCGCGCGTTGCGCGGCCGCGGCGCAAGGAACGCGCATGACGCAACTGCGGCCAACCACATTCCCCCTTTTCCGCGCTTCGGGCGCCTGCTATGGTTCCGGATCGAAGCGAGGCGCACGATGAGCATAAGCAGGCTTTCCGTCGTGATTCCGGTGTACAACGAGGCGGAAACGATTGGCGCGATCGTCGACAAGGTTCTGTCCGTGGACGTGGGCCTCGTCAAGGAGCTGGTGATCGTGGACGACTGTTCGACCGACGGCACCGCGGACGCCGTGCGGCGGCTTGCCCTCCGGCATCCGGAGTGCCGCTGCCTCCGCCACGAGCGCAACCGCGGCAAGGGCGCCGCGCTGCGCACCGGCTTCGCGGCGGCGACGGGCGACGTGGTGGTGATCCAGGATGCCGATCTCGAATACGACCCCGCCGACTACCGCGCCATGCTGGGGCCCCTCCGCGACGGGCACGCCGACGTGGTCTACGGCTCGCGCTTCCTCGGCGGGGGCCCGCACCGCGTCGTCTATTTCTGGCACTACCTGGGCAACCGCCTGATCACGACGCTGTCGAACATGATGACCGACCTCAACCTCACGGACGTGGAGGTCTGCTACAAGATGTTCCGGAAAGAGGTGCTCGACTCGATCCGCCTCACGGAAGAACGCTTCGGCATCGAGCCCGAACTGACCGCCAAGATAGCGCGCGGCAAGAAGTGGCGGATCTATGAAGTGCCCGTGGCCTACTACGGCCGCAGCTATGCCGAAGGCAAGAAGATAACCTGGCGCGACGGGTTCAGCGCGCTGTGGTGCATCCTGAAGTACCGCTTTCGCTGACGCCGCCCATGTTCAAGCGCCTCACGCTGCTGCTCGCCACCGGGTTCGGGCTGGGTTACAGCCCGGTTGCGCCGGGGACCGCCGGCACGCTGCTGGGCGTCGGGATCGCGGCGGCCGCGGGGTCGCTGGCCTGGCCGTGGCAGGCCGGGCTGGCCGCGCTGCTGGCGCTGCTGGCGGTGCCGCTGTGCCAGGCCGGCGAAGACCGGCTGGGCGGCAAGGACGACCGCCGGATCGTGGCGGACGAATACCTGACCTTTCCCCTGTGCGTCGTGGGCCTGCCGTGGCCGGAACACCCCTGGCTGCTGGGGCTGGCGTTCCTGACGCACCGCGCCCTGGATATCGTCAAGCCGCCGCCGGCCATGCAGGCGCAGCGTCTCAAGGGCGGCCTGGGCGTGGCGGCCGACGACGTCATCTCCAGCCTTTACGCGCTGGGGGTGAATCATCTGGTGTGGCTCGGGGTGAAAGCGCTGACGTAGGGAGCGGGAAGGTCGGCCGCGGTTGCGGTTGCGTGCCCGCGGGCGAAGAGGCGCATGCAGTTCACGGCGTCCTCCCACGCAGCCGAAAAAGGCGACCGATTCGAGCCGCGCAACCGCAACCGGTTGACGTACACGGTTACTGCCCCTTGGCGATGTACCCCGTGTCTTCCAGGTAGGTGACGATCGTCGCCACGCTTTCCTCCACGGTCTCGCGGTCCGTGTGGACCGTGATCTCGGGCTCCGGCGGGGCCTCGTAGGGATCGTCGATGCCGGTGAAGTGCTTGATCTCGCCGCGGCGCGCCTTCTTGTAGAGGCCCTTGGGGTCGCGATCCTCGCACACGTCCAGCGAACAGTCGCAGAAGACTTCGATGAAGTCGCCGGGCGGGTTGAGGCCGCGGGCCATCTGCCGGTCCTTGACGTAGGGCGATATGAAGGCCGTCATCACCACCAGGCCCGCGTCCGCGAAGAGCTTGGCCGCCTCGCCGATGCGCCGGATGTTCTCGTGGCGGTCTTCGGCGCTGAAGCCGAGGTCCTTGTTCAGGCCGTGGCGGATATTGTCGCCGTCCAGGGTGTAGGTGTGGCAGCCGCGCTCGAAAAGGACCGCTTCGACGGCCTGGGACAGCGTGGACTTGCCCGAACCGGACAATCCCGTGAACCAGATCACGACGCCGCGATGCCCGTTCTTCTCCTCGCGCAGCCGGCGCGTGATCGTTGCCGCGTGCCAGGTGATGTTCGTCGCTTTCTGCGAGGTCATTGCGCTTGCGCCTTTCGGTAGTACGCCATCAGGATGTCGGCCACTTCCGGCCGCGTGAACTCGTGCGGCGGACGCCTGCCCTCGTCCAGCATGGCGCGCAGTTCCGTGCCGCTGATCAGCACGCGCTCCTCCTTGGCGTGGGGGCAGGTCTTCGTGGAGGCCATGCCCTCGCAGGCGCGGCACCAGAAGGTCCAGTCGATCTTGAGCGGGCGGATCTCCAGCTCGTCGGCCGGGATGCGGTCGAAGATGTTCTGCGCGTCGAAGGGCCCGTAGTACTTGCCCACGCCGGCGTGATCGCGGCCGACGATGAGATGGCTGCAGCCGTAGTTCTGGCGGAAAATCGCGTGCAGGACGGCTTCGCGCGGCCCGCCGTAGCGCATCTCCATGGGGTACACGCGGCAGACCACGCGGTCCCTGGGGTAGTACTTGTCCAGCAGCGCGCGGTAACAGTCCATGCGCACGTCGGCCGGAATGTCGTCGCCCTTGAGCTTGCCGACGATGGGGTGAATCAGGATGCCGTCGCAGATCTCCAGGGCGATCTTGGTGCAGTACTCGTGCGAGCGGTGGATGGGATTGCGCGTCTGGAACGCCGCGACGGTCTTCCAGCCTTTCTCGGCGAAGACGCGGCGCGTGTCCGCGGGGCGGGCGTAGTATTCGCCGTAGGTCTCGGGATAGCGCAGTTCGCTGAAGACGCGCACCGGGCCGCCGAGCAGGACTTCGCCCTGGGCGTAGACCTTGGCCACGCCGGGATGCGCTTCGTCCTCGGTGCCGAACACGCCGCGCGCCTCGGCCCGCTTGTCGTAGCCGTATTTCTCCTCGATCCGGAGGGTGCCCATCAGCTCGCCGCTTTCCTCGTCCATGAGCGCGACCTGGTCGCCCTCCTGCACGTCCGGATCGCCCGGTTTCGGGGAAAGGGTGATCGGCACGGGCCAGAGCGTGCGGTCGGACATGTGCATGTCGCGCACGACGCCGCGGTAGTCGTCGCGGCGCATGAAGCCGTCCAGGGGGCTGAACGCGCCGACGGCGAGCATGATCAGGTCGGACGTCTCGCGCGAGCTCATGTGCACGACGGGCAGGGACGCGGCGCGCGCGCGGGCCTCGTCCAGCGCTTCGCCCGTCAGGAGCAGGGGCTTCAATATTCCGCCATGGGGACGAACCAGTCCCGGCGCGGTCTGCGGCATGGTCATCGCGGCCTCCAATTGCACTTGTCAGCGGGCTGAGAACTCAAACGAAGCGGCGATAGTGGACATGGCGCCGTCCGGCGGCAAGCAAAAAAGCAGCAACCTGCGGCGGGGCCTGATATAGCCCGAAGCTTGGGCTTGAGCCGGATGGGCGCGGAGTTTATATTGCCGCCCGCCTGCGCAGAGGCAGAGGCAAAGGCGCGAAGTGGAGATACGGGTGATAGGATGCGGCAGGGCTGTGTCGGCGATCGCGGCCGTCATCATCGCGGCGCTGTGCGCAAGCTGCGAGTACGAGGGCGGCGAAGGCGGGGACCTGGGTCTTTTCGGCGGTCAGGACGGATTGGTTTCGGACTACCTCGAGCCCGAAGACAGGTACGAAGGACCCTGGGTGCCGGACATATCGGGCGACTGGCAAGGCGTTTATTCCTTCACGGACTACGGCCACAAGGCCGCCGGGGAGCGGAACCCGGCCGCGAAGATGTCCGGAACGCCGATTACCGCGGTGATCGCGTTCGATCCGACCAACCACACGTTCGTGACCGTGACGACCTCCCTGCAGGGCCGCGCGCACTATCTGACCGGCCGGATCGACGCCGCGGGAAACATGCGCATGGTCGACGCGTATGACGGCGAGCTGTGGACCACGCACTTCCGGCGCGCCGCCACCAATCTGGTCGAACTCAACGACTTTGTCCTTCCCGGCGAACGGGGACCGGAGTCAAACCTCGGGATGCGCACCTTGTTTCTTGACCAGCATCTTCCCCCGCCCAAGGAGGACATCTCGTATTTCGGGTATGCATCGTAACAGGGCGCAATCGCGCCCTTTCCGGGAAAGGCCGGCATGAAGACGAACGGGTGGGCCATGTTGGCGCTGGCGGGTCTCGCCGCGCTGTTTGCCGCGGGCTGCGAGGAGGAGTACGACGGGCCCTGGGTGCCGGACCTATCCGGACAGTGGAAGGGCAGCTACTACTTCCTCCAATACGACAAGACCGCCGCGGGCCCCGATTCCGCGCCCGCGCCGGCGGAAGCCGGGAAGGCCTCCAAGCGGGGAGAACGCGACATCACGGCCGTGATCGCGTTTGATGAAGAGAACCACACGCGCGTGACAATCACGACTTCGCTGCAGGGCCGCGCGCACTTCTTGTACGGCAACCTGGACGCTTCCGGGAACATGGTGCTGACGGACCAGTACGACGGGGAGACCTGGACCACCCACCGGCGCAGGGCCACTCCCGACCTGATCGAAATCAACGACCTGGTGTTCGAAGGCGGAGGCCATTCGGGCACGGCCCTGGGGCTGCGGACGATCCGTCTCGACGAGCATCTTCTCGCGCAGCAGGCAGAGGAATCCGTTTCGTATTTCGACCCATGAAGGCGCTGACTCTCTTCGGATCCTCTTCCGGGCGCAACGCCGGCGACGCGGCGCTGATGTCCAGCATCATGGACGCCGTGGACGCGGCCTGCGGAACTCCGCTCCGCTACGAGATTCCGACGATCCGGCCCCGTTTCGTGCGCGACAATTACCGGCAGCGCGTGCGGCCGGTGGGCACGCTGCCGTGGAATCTGTCGGTCAAGATGCTCGGACTGCCTCTCTACCGGTCGGTCATGCGCACGGATCTGACGCTGATCTTCGACGCGGTGCTCTTCGACCGCGCCCTGTACAATCCGCTGTTCAATTTCCTGTCCACGCTGGCCCTGGTCCTGCCTTTGGCCCGGCGGCGCGGCAAGCTGCTGGCCTGCTACAACGTGGGCATCGGTCCGGTCACGCGGCCCGCGGGCCGCGCCATGCTGCGGCGGCTGGCCGACATGATGGACTTCATCACCGTGCGCGACGAGGCGTCGTTCGACGCGCTGAGGCAGATCGGCGTGTCCAACCCGCGCGTCGGAATCGGGGCGGACGCGGCGCTGAACGCCGTGCCGTGCGGCGATGCGGAGGCCGCGCGCGTTTTCGCGGGCCTGGGGCTCAACCCGGGCGCGGAAATCCTGGCGCTGAACATCAACGCCTACCTGGGCACGTGGTCCGGAACCTCCGCCGCGGCGCTGACGAAGGAGGAATTCCTGCGCGTGTACGCCGCGGCGATGAACCGCGTGATCGCGAAGTTGCGGGTCCCGGTGCTGCTGGTGGCCACGCAGCATCTGGACGTGCCGATCACGCGCGAGCTGATGGGCCGCCTGAAATCGGACGCGCCTGTTCGCATGATCTCCAACCGGGAACTGAGCCACTACGCGGTCAAGGGCGTGCTCAGCCGCGTGCGGCTGCTTTTCGCGATGCGCCTGCATTCGATGATCCTGGCCTCGTCGGGGCTGACCCCCATCGCGGGCCTGGCGTATCAACCCAAGGTTCATCACTACTTCCGGGTGCTGGGCATGCCCGAGCACAGCCTGGGTTTCGAGCATTTCTCCGAAGAGGCGCTCGTGCGGCACGTGCTGAACGCCTGGAACGCGCGCCGGGCGACGAAGGACCGTTTACGCCGCCTGATTCCCGACCTTCGCGCGAAGGCGAATCGCTCGGCTGAGCTGGTGGCCTGTCTGCATCGCGGCGGAAACCTGGACGCCGAATTCGCGCGGCTCTTCGGACCCGGCGCGGCCGTGTGATCCCTCACTGCTTATCGGGCAGCAGCTTGGGCCAGCGGTTGCAGTAGGCGTCCCGGGTCAGGCGCGCCACGGCGCCCGAGGCGAGATCCTTCGCGAAGATCTGGTAGTTCGCGGATTCGTGCGCGTGCTGGCCCTCGGGGCAGGCCGACCACAGCAGGAAGCGGCCGTCGCGCGACACGGTTGGAAAATACTCGTGCCCCAGGGGCGGGCCGGCGTCGTGCAGCTCGGACGCTTCCCCGCCGCGCGGGTCGCGGACAAACAGCCCGGCGCCCTGGCGCGCCCCGCGCTCCCTGACCCACGCCACGCGCCGGCTGTCGGGGAACCAGGCCGGCTCGCAGCCCGCGCCCAGGTGCATCGCTTCGGCGGTCCCCAGCTCCGCCACCCACGTGTTCCAGCGCCCTTTCCGGTCGGAGATGAAGGCCGCAAAGCGGCCGTCGGGCGACACGCGCGGCTTCACCACGGCGTGGGAAGCGAAGGCCTGGTCCGCGCCGGGAAACACCTCGCGTTCGTTCCGGCCTTCAACGTCCGCGGCCATGACCTTCTTCCGGTTGCGCTCGAAGTACACGGTGCGTCCGTCGGCGGCGAAGGTGGGGAAGGTGCCGTCATCCGCGAGCTTCTTCGCGCCGGACCCGTCGCGCCGGCAGATCCACACCGCGGAAGGGGCATTGCGGTGCGGCGACATGGCCCGTGCGAACACGATCAGGCGCCCGTCGGGAGACGGGTCGGGAAAGATGTCGCTGGTTTCGGCGTCGAACAGCGCGCGGATATCCGTGCCGTCCGGCCGCATGCTGAAGACGCCGAAGCCGTTGCCGCGGCTGGAGTCGAAGACGATGCGGCCGCGCATGGCCGCGGTGGCGGCGCGGAGCGCGGCGGGGTCCGGCGGGCCGTCGGCCGCGGCGGGGAGTGGGCGGGGGGCGTTCGCGTCGCCGGTTTCCGCCGCGCGCGCGCCGCGCAGCAGGTTCAGCGCGCCGAATGCGGCGGCCGCCGTCAGCGCCGTGGCCAGCGCAAGCGCGAGCAGCCGGCCGTAGAAAACAACCGCCGGTCCGCCGTTGCGCGTGGGCACGGCCGTCGCGCCGCGCGCCCTGAAGAGGGGCAGGAGCAGCGCCAGGAGGGCCAGCGCGCCCAGCGAATAGCCGAAGATCTGCGTGAGGAGGTGATGCGAGATGCTCGTGAGCCGCGCGATCCGGGCCGGAAAGCCCAGGAGCGCGAAGACCGCGGCCCATACGCCCTCGTAGACGCCGAATCCCGCGATGCCCGAGAAGGGCGTGCTGGCCGCCGCCTCGGAAGAGCAGATCGCCAGGAACACCTTGGCCGCGCTCACTTCGCGCCACCGGTAGCCCAGCGGCAGGAGCAGGCCGAGCAGCAGCGCGTACAGCGCGGCGTACTTTGCCGCGCGCACGCCCACGGACAGCATGAACAGGCGGAAGTGGACGCCGGACTCGCGCGCGCGCACGATCTGTATCTCGGCGTCGGCAACCGCCGCGCACCAGCGCGCGCGCCGCGCCGGACCCGCAAGGCGCAGCCGCGCCAGCGTCTTCCCCGCCAGGCGCGTCAGGGCGGGCAGCCAGTGCAGGAACGCGCCCACCGCGGCGACCAGCGTCGCGCCGAAGGCCAGCAGGCGCGGCGCCGAGAGGCTCATGCCGGCGCCCACCCACAGCGAAGCCGCGGCGATCATGGGCGCGATCGCCATCAGGTCGAACAGAAACGACAGCGCGAAGCTGGAAGCGGCCGCGCCGAAGGGAATGCCGAGCCGGCCGGTGACGATGTAGACGTAGACCAGCGCGCCGATCCGGGCGGGGAGCAGGTCCGAGAAGAGATTGCGCACGAGCACGGTCAGAAACAGGGCCGCGTTGCCCGGCGCATGCCCGGAGACGCCCAGGATCAGCCCGTAGCGCCACGTGCGGAAAATGCTCATGGCCAGCGAAAGCAGGATGAACACGCCGATCCAGCGCGGGTCGGCGTCGCGGACGGTCTCCAGCACGTCGTCCGGGGAAACGTGCGTGAACAGGTAGCCGAACACGCCGGCCGTGACGGCCGCGCTGAACAGCGCGTAGACCGCGCCGCGCACTCGACCGGGTGTCAGCAAGAAGCGCTCCTTCCCGCGCGGAACTCCGCGAGCCACCCGAGGTTAGCGCAAAGCGCGGGGGGCGGCAACAACCGGTTGCGAAGCGCTTCCCCGCCCTGTACGATGCCGGGCGGAAATGAGCGCGCCGCGCATACCGTCCGGTCTGTCCCGCTCCGTGCTTGCGCTGCTGTTTACCGTCCTGGTGTGGTGTTTCTTCGCGTGGCCCCTGCCGCGTTTCGTGCGGACGGGCATTCCCTGCGCCAGCGAGAACGCGGAGCTGGGCGCCGTCCGGCGCATGATCCAGGGCGACCACCTGCAGCTCATGTACTTCATGTGGCTGGGCGCGGACATGCTCTCCGGCCACACGCGCCCCTTGTACAACGTGTACGAGTTCAACGCCGGCGATGACGGCGACCGGTTCCAGGCCCGCACGTACTATTTTCCGTTCTGCGCCGCGTTCGGCGCGCTGGCGCCGTTCGCGGGCCGTTCCGCGGCGTACAACGCGCTCGGGCTGCTTTCGCTGTGGCTGTCCTGCCTGGGGACGTGGCTGCTGGCGCGCCGCTACACGCGCGGCGAGGCGGCCGCCGCCGCCGCCGCGGCGATCGGCATCATGCTTCCCTATCGCTGGATTCCGCTCCTGGGCGGCAGCCCGATGGGGTTGTCGCTGGCCTGGATCCCGTGGGTCCTGCTGGGCGTCGACCTGGCGGTGCGGGACGGCCGGCCGGCGGGCGGCGTTCTCGCGGGCGCTTCGATCCTGCTGGCATACGGCAGCGACGTGCAACTTTTCTTCTTCTGCGCGCTGGCGGCCGCCGGCTGGACGGTTCCCGCCCTGTCCGCCGCGGAGGGGATGCGCTGGCGCGAACCGGCCGCGTACGGACGGCGCCTGCTCGCCCTGGCTCCGATCGGCCTTTTCGTGGCCGTGGCCGCGTTCCTTGCCTTCCACCTGCACGCCTCCATGCTGGAGGGCAGCACCATGAGCGAGGGGCGCTCCTGGCACGAGGTGGCTTTGAATTCGCCGCGCGACTGGAGATCCTTCTTCACGTGGACGGCCGTGCCGGGAGCGGACCATCACGTCTTCACCGGACTGCTTCTGCCGCCGGCGATCCTGGCCGGCGGGCTGGCGGCGCTGATCCGCGTGCGGGGCCGGCCGGCCGGCGCCGCGCGCCGCGCGGCGTTGACGGCGGCGCTGGCCGGGGGTGTCGCGGTGGTGGTGCTGCTGGCGATGGGCGCGCACGGCCCGTGGGACGGGCTGGTCCTCCGCGTCGCGCGCAAGCTGCTGCCGCTCTACGACATGATCCGGCAGGCCACCAAGATCTATTGCCTGATGCCCACCCTGTTGGCGCTGCTGGCGGCGCTGGCGATGGAGAGCCTGTTCTCCGTCCGCCCCGGGCGCGTTCTTCTGCCGGCGGTCTGCATGACTGTGCTGACGGCGGGCGCGGGCTTCGAGTACGGGGTGCACATCCGGCCGACGGTGTGCCTGGTGGACGCGGAGCAGCCCTGCTACCGCGCCGTGGCCGAAGACGCCGCCCGCCGCGGCGTGCGCCCGCATGTTCTGGCCGTGCCGCTGTGGCCCGGCGATACCTCCTGGTCGTCGATCTACCAGCACTACGTCGCGCTGTACCGCATCCGCATGATCAACGGCTACTCGCCGGTGGTGCCGTCCGACTACCGGCACACGGTTTTTGACCGATTCCGCGCCGTGAACCAGGGCATGCCGGGCGACGCCGATCTGGACGCGCTGCGCGAAGCCGGCATCGACTACATCATCCTGCACGAACTCGCGTTCCCGGACCAGGTCAGCCCCCTTTCCGCCGGCTTCACCCTGCGGCAGTTGCTTCAGAATCCGCGGCTCAGTCCGCTGGCGCGGGCCGACGGCGTGTGGGCGTTCCGGATCGAGTCCGAACCCGAACCGCGGCCGCCGGCGTTCGCGTCGTGCGGCTTCTTCGCGCCGACCCGGATGTGGGAAGCGGAGCGGTCCGGCCAGTGGATGGCCGCGACCGGCGCCGACGAAGCGGCGAGCGGCGGGGCTTTCGCCGACCTGCGGCGCGAGGGCGCGTGGGTCGGAGCCGGTCCGCGGCCCCTGCCGCCGCGCACGCCTCACCTGCCGGACATGCGCTGGATGGTCCGCGCGCGCGGTCCCGGACGGGTTGCGGCGTATCTGAGCCTGGGCGCCGAAACCAACCGGGCCGTGTTTGTGGACCTCGAAGGCGAGGCGTGGCAGTGGGCGGCTTTGCCGGTTCCCGCGTATGAAGGGCTCGGACCGGCGGGCCTGCGCCTGGCACGGGAAACGGGCCGCGCGGAGATAGACCTGATCGCGCTCGCGTCGGGGGACTGGCCCGCGGACGGCCCCATCGTGATTCCCGCGGCGGCCCTGCTGCGCGAGGCCGAGAGCGTTCCCGAAACCGGCGCGCTGATCCTTTCCGCCGAACGCACCAAGCACGATCCCGTGCGCGGCCCGAACTTGCCGCTGCCGGCGGGACGCTACCGGGTTACGCTGGACTTCGCCTCGCCGGCGCCCGCGGGCACGCACCTGGGTTCGTGGCACGCGTGGACCGCGCGGGGCACGGCGCCGGTCATGTCGGTCACCGCGGGCGAGCCGGCCGCGGGCGTGCTGGAGCACCCGGACAACCTGCCGCTGGACCTTCATTTCATGTTCGCGCGGCGCGCGGACATGACGCTGGAACGGCTGGTTCTCGCCAGGATCGAGGCGCCGCCGGCGCATTGATCGCCGCCGTCGGGGGAATGCCGGGCCGCTCCCCGCGCGCAGCGCGTGAAGGACGCCGCGGCCCTGCCCTACATGCTCAGGGCGTATTCCAGGGCGAGGACGCAATACGAGGTGACGAGCGCGGGGTCGCCCTCCCAGAGCTGGTTGTCGGCGTTGACCCAGCTGCCGTCGTCGCGCTGTATCGCGGCCAGTTTCGCGACGAGGTCCCGCTTCCAGGGGATCGCGTCGCCCGCCGGGCGGCGGAGCGCGTCGGATCCGCTCAGGGCCAGCGCCTTGGCCATGATGTTGTAGTAGTAGAAAAGCCCCTGCCGGCCCATGCCCGGGTTCTCTTCCACGGACCAATGCCGCGCCGTCCAGTGCCGCGCCGACTGCACGCGCGGATCTTCCAGGTCCTGGGTCACCCGCATGGCCTGCACGGCCCAGCCGGTGTTGCTCAGGTCGGCGCGGTCCGCGGGGCCTTTGCGCTCCGCGCCGCCGGGCGCGGGCGGATCGTAGCCGAAACCGCCGGCGCCGGGCGAGTCGCCGACCAGCTGACTTCCGGCCAGGAACGCCCGCGCCCGGAGGATGATCTGGCCGTGCGCCTGACGATGTGGTTTAATCGTTCGAGCGGCGCGAATGGTTCATTCCGCGCGGCCGCGCCGCGGGCGGCGCTTGAGACGGCGGGGAGAGATGACGCATCCAACCACGGTGACGGAGCCGGCGGCGCTCTCGGACCAGGCTCTGATGGGACTTGTCGCGGCGCGGGACCGGGACGCGTTTGCCGTCCTGGTGCGGCGGCATCAGGCCGGGCTCGTGAACTTTTTCCGGCGCATGGGCGATCATAGCAGTGCGGACGACCTGGCCCAGGAGACGTTCGTGCGCCTTTTCAGGTACCGGAAGCGCTACCGTCCCAGGGCGCAGTTCACGACGTTTCTGTACCTGCTGGCGCGGCGCGCCTGGATCGACCACCGGCGGGCCGCGGAGCGCCGCCGCAAGGCAAGCGAGGGGGCGGCGGCCGAGGCTGAACTCGGACAGGCGGCGGGAACCGATGCGCTGGACGACGCCAAGGCGCGCGTGGCCGCGGCGCTGGGCGGGCTGACCGGCGACATGCGGGCCGTGGTGGTGATGAGCGTGTATCAGGGCTTCAAGTACCGGGAGATCGCGCGGATCCTCGGCGTGCCGGAAGGCACGGTCAAGAGCCGCATGTTTCATGCGTTGCGCAAGCTGAAGGAGACCTTGACCGGTGAAGACGCGGCGTGAGACCCGCAACGGGACCGATGCGTGTCCTGCCCCGGAGGAGCTCGTGGCGCTGGCGGTTTCGCAGGAGCCGGACGCCGGCGGCGAGGCGGCCAGGCGGCACGCGCAGGCATGCCCGCAATGCGGGGAGCTTTTCCGGGACGCGCGGAAGACCGTTGCCGCGTTGAGGCGTTCGGACGCGGCGACGGTCGTTCGCGACCTGCTTCCGGGCGTCCTGGAACGGATTCCGGCAAAACGCTGGCGCGCATCGCCGCCGCGGGTTCTGCGCTTCAATCGGGTTTCTCCGGCCCGGCGGTTTGTCCGCTTCGCGGCGGCGCTGCTGCTCCTGCTGGGCGTGGCGCTGGCGGCGGTATGGCTGCAGGGCGGAAGCCGCCGGCCCGCCGCCGGTCCGGGAGCGGACGGGGACGTCCGCTTCCACAAGGAACGCGTCCCGCCGGCGGCCGATCGCGGCCTGGCCTGGCTCCTGGCCCGCCAGGCGCCGTCCGGCGGGTGGGACGTGGAGAAGCTGGGCGGGAGACCGGAATACGCTCCGGCGCTCAACGGCCTGGCCGCGCTGGCGCTGGCCCGGACGGGCGGCCCGGAACCGGCGCCGGCCGTTGCCGACGCGCTTGACCGCGCGGCCGCTTTCCTGGCGCGCGGACAGTCCGCCGACGGCCGGTTCGGCGGGGA
>VGWJ01000002.1 GCA_016873635.1 Lentisphaerota bacterium | reverse complement strand
GGTGCGCAGGTTCGAGTCGTCCGCGAACGGCCGCAGCACGGTCTGACAGGGCTCCGACTGTTCCTTCTTCCAGTAGAGATAGCCCAGCCCGAAACGCACCTGGCCCGCGTCCCACTGGTCCGGCGGCGCCACGCGGAAGCCGTTCCAGCCGCTCTCCCCGCGAAGGCGTTCCGTGACGGGGATGAAGCGTCCCACCTCGTTCGTGGCGCTGGAAGGGGCGTACTCGTCGAGCAGCGCCGCGTAGGCGTCCGCGGCGTCGGCGTAGAGTTCGGCCTGGGTGCCGTAGTAGCCCATGAGCTGCAGGGCGGCCGGTCTGAACGGGGAGTCGCGCATGCCGTCCACGTAGTCGCGAAAGGCTTTCACCATTGCTTCCGGGTCGCCCGCCAGCACGTATTCGCGGCCCACGGCGTACGAGGCCATGCGGAAGAGCTCGTCGTTGGCGAAGAGGGGACGGCCGTCCGGGCCGCGCCGTCGCGTATCGTTGGGGTTATAGAGTTCGAGGTACTGGCGGTACATCTCCGCGGCGCGCCGGTGGTTGCCGGCGTCGGCCGTCAGCTGCGCGGCCTTCAAGAGCGCCACGCGCACGAAGGGCACGGCCCGCGATTCGTGCAGCCAGGGGTGGAAGCCTTCCTGGTAGGCCTTGGATCCGAAGTCCAGCGACCGGTTGACCACCTGGGTCCACAGTTCCCGCGCCATCGCGTCCTTCTTGTCCGGCGGCAGTCCTGCCGGTTCGGCGGCCGCGCAGACGGCCATGTAGGCCGCTTCGGCCACGCGCGGATTGAGGTGATTCTGGTTTTCCGCCACCCAGCGGTAGGCCGCGGTCATGTTGTCCTTGTGGCCCTGGCTGCGCCAGCAGTGCGCCACGCGCAATCCCGCTTCGTAGACCTGGTCCAGGGCCGGGTCGGCCTGCGGGGGCTTCTTCCAGGAGGCCGAGACCCTGCCGTCGGCCTCCTGGGGCGGGCCGTAGTCCCTGACGAAATCCCGGTAGCTCTTGGCCGCCTCGGAAAAGCGCTGCTTCATGTAGAGGAGTTCGGCGAGGTAGAAACGCGCTTCGCGGGTCTCGGCGCTGTCCGCCGGGCTGGAGGCGATGACCTGCTGCATCATGGCGACGGCTTCGTCGGCCAGGTCCGGGGTGTCGGCGGCGGACACCATGCCTTCCAGGTATTCGGCGGGAGGGCGGCGCTTCGGAGCCTGAGGATCCCGGCCGGTCACTTTGAAAAGCGTCCGGTAGGCCTCGAAGGCTTTCCTGTTCTCCAGGGCCCGGGACGCCAGGAAGGCCAGGCTCTCCAGCGCTTCCACGCGGAACAGCGCCTCCGGCGCCTCGGCCAGCGCCTGATCGAGCAGCAGGATCCCGGTCTGCAGCTTGGTGCCTCTCTTGAGGTCATCGTCCCGCACGTAGGCGTAGACCGTTCCCATGCGCATGCGCAGGTAGGCGCGCATGTTCTGCTGTTTCAGGACGTCCTCGGGATACCTCGTCAGGACGCCCGCGTATTCGTCCAGGATCGGCTCCAGCTCCGACCAGGCCGGACCGTCTCTTCGGTCCGCCTGCTTCAGAACCTTGTCCAGCCGGCGGTCGATCAGGAAAGCCTCCGACTGCAGCGCAATGAGCGTGTTGGGGTTGTCGGCAATCCGTCGGCGGATGAAGCTGATCTCCTCCTCGGTTTCCGCGACCATCGCCGCGCCGCCGTCGGCGCTCATCTTGGACTGGCAGTAGAGAACGCGGCCGAGCAGATTCAGCCCGGTGCCCATTTTGCGCAGCTGGGCGTACAGATCGCAGGCCGCGCTCCATTTCTCCTTCTGGAACAGGTGCTCGGCTTCGTAGAAGAGGCTCTGCTCGAGAATCTCCCGCTGGCGCCGGGTGAGCTCGTCGCGCGCCTTGTCGGCGGCCATCCGGTACAGGTCGACCGCCCGGTCGGGCTGGTTGAGGGACTTGCGGCAGATCTGGGCGGCCTCGAAGAGCGACTCGCTGGCCAGCACCGTGTTGTGCGTCGCCTGCGGCATCCTGGCGACCTCCGCGAGCCGCTCGACCGCCGTGTCGAGCTTGCCGGCGTCCCGGTAACTGAGGGCCACGATGAAAGCCGCCTCCATCGCTTCGGGCGACTCCTTGAATTCGTTCATGACCTGGCGGCAGAGATCGACCGCGCTCTTGAAGTCTTTCCGGTCGTAATGCATGCGCGCCAGGCGGATGAAGAGCTCCACGACGCGCGGGTGCGTCGGATACCGCTGGGCGAAATCCTCGATGGCGCTCTTGGCCAGTTCGTTCTGTCCGGCCTTCATCCAGACAACGGCCAGCTTGTACGCCGCCTCCTTGGCGAACGGCGAGGTCGGCTTGTTGCGCAGCAGATTGAACAGGATGGCCGCCTCGTCGTACTTGCCCAGGATGGCGAGGTACCCGGCGCGCAGGTTCTGCGCCTCGTCTTCGTACAGGCCGGCGCCTTCCTTGAAAAGCAGCTCGAGGGTGGCGGCGGCCTCGTCGTACTTGCCGGCGTCGGCCAGCAGCCTGGCCAGGCGCATGAAGGCGTCGGGCCGGTGCTTGTCGGCCGAACGGTCGGCCGGCGCGGCAATCACCTCCCTGAGCGTTGCCATGGCCTGGACGACCCTGCCCATGTTGTCCTGGACGACGGCCAGCCGGTACTGAACCGTGCCGCGCTGGACATGATCGGGATTGTCCGTCAGAAACTCGCCGTACAGGTCGGCGGCCCGCTGCAGGGCGCCGTCTTTCTCCGCCCGCTCGGCGGCGGCAACGGTCTCCTCGGGCGAGAGCGCCGGCGCCGCCAGGGGCAGGCCCGCGGCCAGCAGCACCGCCGCGCAAGTTCTCATCGGCGCGCGAAAGGTCATGGGCTTGCGGCGTCTCCTGCGTTCGGCGCGTAGAGCGGATCCTGGCGGGCCAGCGCGGCGCAAGGCGAGCCGGGGTAGCGGACCACCAGCTCCTCCAGGCGCCGGGCCGCGGCGCCCTGGTCCCCGATCGCTTTCAGGCAGCGCGCCAGTTCGTAGGTGGCTTTCACCGTGGGCTCAACGGCCTTGGTGGTAAACAGCAGGTGTTCGAGGCACTCGCGCGCTTTGCGGTAGTCGGACCGTTCGATGTGGATCAGGGCCGACTGATACAGCGCCTCGCCCGCCAGGAACGCGTCGGGCGACGCGCCGGCGGCGTCGAGCTTCACCAGGGCGGCCGCCGTGTTGGTCGCGACGAGATCCTCCATGGCGAGGGCGTAGTAAATCCACGTTGCCCGCGCCAGGTCGTTGGCGTCCATGCGGGCGCGTTCCGCGTCGCTGACGCCCTCGTAGGCGCGGATGAACTCGGCTTCGTTCGCGGGCAGGGGCTGCGGCTCGCGCGGCGGACGGCGCGTGGCGAAATCCAGCCAGTGGATCATCATCGCGTAGATGGACTGGCGCAGCGGCGAGGTTTCGTATTGCAGGCTCTGGCGGTAGAGATCCAGCGCGTCCCGCTCCCGGCCGCCCATCCGCAGGTAGGTCTGCGCGAGCGCTTCCCGGATCCGGACCCACTCCTCCGGCGCCTGGGTGCCCGACAGCGACTTCTCGAAGCAGGCCGCCGCGTTCGTGTAGTCGCAGAGGTCGAAGAGCACGCGGCCCTTCTCGTAGTCCAGGATGAACGGCTCCACCTTTCCGGCGGCGGAGGCCTTGAGCTCCTCCAGCGTGGCGAGCACGGGGCCGTACTCGCGGAGCCCCTTGTAGATGTCCAGCTTGAGCTTGAGGGCGTCCACCAGCCGCTCCGTCCGCGGGAAACGGGTCAGAAGCGTCTGGACGTTCTCCACCGCCTCGCGCATCAGATTGTCTTCCTTGTAGACCACCGCCAGCCGGTAGTAGGCCTTCTCCGCCACTTCCTTGTCGCCGTTCTCCGTCCGCAGATCCAGCCCCAGCGCCACCATGACGTCGTGAAGCAGCTCGATGCAGGGCACGGCGACGAACGGCTCGCGGGCGATGGGCAGTTCAATGCCCCGGGCGCTCGGGTCCAGCCCGATTTCCACGTTCGTGTGGAAACGGATGAAGCTGAGGAATTCGCGATCGAGCCTGGCGTCCTTGAACATGCCGCTGCCTTTGCGCGACAGGTTGAAAAGGGTCTCGTAGCTCAGGCGCCCCTGGATGTCCTGGAGCGAGGGGATGCCCGCGCCGGCCGCCGGGCGGTAGAGCACCACTTTCTCCTCGGAAGCCCGGGTGTAGTACTTGGCCGCCTCGCGGAAGTTGCGGTCGATCTCGAACAGCCGTCCCAGCCAGTAGCAGGCGTCGTAGTAGTGGACGAAGGAGGGGTTGTCGTAGGTCTTCAGATACTCCCGCAGGAGGAGCCGCATCCTCCCGTAGTCCTTCAGGACGTAGAGATTCACGGCGATGTTGAACATGGCGTCCTCGGCGTACACCGAGTCGGCGCCGAACTTGCGCAGTTCGTCGAAGCATTCGATCGATTCCGTGATCAGCTCGCGGCCCTGGTCGCGCGCCACCACCCGGTACTTCAGACCGACGGCCTCCAGCGCCGCGTCCAGGACCTGACGGCAGGTGACGTTCCGGTCGGCCGGTATGCCGGGCAACTCCCGGAACTCGCGCGACAACGCTTCGTCCTTGGGCACGCCTTCCGCCCACAGCACCCGCCCGCCGGTGATGCTCTCCAGGCGCCCGACGATGTTGAAGAGCATTGTCGGCCCGCCGTGCGCGGACGCGAACGACCCGTACATCCGGGCCAGCGGCGCGAACCGCTCGCGGTGCCGCGGGAAGATTTCGATCGCCGGCACCTCCTCGCCTCCGGACTCGTCGGGTTTCGCCGGCTTGAGAGTCGGCGTGCCGCCCGAAACGCCCAGATCGAGATCCACGTCGAACCGGTTCGTGTCCACGATCGAGGTCAGCATTTCCGCGAGCGAGACGGTGGCGCGCCAGTTCCTGAGCGTCGCGCGCGGGACGGTCTTCTGCCGGAGATACTCGGCGACCGATCCGGGGGTGTCCTCCGGCGACCAGACCAGGGGCACGCCGAACTCGCGCGAGACGCGCTCGAGCGCGCCGGCCGCGGAAAGGTCCGGCCCCTCCTGCTCCCAGAGGATGCGCTTGGTCCGCCGGAAGAGCGGATGCGTCTGCAGGACCGGCTCGGCCGCGGCCGTACGGATCACGCTTCGCGGCTCGAAAAGGAACGCGATCGTGGCGGCGTGGTCGCGGCTCTCGATCAGCGCCCGCCCGGCGCGCCCGTAGCTTACGCCCGCCAGGTGCAGCAGATGCATGACCTGCTCGCGGTCCGCCGTGGCCTTGTACGCCACGGAACGGTAGGTCCGCCCGGCCATTTCGTGGAAACCGTTGGCGTCGAGCCAGTCGGCGGTGACGACGGCCAGGCGCTGAAAGTCGGGATCGTTGCCGTACCGGGGCTCGCGCTCGGCATAGCGCTTTTCGCCCTGTTCGCGGACGGCCTTGTCGTCGGACTTCAGCATCGCTTCGATCAGCGCGTATTCCACGTCGCGGGCATCGTCCGGCGCGTCCTGCCCGGCCAGAAGGGATTCCGCCTCGGTGAGGTAGCCGATCGCCCGCCCGGTGCTGCCGCCGCCGGGCATCCGCACGGGCTCCACATGCCCGCGCAGGCGCCGGGCGCTGGCCCCGGCCGGAAGGCTGCCCAGTTCGGCGCACGCCAGCAGGTACAGGGCGCGCACGCGGATCTCCCGCCAGCGCTCGGCGGAAACGTTGGCGAACGGCGCCGGGCTCTTCACGATGGGCAGGCAGGCCTTCGCGCAGGCGTCCCAGTCGGGGGCCTTGACCACGGCCCGCGTCCGGGAGTCATGGACGGCGCGGCCGTGGTACTGCGCCAGCGAAAGCAGCGCCTGGGCCGCTTCGTTGGAGCGGGGTTTCTCCTCGACGACCTTGTTCCACGCGGCAATCCGCTCCTCGCCGGAGCTCTCGGCCGCCACGGTGACGCCCAGGGCCTGCAACGCCTCCACGATCGGCTTGGCCTGCTTGGCCAGATCGGTCAGGGGGTACTTCAGGAGCAGTTCCTGGAAATGCCGGCCGGCCTTCTTCAGCAGTTCCTCGCGCTTCCGGCGGTCGGCGTCGGACGGGCCGGCCGACGCGTCGGCCGCTTCCTTCATGATCACGCCGAGGCTGTACAGGGCGGCGGCCGCAAAGCGCGGATCCTTGGCCGCCTCCAGGTAATGCGGTTCGGCTTTTGCGGCGTCCTTCTGGTCGCGGTAGATGTCGCCCAGGCCCAGCTGCGCCTGGCCGTAAGCGGCGGACGCGCGGGGGATTTTCTTGAGCGATTCCTTGGCGCTCTCCAGATTCGGCGCCAGCGCATCGCGATGACAGAACCCGATCAACAGGTAGATGGCGTACCGGGTTTCACCTTCGGGGAGCTTGGCCAGCACGTCCTCCGACAGCAGGTAAATCGCGTCGGCAAACCTCCGGTTCTGATAGGCAATCTGAGCCAGCAGGTACTTGGCCTGAGCGGTCATGGCCTCCGAATAGGAGACGTTGTACAGCCATTTCTCGGCCTCGCTCCAGTCCTTGCGGGCGACGTAGAACTTCCCGATCTGGAGCGACATCGCGTCCACCCCCTGCGCCAGATCGGACGGCACGGCGCGGCCGGCGGCCTTCTCGGCAGCCATCAGGGCCCGCATTTCATGGACCGCGGTGACAAACAGCGACACGGCTTTCTGCTCCTCGCCGGCCTCGATGTACATGTCGCCCAGCGTCTGGGCCGCAAGCACGGCGTTGTAGTAGCCGTACCGCTCCTTGTCGGCCGCGATCTTCTGATACTGCGCCTCGATCTGCGCGATCTTCTCGGCGCGCGGAATCGGGGAATCCTGCACGATCCGGATGCCGAGCACCATCATGTTGCCGACGCGGCCGTCGTTGGGGTACTTGCGAACGTAGTTCTCGATGCGTTCGGCGGCCCCGCGCAGGTCCCCGAGCCGGTAGTCCAGGATCGCCAGGCGCGACTCGCAGATCATTCTGGCCTTCTGGGAGGTCTGGCGGGGAAGCGCCCGCGCGTAGAACGTGCGCGACTTGCCGTAGTCTCCGGCCTGGTGGTGACACTCGCCCAACATCCGCAGTTCGGCCGCGGACCCGTCGTCGCCCTGCTCCGCCAGCGCGCCTTCCAGCAGCTTGATGGCGTCGGCAAACAGCCCGCGCTCCATGAACGCCGAAGCCGCCGACGTCTCGCGTTCGCCGGCGAAGGCCGCGGGACCCCAAACGCCGCACGCCGCCGCGAGGAGAAACGCCGCCGCGCGCCGTGCCCCCGAAAGACGCTTCCGGCGGGACCGGCGGGAGAGCCGTTCTGCAGTAAAGACGCCCGTCAACATACGTTCCGAGTCCGCGCAACCGCCGCCGGGGAGAAACCTTCTCCGCGCGGATCAACCGCTTGCTTGGCAGGCGACGCCCAGTTTTCGGAACGGGCTGTCTAGCAGGATCCGCGCCAATTGTCCAATGCTTTTCATTCCCGCCGGTCGCGTCCCGGCAGAAACACGGCTGATCCGCGTTTCCGCCCTGCCCGGCGCGGAATGAACGGCGCGCAGAGAAAAACACACGGGAAGGGGTGCCTGCATACGATAATACGCATGTTCTGCGGTATTGACAGGAAGCCCCCGCTTCCTTTTCACTACCGGGACGCAGCGGGGTCCCGCACGGGCGAGCGCCGCCGCCGCGGCGCATCCCATCGGACGCCTTCGCCGAGGCCGGGGGGACGCCGGTCTTCGCTGGCCCGGACCTGGAGGCGGAAAGGAATTCACGACATGTTGACGAAGCTGGTTACCCCGGAGAATCGCGATCTGTCTCCGTATACGGGATGGACAAAAGAACACTGGAAAGAAGTCCAGAGCCATATTCTGAGGGCAACCGCCCGGTACGCTTCCCCGGGGAAAGCCTATATCAAGTTCCCGGGCGCGCCGAGCCGTGTGCAAGGCCCGCTCTCCGACTGGGTCGAAGGCTACGTCAGGACGTCGCTCTACGTCGGGCCCGCACTGTACGGCAGCGATTCCGGCGTCATCAATTTCCACAAGGGGTCTTTCGACGCCGCCGCTTTCTACAGGGAGGGCCTGCTCTCCGGAACCAATCCGAAAGGGCCCGAGTATTGGGGCGACATGCAGGACCGCAATCAGCGCCTCTGCGAGGCGGCGGCGCTGGCCATGTTCATCTGGTTCTCGAAGGCCCACATCTGGGACAACCTCAGCCGCGGCGAGAAGGACCAGGTCCTGGCATGGCTGGGCCAGATCAATCCGTACGCGGTGCACCAGTGCAACTGGACGCAGTTCAAGGTGGTGGTCAACGCGGTCCTGAAACACCTGGGCGAACCGTATTCCGAAAAAGAGATGAAGACCAACATGGACATTGCCGACGGTTTCTATGTCCGGGACGGTTGGTACGATGACGGGCACAGACATGCTTTCGACTACTACAACGCGTATGTTCTCCACCCCTATTTCCTCTTCTGGTCGTGGCTGGACGGGGACGCAGATCCTGCGTTCAGGGACCGGGTCCAGGAACGCGCTCGGCTTTTCCTGGAAACCTACAGCCATTTCTTTGCCGCCAACGGGGCGTGCCCCGCCTTCGGCAGGAGCATGATGTATCGCTATTCCGCTGCGGGCGTTTTTGCGCTGGCCGAGTTCTTGAAAATCTCCCCGGTCGCGCCGGGGCGGGCGCGCCGTCTCGCCAGCGGCAACGTGAAGTACTTTGTCGAAGCCGGCACGATCGAGGACGACGGGACCCACACCGCGCGCTACATAGTGCCCTGCCCGCAGGCGGTCGACACGTATTCCGGCCCTGGCTCTCCATACTGGTCGGGCAAGGCTTTCTGGAGCTTCCTCCTGCCGGACAGCCATCCTTTCTGGACGGACAAGGAACAGCCGCTTCCCGTGGAACGGGCAAGCTATGAGATCAACCTTCCCGGCCCCGGGATACTGGTCCAGGGAACAAATGAAACGGGCGAGGTCAAGCTGTACCACATGCTCACCGCGATGCACCCCGGCATGGAGAAGAAATACGGCAACTTCTGCTACTCCAGTCACTTCGGGTGCGATCCCGGCGAGTACTTCCTCCGCCACCACATCGAGCAGCACATCGCCCTGGTGGAAGAAGGCGGCCAGCCCACGTTGCGGCATCATCCGGACTACCTCTGCTCGACACCCTCGTTCGGGGCGAGCCGGCACCTTCCGTATCTCGACGACGCGAATACGGTCATTGAATCGCACGTCATCCTGAAAGACGACTTCCACATCCGCTTCCACAAGGTGAAGACGGCCCGGAAGGTCGTCATCCAGGAAGGCGGCGCGGCGCTGGGGTTCGACAGCGGCAAGCCCGCGGTCCGGTCCGGCGACGGGTGGGAGTTCTGCGAACACGAAGGACGGTGGAGTTTTGTGCGGTCGCTGGCGGGCTACGACGGCGGGATCCCGGCGGGAATCGACGGCGCGCGGGAGGAATGCAACGTCCTGCATCGTTTCTCCATCGTGCCGGGCATGAAGAGGGAAAGCGGCTTTGACGGGAGCGTTATCGTCGGCCTCCTGATCGCCGCTTCCGGCAGAACCGCCGACCCGGCGGACCTGCGCAAGCTGGTCCGGGAGGTGAATGTCGACGGCAACAGCGTCACGGTGTGCTTCCGCGACGGAGAACGCGTCTTCACGCAGTTCATGGACGAGCTTGCGGACGTGGACATTGAATTGAACGGCAGACCCGTGCGGGGCCGCGTCGTTTTCGCGAGAGTACAGCCGTCCGGAAAGGGCTCGATACTGACTGAAGATCTTGTGATACGGGAACTCAATTAGGAGACGATGCGCCATGCTATACCCCATTGATACGGCGACGCGGACCCGGATTGACCTGTCGGGAATCTGGCAGGCGGTGTTCGACTGGGAAGACAAAGGGCTCAAGGAGAAATGGTTCGAGAACCCGCCCGCGGGGCGCGACATTGCCGTCCCGGCGAGCTGGAACGACCAGTTCCAGGACTGGGCGGCTCACAACCACGTCGGGACCGTGTGGTATTACCGGGATCTCTACGTGCCCGAGGATTGGATCGGCGGGAAGAACGTGTTCGTGCGGGTCGGGTCGGCCATGTACCACGCCACCGTCTGGGTGAACGGCAAGCTCATGTGCGAACACGAGGGCGGATACATGCCTTTCGAGTGCGAAGTCTCCTCCGCGCTGAACAGGCAGGGCGGGAACCTGCTGGTCGTGCGCGTCAACAACACGCTGTCGGACAAGACGTGCCCGCAGGGCAATCTTGATCCTTCGCTCGGCGGAATCGCCGCCTGGCGCGTGGGTAACTTTCCCAACGTGCACTATGATTTCTTCCACTACGGCGGAATCCACCGCCCCGTCGTGCTCTACAGCACCGGCAAGACCTACATCGACGACATCACGGTAAAGACGGCCATCAAAGGCGCCAGCGGCACGATCCGGTTTGAAACGGTCGTATCCGGCAAGGGCGCCGAGAAGCTGGAAGTGACCGTTGAAGGACGGACCGTGGAGACGGCGCTTCGCGGACAGGCCGGTTCGGGATCGGTCGTCATAAAGAACTGCGTCTTCTGGTGCCCCGAGACGCCCCGCCTGTACGACGCCCGCTTCCGGCTGTACGGCAAGGGCGGAAAGCTCCTGGACGAGTACACGCTGCCTGTCGGCGTGCGGACCGTTGAGGTCTCGGGGAAATCCATTCTCCTGAACGGAAAGCCGGTCTACCTGAAGGGATTCGGCAGGCACGAAGACCTGCACGTGATCGGCAAGGGGCTCAGCCTTCCATGGCTCGTCAAGGACTTCAGCATCATGAAGTGGATCAACGCGAACTCTTTCCGGACCAGCCACTACCCGTATGCCGAAGAGGTCATGCGGATGGCGGACCGCTGGGGGTTCCTGGTGATCGACGAGAGCTCCGCGAACTCGCTCTCCTTTGCGGTGAAGGACATGAGCAGGACGCTGGCCGTCCATCGCCGGGAGATACGGGAGCTTTACCAGCGCGACAAGAACCATCCCAGCGTGATCATGTGGAGCGTATCGAACGAAAGCGAAACCAACAAAGAGCAGAGCGTTCCCTACTTCAAGACAATACGCGACGACCTGCGGAAGCTCGACGACACGCGTCCCATAACGATCGTGGTATGCGTCGGACAGCACGGAGAGAAGACCGCCTCGATGTTCGACGTCGTCTGCTACAACCAGTATCCGGGCTGGTACAGCCATTACGGCCGCGTGGAAAAGGTCGCCGCGAATGTTGCCGAGCACGTCCGGTCCACGTATGAGCTGTTCGGCAAGCCCATCATCTACACCGAGTTCGGGGCCGACGCGATCAGCGGCATGCACGCCGACATTCCCGAGATGTGGACGGAAGAGTACCAGAAGGAAATCATTCGGGTTATCATCGAGGCGCTGCGCAAATGCGACTGCGTGGTCGGCGAGCAGGTGTGGAACTTCGCCGATTTCAAGACGGGCCAGCACACCCACAGGATCGTCTACAATCACAAGGGCGTCTTCACGCGGGACAGAAAGCCGAAAATGGCGGCCCACTATCTCAGGGACGCCTGGTCGGCCGAAGGCGCGCGCTGGGGAATACCGTTTGAATACGGGTTCCCCCAGGAGCGTCGGCAATAACTCACGGATCGGGGTCAACCCTGAAAATAGAAGTTGCGGACTGGGGACGGGCGTGCGATATTCCAGGTTATGGCACGCAGACTCAGGGTTCGGTTCGCCGGCGCAATCTATCATGTGACTTTCCGGGGAAACGCCCGCCAGGGGATTTTTGCGGACGATCGGGACCGTGAGCGGCTCACGGCGCGGGTGGCTGAGAGCGCCGAGGATTTCGGCGTGCGCGTCTACCTGTACTGCTGGATGAACAATCACGGTCATCTTCTTGTCGAAACGCCGGCGGGGAATGTAAGCGCTTTCATGGGCAGCGTGCTCACGGGGTACACGGTCTACTACAACCTGAGGCACGGCCGGAGCGGGCACTTGATGCAGGGGCGGTTCAAATCACCGCTGGTGGCGGGCGATGACTATCTGCTGCGCCTGAGCCGTTACATTCACCTGAATCCGGTCCAGGTGAAGCCCTGGTCGCAAAAGCCATTGGAGGAGCGGGTGATTCGCCTGCGCGGGTACCGGTGGAGCAGCTACCGCGGGTACGCAGGGCTGGGCCCGGCGGAGGAATGGGTGTGCCGGGAGCCGCTGCTGGTCCTGACGCCGGGCCGCGGCGAAGCGCAGCAACGCTACAGTCGCTACGTTGAGGGAGGGTTGCGGCAACCGGACGAGGAATTCGTGCGCGAGGTAGCCGACGCGACGCTGGCTCTTGGACCGGAGAGTTTCCGCCAGGACGTCATGCGTCAGCACGAAGACTTGATCAAGCGGGGGAGGAAGCGGGAGGACGTATCGCTGCGACACATTCGGGTGAGCGAATCGGCGGACTACGTGTTGACGGAGGTTTGCGCGCAACTTGGTGTGGATGTGGGGGAGGTCCAGCGACGCCGGCGGGACAGCACCAACCGAGCCGTGGCCGCACTGGCGTTGGTGCGACGCTGCGGGATGACGGAGCGCGAAGTGGCTACGCGTCTTGGTTTGGGCAGCGGCGCGGCGGTCAGCTATCTCATCCGTCGGATCAAAGAACGGGCCCGGACGGATGCCGCAACCGCCCGACTGGTCGAGCAAACGGGCCGGCGCCGCGAATAACTTCTATTTTCAGGGTTGACCCTGCGTCTGCCCCGAAGCCGCCGTGCAGCTCATTCCTTCCTTTCCTTTCGGCAACACAGCCTCTAAGATCGTAACCCTCACGATCGAGCCGGGACCCTATCGCACAGGGGGGAAGAACAGCGCGACGATCGTGACCGTGGCGCGGTAGCCGCGAGAAGCCGGGAACGGAAACTGCAGTTACGCGAAAACCAACAGACAAGGGAGCAAGATGGACAGGGCGACACTTTCGTTAGCATTGGCTGTGGGCGCCGCGGTTGCGGCGGAGGCGGCGGAAATCTCGGGATGGCGCGGCGACGGGTCGGGCAGGTTTCCTTCGGCCAACCCGCCCCTGCACTGGACTGCCGATTCCAATGTCGTGTGGAAGACGGAGATGCCGTCATGGGGAAACGGGTCGCCCGTCCCGGCCGGCGACAGGATCTTCCTGGGCGCCGAACCCACCCTCCTCGTATGCGTCTCGCAATCGGACGGGAGCATCCTCTGGCAGGCCACCAACTCGTATCTCGACGCGCTGAGCCCGGAGGAGGTCGAAAAGGCCAGGGCGATGCAGGCCCAGGCCGAGGCCGTCCGGAATCGGATACGGGACACGGAGCGCCAGCGAAACGAGAAGCAGAAACAGCTTGATCCCATCAACGCCATCCGCTCGCGCATGAACGACCTGCAGCGGAAGCTGGAGCTCATGACGAAGCCCGACGAACTCGCCGGGCGGATTGCGGAAGTCGAGAAGCAGGCCGGCGGGGCGGCTGCCGCGCTGGCCGAGAAGCCGGACGACGGAGGCCGGAAGCGGCGGCACGAGGAGCTGACCCGGGAGCTGGCGCTGCTCAGGGACAAGGAGCTGGTCGCGAAGGGGATCGCCGACGCCGGCAACGAACTCGCCCCGAAAGAGGCCGAAGAAAAGGAGCTGAAGGAAAGCATCGACGCCTTCAACCGCCGGATCGGCGAACTGCGCAACGAACTCAAACCGCTGGAGAAGTACGACATGCCGTCCACGCACGGGGCCAACGGGTACTCGACGCACACCGCCGTGAGCGACGGCACGGACGTGTTCGTGCTTCGCGGGCACGGCATGGCCGCCTGCTATTCGCTCAGCGGCGAGCGCAGGTGGATCCGCTTCATCGCCAGGTCAACCGAAGGCTGGGGCCACAGCGCATCGCCCGTGCTGGTCGACGATCTTTTCGTGGTGCAGATGCAGGGGTTGACCGCCCTCGACAGGAAGACGGGCGAGACCGTCTGGACGGCGCCGGATGCCAGGGCGCGGTGGGGAAGCCCGATTGTAGTGAGGATCGGGGGCGAGGCCGTTATCGTCACTCCCGGCGGCGACTTTGTGCGCGCGCGGGACGGCGCGATGCTGGCCGCAAAGCTGCTTGGCCTGGAATACTGCGCGCCGGTGGCGGACGACGGGGTCGTTTACTTCATCCAGAAGGGAGGCAAGGCCTTCAAGCTGCCTGAAAAGATCGGCGGGGAATTCAAGCCGGAACAGCTCTGGACCGCGTCCGAAATCCCGGGTGACCGCTACTACGCTTCGCCCGTTGTCCACGACGGCCTGGTTTACGCCATCAATCAGCAGAGCCATCTCGTCGTGATCGACGCGACAACCGGCGCCCCTGTCTACGACAGAAAGCTCGACCTGAAGGCCACGGTCTATCCGAGCATCACCCTTGTCGGCGGACACCTCCTTGCCTGCGGAGAGAACGGGAACACGGCGGTGTTCGAGCCCGGCCGCGAATACAGGGAGATTGCGCGCAACCCGCTCGAGGCTTTCCGAAGCTGCCCGGTTGCCAAAGGGGATCGCCTCTACATAAGGGGCATGAAGCACCTCTACTGCATAGGCGCCGGCGGCAGGTAGCCGGCGCAGACCGCCGCCGGCCGCCGACAAAGTCAGCACCACCCCGCCGGTCCGCCACGGCGTGGCCGGCGTGGCGCGCCGGAGCTTCCGGGCGAAGGCGGCAGGCCCCGCGGTTCCCCACCATGTGACTGAGGCACTACTCGGGGCTTCCCGTTCATCTTGACGCCACCGCACGTTGTCGTTAAGGAACAAAGAGCAACAACCCAACCCGGTAGAAAAGCGATGGCGCAAATTGTGTTCTTGGGAGCCGGTTCGACGGTGTTTGCCAAGAACGTGCTGGGCGATACGATACGGAGTCCCGCGCTGCATGACGCGCGCCTGGCGCTGTACGACATTGACGCGAAGCGCCTAAATGAGTCGCGGCGCACGGCAGGACGCTGCCGGCCTACAAAGCTGCGGCGCGATCTTCCCGAACGACCGCGCGCGGCGCGGACCCGGACCGGGACAGCGCGATGAAGCGAGACAGGCAGACAAGCAGGACAATCGGTACGGCGCGAACGCTCGGCGCAACGGCCATCGCGGCCCTTTGGCTGGCGGGGGCGGCAGGCGGCCGGGCCGCGGACGGGCCGGCGGCGCAGCCGGCCGGAACGGCCGGGACTCCGTCCGCGGCGGACGAGGCCGTGGTGCTGGACCACTCGACGCTGTGGCGGATGTTCCGCGTCCGCGACGCCGTGCACGTGCGCCATACCAACGGGGTATTGGCCCGCGCGGCGCTGAGTTGGTCGGGGCACGAGTGGCAACCGATAGAATGGGATGCGCGCAACACGTCGCCGACGCCCCCTGCCGATTGGGCGGCCCCTGAGTTCGACGACAGCGCCTGGCCACGCGAGCGCCTGCCCCAACCTTCGTTTTCCGCGGTGCAAGTTCCGAACCAGTCGGGCAACACCGGTTCGCTCAACTTTTTCGACACCGTTGTGGTGCTGATGCGCGCCAAGTTCACGGTCAAGGATCCGGCCAAAGTGAAGTCGTGCCGGCTCTCCGTGGACTACTGGGGAGGATTCATCGTCTATGTCAATGGCCGGGAGGCCGCGCAGCGGCACATTTTGCCGGGCGGGACGAACCTGCTGGATAAGGTTGCGGAGGACTACCCGCTGGAGGCGTGGACCTCGCCGGACGGAAAGCCGATCAAGGTCAATGAGGATGTCAGGACGAAGTTCCCAGACCGCATGGCACAGCGGGATCGCCGGCAGCGCGACCTGGAAATACCGGCCGGGCTCTTGCGCCCGGGCAGCAATGTGGTGGCCATCGAGCTGCATATGGCGCCGATCGAATACCGGGCCATGACCGCATACTGGCAGCGCTGGGCGCCCATCGGCTTGTTCACCGCGCGCCTGAACGTTTCGCCGGCCGCCGCGGCCGCGCCTGCGCGCCCCGCCGGAATTCACGTCTGGAACTGCGCGGCCTACGACACGGTGAGTGTGTTCGACTACGGCGACGCGGCTCTGTCCCTGCAGCCGATCGTGGTGCGCGCCGCCCGCAACAGCGTCTTCAACGGGCGGCTGATGGTCAGCTCCGACCAACCGATCCGTGGTCTGAAGGCGACCGTTTCGGACTTGGCTCAAGGCGGCAGCCGGATTCCATCCTCCGCTGTCCGCGTCCGGTATGCCGTGCCGGCCACGCCCGGCAAGTCCTGGGCCGCTCCGTATCGTTTCGACGGCCTGCTGGACGCGATTCCCGCGGAAATCCCCGTCAGCAATATCACCGTGCCGGCGCGCGATTTGGCCGGCGGGTTGCTGCCCTATTCGGACGACCCGGACGCGGTGCCCGGCGCGTTGACCGGCGGCGCGGCGGCGCCGCTGTGGTTCACGGTCCGCGTGCCGAAGGATGCCGGCCCGGGCACGTATGAGGGCACGGTCACGGTGTCGGCGGAGGGCCTCGCGCCCACCGCCGTCAAACTGCAGGTTAACGTCCGCGACTGGGTCATGCCGGACCCGAAGGATTTCCGGATCCAGAACTTCCTCTACAACGCGGAAGAGGTTGCGGCCGTGCACTACGGGGTGCCCAACTACTCGGACAGGCACTTCGAACTGGCGGGCAAGTCCCTGGCTCTCCTGGCGGAGGCGAACTCGCGCCAGGTGCAAGTCAACCTGTCGGTCGGTTTCGCCGGGCGGGGCAACCCCGAGTCGCTCGTCCGCTGGATCAAGCAGGCGGACGGATCATTCAAGCACGACTTCACGAACTTCGACAAGTGTCTGGACATGGTCGCGAAGTCCGTCGGCACGCCGAACACGCTGAGGCTGAACTGCTGGGGAGGGCCGGTTTCTTTGCTGGACCCGGCGACCGGAACGCTCTCGAACATGAATCCGCCGGGGGGAGAGGAAGGTTATCGCTTCTGGAAACCGGTGTTCGACGAAATCCTCAAGAAAGTGAAGGCGCGCGGCTGGCTGGGGCAGACGACGCTGGGCTGCAACATTCACTCCGGCAAGCCGTCGCCCGAACTGGTGGATCTCGCGCACAGGCTCTGGCCGGAGGGCGAGTGGAGCTGGACCAGCCATGCCGCCGGCGAGGGGATGCGGTTCCAGGGGAGCGACACGAGTCTCCTCGTGACCGTCCGCCATTCCGACGGCGTATGGATGGCGGGGCCGAGCGGCAAGCTCCCGCCGCTCTGGGCGCTCGACGGACCTCGGCGCAACACCTTCTGCAACACCGTTCGCCACGTGATCAACGACAGCTCGGCTCCGCGGGAAGTGCGCCGGCTTGTCGAATTCGGCGCTCTCTACGGGGGCTACGACGGCGTGAGCGAGTTCGGGGCGGATGTCTTCCCCGTGAAGAAACCCGCCGGCGGCTATGCCATACCGCCGATCAGCTTTGGAGCGAATTGGGGGAATCCAAACAGCACACTGGCCCTTCTGTATCCCGGTCCGGATGGTCCGGTGAGCACCGAGCGCTTCGAGATGTTCCGCGAGGGCGTGGAACTGTGCGAGGCGATCATCTTTGTCCGCGCCGCGCTGCACAGGAACCTGCTCAGCGCCGGGCTGAAGGCGCGGGCGGAGAGCTGCTTGGGGGAGCGGTACCACTCCTTTGCGCTGGGCTTCTTCATGCCCCGCTACATGCAGGCCGCCGAGGACGCGAAGCTGCTGGACCTCGCCGGCGATGTGGCGCGGGAGGTGGGGAAGACGAGGTGATCGGTTGTCGGTGGTCGGTTATCGGTGGTAGGCGGGGATTGGACCGTGACGGGAGTGAACACTGAGCAGGCGTCGAGAAGCGATGCTGCTGCGCCGACCTGACAGTGCGGCAAAACGGGAAGAAGGAGGCAAACGATGATGCAACCAGGCAAGACGTTCGGAATCGGAAGAACCCTGAGCGCGGCGGCGATGCTGGCGGCATGGCTGGCGGCGCCCGCGGTCCGCGCCCTGATCAACCCGCGTTTCACGCCGGTTCAGCTTGTCAAGCAGTCCTCGCTGATCGTGTCGGTCGACGTCAAGCAGGGCGCATCGAAGGAGCAATATACCATTGCCATCCTCGAAACGCTGAAAGGCAAGACCGAAAGGAAGTCGTTCCAGCTGGACCTCACCCTGGCGCGCGACGAGGCGAACGCGGAACACCTGCGCGCCCTGGTCGCGGCGGGAAAGCCGGCGTTGCTGTTCGTGGGCGAGTTCGAAGGCGCGGAAGGCGGCGCGGCGGGCCAGAGCCTGGGCCTCATGCACGTCTCCGGCAGGTGGGCTTCGTGCGTCGGCCGCGAGGAGGGCGTATGGATCTTCGACAACGTGGAGCAGCAGTACCAGGCCGTGTGGGCGGGCGGCACGGACATGCTGCGCCGCGCCGTGGACTACATTCTGCGGGACGAGGACCCCATGCTGCCGGTGACCGACGGCGTTTCCTGGAGCCCCGACCCGGTCAAGCTCGCCACGCTCGACGGCGCGATCAGGGCGGTGCGGCCGGTTGACCTCGCCGGCGACGGCAAGCTGACGCTCTTCGTGGCTCGCGACAACGGCGACAGCCTGTTCTCTTGCGGCGCGGACCGGGAGTTCACCGACATCACCGCGACCCGCGGCCTGCAGTCGAAATCCGCGGCCTTCGCCTGGGGCGATTTCGCCGGGGAGGGGCGACTGGACCTGGTGTCCTGCGACGGCAAGGCCGTGACGCTGCATGCGCAACAGGCCGACGGCAAGTTCGCGGCCAGGCCGCTGGACCCGGGCGCCGCGCCGGCCGACGGTTGCCTCGGCCTGACGGCCCTGGACGCGGGGCCCAAGGGGCGGTCCGGCTTCCTCGTGAGCGGCAACGGCTGGCCGGTGCTGGTCGCGCTGGACGCCGAGGGCAAACCCGCGGCAACCCCGCTCTCCGCCGCCGGAATCGACCCGGCAAAACTCGGCAAGGCCGGACCGTGCCTGGCGGCCGATTTCGATGGCGACAGCCTGGCCGACGTGCTGGCGCTTCGCGAGGCAGGCAGCGTCCTGTTCCGCGGCACGGCGGTCGGCAAGTTCGGCCCGGGCTCCGAGTGCGTGGTGAGTCTCGGCAAGGGGCTGACGGGCGCCTGCCTGGGCGACTTCGACGGCGACGGCCGGCTTGACGTTCTCGCCTTCAACTCCGAGGGCTGGTCCCTCTGGGAGAATGAAGGCGACGGCAAGTTCGCCGACCGGACGGATATGGCCGGCGAGTTCGCGTATGTCAGCCAGCGGGGCGGCGCCGACTGCGTGGTCGGCGACATGAACAACGACGGCCGACAGGACATCCTTGTCGCCTACAGCGGCACCAGCCCTCATCTCTTCTTCAACCGCGGCTTCCGAAGCTTCGGTCATGCCCACACAACCGACCTGGCCGAGAATCATCTGCTTCCCGACGCGAACAATGCCGAGGCCGGTCAGCAGTCGGCCTGTCTGGCCGATTTCGACGGGGACGGCGCGCAGGACATGGCTCTGGCCCTGAACGGCGGCGAAATCTGGGTCTTCTTCCGGGAAAACAGCGACGGCGAGGCGCGCATGGCGGTCGCCGGCCTGCCCGTTTCCGGCGCGTTCAAGGGACCCGTTGCCGTGACCGGCTGGATCGACAAGCGTTGCCTCGGCGCGTGGAATGTCCTGCCGGGCGTCAGCCGCGGGAATTTCGGCCGCCTGGACGCGGGCCCCGTGACGCTCAAGTGGCGCCTGCCCGGCGGCGGGGAACAATCCAGGGAGATCGTCCTGGAGGAGGGCGGGGCGGCGAAGGTGGAGATCAAGTGAGTGTAGCGCACGGAAGGCGGGCCATGCCGAGCCGTCGTGACATCGTGATCGTCAGGGAACTGGCCGCGCGCGCGGCGGAGGTCGCCGCACTGCCGGAGCAGAACGCGAAGCTGGCGATGTGGCGGAAGTTGAACGCGCTGAAGCCGGATCGTCCCATGGTCATGATCGACCAGGTCTGCTGGAACGAGATGAACGTGAACGGCGAGCTGACGCTGCAATGCCAGGATCCCGAATGCCGGCAATACGAGGAAGGCTTGCGCAGGACTCTCTTTCAGTGGCGGCATTTTCCGGTGGACATGGTGGTGGAACCCGTTGTCCGGGTGGCAAAGGCAATTCACAATTCGGGGTTCGGCGTGGCGGTTCGAGAGAATGTCGCGGTGACGGACCCCACGAGCGACGTCGTCGGACATCGTTTCTTCAACCAGTTCGAGCATGACGCCGACCTGGAGAAGGTCAAGATGCCCGTCGTCACGCACGACGCCCCGGAAACCGCCCGCCGGATGGAGATCGCCCACGAGCTGTTCGACGGGACGCTTGCGGTTGCCCAGCAGGGCTACGATCCCTCATACATGACGGTATGGGATCCGATCAGCTTCTGGATGGGCGTGGAGGGGGCCTTGTACGGCCTGGTTGACCGCCCCGATTTCATGGCCGCGCTCGTGCGGCGCATCGTCAAGGGACACCACGTCCTGCTGGATCAACTGGAAGAGCAGGGCCTGCTCTGTCATCACCAGCCGCTTGTTCATTGCACGGGAGCGTGGACCGATGACCTGCCGTCGCCGGGATTCGATCCCCGGCGCCCCCGGACGGAGGACATCTGGATGTTCAGCATGGCCCAGATGTTTTCCACCGTCTCGCCGGCCATGTTCGACGAGTTCGAGATCGAACCTTGCATGTCGCTCTTTGAGAGATTCGGGTTGGTTTATTACGGCTGTTGCGAGCCGCTCGAGACGAAGATGGCGCAGGTGCGCAAGATCCCTCATTTGCGGAAGATCTCCATGAGCCCGTGGGTGAACGAGGAAACCGGCACCGCGGCAATCGGCAACGAGTTTGTGTTCTCGCGGAAGCCGAATCCGGCGCTGCTGGCGTGGCCGGCCTTCAATGCGCCGGCCGTTCGCGAGCACCTCCGGGCCTCCGTGGACGTCTGCCGGCGTCATGGATGCCCGCTCGAGCTGATCCTGAAGGATATCAGCACCGTGAATTACGAGCCGCAGCGCCTTTTCGAGTGGGCGCGCGTTGCCATGGAGGTGGTGCAGGGATGAAGGCTGACCGGCCGTCGGGAGGCCGTTACTCGGTCGGAGGCTGTTCCGCGTCCGACCGCAGCGGACGCCTCACGCGCACATCGGCGGCCGGAATCGTCATGATCACGCCGGGCCGCGTTTCCAGGCGCACGTTGCCCTGGGGGTCAACCTCCACGAGCATGCCGCGGTAAACGGCCTTTGTCGTGGTCACTTCGCAGTCGGGAATGAAGCGACGGCGCAGGCGCTCGTGCAGCGAGACCGTCTCGCCGGCGCTGATCCGCAGGGGCGTCTCCCGGTCGTAGTAGCCCTTCTTGCTGAGCAGCAGCGTGTGTTCGCCGACCGGCAGGAGCGATATCAGCAGCGGATCGGATACCGTGTCGGCGACGCCCGGCCCGACCGCGGTGACGCCCCTGGCTTCGCCGTCGATGAACACGCTTACGCCGGCCGGCTCGGTTGTCAGCCGCATTCCGCCCGCGTTGCTCTGCAGCCTGAACTCCTCGACGGTGGTCTGGCCGCGCTCGAGCGCGATCGTGCGGGCCAGCGGGTCGTAGCCGGGCTTGTCGGCGCGCACGCGGTAGTCTCCGGGCGTCAGATCTTCGAGCGTTACCGGCGATTCGCCGCGGAACTGGTTCTCCACGTACACCCGCGCCGCCTCCGGAATGGTTACGACGGTGAGTTTCGCCGGCATGGGATCGAGCAGCGCGGAGAGTTTCTCGAAGCTGCCCGGCGCGAGTTTCATGGTCTGCGAGTAGGGCTTGTAGCCGGGCAGGGCGAGCGCAAGCGTGGATTCGCCGGCCGGGATGCGGTCAATGACGCAGGGCGTCGTCCGTCCGAGGCGGATGCCGTTGAGGGAGACCTCGGCGCCGGGCGGATCGGAGTCGACCTGCAGCTTCGCGGAATCCGACGCCAGCTCCGCGAAGACGCGGGCCGGCGTCCGGTCGCCGAGCGTGATATCCACGTCCTTCGGGACGTAGCCCTGCAGGGAAAGATTCACCCGCCGGGCGCCGAGCGGCAGGTCCGTGATCAGAAGCGGGGTGCTGCCGCGGTCGGCGCCGTCTATGCGCACCGTGGCGCCCGAGGGCTCGGAATGGATCACCAGCAGGCCGCGCAACGGCTCGAGGTTCATTTCGACGGCGATGCGCTGTCCCGGCTTCAGGATCACGGTCTGGCGCGTCTCGCGGTAGCCGTTCTTGGTGGCGATCAGCAGGTGCGGGCCGGGCGCCAGGTCGGTCAGCAGCACCGGCGACGCTTCGCGGACCACGCGGTCGCACGAGATCAGCGCGTCGGGCGGAACCGTCGAGATCCGCACCTGGCAGGTTGCCGGCTCCGGCGGCGCGGCCGCGCCTGCCGCCAGGACCCAGGCCAGCCAGATGACCTTTGACAAGTTCACAGACTACCGCTTCTTCCCTATCCGGTTGCTCACGTCCAGCAGTTTCTTGCGCGCTTCCACGTGGCGCGGGTCGGCGCGGTCGGGGATCATCTCGCAGATGATCCTGAGCTCGGTTGCGGCGCCTTCCCACTCCCTGAGGCGGATCGCGCGTTCGGCCCGGAAATTGTGCGATTCGTATGCTTCCTGGAGTTCCTGGCGGCAGGTCGTGATGCCGGAGAGCGCGTCCGCGTAGAACTCGGGCTTGGGTTCGACGGTCTCGCACAGCCATTCCGTGTCCTGGAACTTGCGCATGGCCTCAAAGAGGTTCCCGTACTTGATTTCGCGTTCGTCGTAGAGTTTCTTGGCAAGCAGGTAGGATTCCCGGGCCATCTGCGTGAGCTTTTCCGGCGAGTACTGGATGGCCCACAGGCCCAGTTCGATCTTGCCGGCTTCCTCGACCTTCTCGCGCGCCTCGCGGAAGGCGTCCGGCTCCGCGCGATTCTCGACGCGCGCGCGGTGGGTGCGGCGGCCGACGGTTACGGACAGGTCGTGCGCGTCGTAGACGTCCGGCTGGATGCCGACGTAGCGGTCGTCCAGGTTGAAGAAACCGGCTTCGACGATGGCCTGGGCGAGGTTGCGCGCGTAGGCGGCGTCGATGGGTTCCTCCTTGCGGACGTGCCGGTCGTGCACCACGTCGTCGATCTGCACGGCGATCCTGCCGTCGGCCGTGATCTGCAGCGCGTAGCGGAAGATATTCCCGGCGGTGGCTTCGATCTTCTCGTAGGCGATTTCCACGGTCGTATCGGCGGGGGCGGCCTCCGCGGGAAGGGGCTGGACGGGGGCCGCCCCGCGGTTCAGCAGCCGGGGCAGCCACGCCGTGACGGCCAGCGCGGCCACGATCGCGGCGATGGCGACGAGGATGGGCACGGTGGAACGGCGCGGGCGGGCGGCCGCCGGCTCCGGAAACAGGTGTACCGCGGGGGCGTCGGGGGCGGGCGCGGCGCCGTCCGGCGCCGCGGAGAGCACGCGCAGGAGGGTGTCGCCCACCAGCAGCGTGTCGCCGGGCCGCAGCGTCTTCTCCTGGACCGGCGCGCCGTTGACCAGGGTGGCGTTGGCGCTGCCCAGGTCCGCCACGGCAAGGCCCAGGCCCGGCTTGAAGAACATGCGGCAGTGGTGACGCGACATGGCCGGATCGGGGATCACGATGTCGCTCTTGGTGGAGCGGCCCAGGCGCGCGCCCTGCGGCGGGATCGTGATGCGGCGCCCCGTGTCCGCGCCCTTCTCGACGACCAGGTGTGCGTTGCCTTCCATGTGGCGGTCAGTATCGGACGGCCTCGTGCGGCTTTCAAGGCCGAAAACTCAAGATGGGCGCGGGTGCTGACGGCCGAAGCGCTGCGCGAGGAGGCGGCCGACCCGCTGGCGGCGGCGCCGTCCCAGGCGCTCGTCGCCGTGTCGGTCTTCTGCACCGGCCGCCGCGCCGACCGGCCGGACGAGAGCGCGTTGCCCGAGCATTTGGCGCGCGCCGGCCTGCCCGGCGAGATTCTGGCGATCTACCGCAAGTTGCGGTCGGACGAGATGCCGGCGGGCGACGACCTCGAGACGCTCCTCAACCGCGGTCTGGACGCGGTTCGCCGCGTGTCGGAAGCGTTTGCGCAGCGCCGGGGCGGCCACGCAAACAAACGCCCGCGGCCGGCGGGTTCACGAGCCTGTTCAGGCCGACTACCCGAACCGGTAGTGCTTGCGCACGGCCTTGCGGATGTTCCAGGCGCAGGACATGCCCGCGGGGAAGACGGCGAGGTCGCCCTTGCCGATGTGAACGGGCGTTCCGCCGTCCGGCGTGACCTCGACGTCGCCTTCCAGGAAGTAGCACGTCTCCGGCTCGTCGTAGCTCCAGGGGAACTTCGACGCTTCCCCGGTCCAGATCGGCCAATCCCGCGCGCCCAGGTCCGTGAGCCGTTTCTCGCTCGGACCGCGCTCCACCTTGATCGTGCTCATGATCCGCCTCCTTCACGGCCTGCCAGCGCCGCTCCGACGTGTTCCAATGCTTCCAGCTTGTCAGCCAGATTCCGGAGGTTGATCCGCCCCGCGGCGCAGACGCAGGAGGACCAGCGCCGCCAGCAGGGCCGCCGCCGCGGCGAGCGCCACGCCCGCGCGCATGCCGGCGGCGTCCGCCGCGACGCCGATGGCCCACGGCATGAACACGCAACCCAGGTTGCCCGCGGCGCTCAGGGCGCCGAAGAGCGACGCGCCGCCGTGCGGGTAGCGGTCCGCCGCCATGGCCAGGGTTGACGGCCACAGGCTGCTGACGGCCAGGCCCGTCAGCGCGCAGGCGGCGAGGGCCGCGGCGCGCCAGGGCAGGAAGCAGCCTGCCGCGAGGAGCAGGGCGAAGGCGACGGCGGAGACCGGCATGAAGCCGGCGGCCCGCAGACGATGCCCGGAGATCCCGACGGCGATCCGCGTCACGGCCATCAGCGAGGAGAAGACGACCAGCGCCATGCCGCCGGTCCACTTGCTGAAACCCAGCCCCAGCTCCGCGTAGGCCGGCAGCCACTGCGCGATGCCCGCTTCCGCGGCGCCGACCGCGAATATGAGGGCCAGGGCGGCGAGGAAGCCTGAACGCCGGACGAGCCGGCGCAGCCGCATGCGATCGGCGTCGGCCGGCACGAGCGCGGGCAGGGGGGCGGCGACAAAGCCGGCGCCCGCGGCGGCGGGCAGAAGGATCATCCACAGCGCGATCGCGCGCCAGCCGGCGCCCAGCCGCAGGGCCAGCGAAGCCGCCAGCACGGTGGCGACGGCGCCCACGCAGTAGAACGCGTGCAGCCAGTTCAGGGCGCCGGTGCGGCGCGCGGGCCGCAGCGCCGACACGATGGGGCTCATCACCATGTCCAGGACGCCGCCCCCGCCGCCGAGCACGCAGACCGCCGCCAGCACGCGCGCGTACGAGGACGCGCGCCCGAGCGCCGCCAGTCCCGCGGCGACGAGCGCGTGCCCCAGCAGAACGAACGGCCGGGCGCCCAGGCGGTCGGCCAGCGGAGCCGACAGCAGCATGCCGCCGATCAGGCCGATGAAGGTCGAGGCGCCCAGGCGGCCGAGCTGCTCATGCGTGAGCCCCTCCGGGCCGCCGAACGCGCGCCCGATGCTCGTGAGGAACACCGGCTGCAGATTCACGGCCACCGCCACGCACATCATGGCCGCGTAGCACAGGGGCATCGCCGGCGGACGGATTGCGCGCATGGCCCCCTTTCAGAAGCCCTGCTGGATGAGGCGGACCATGATGGGTCCGAGGAGGATGAGGAAGACCGCGGGGAAAATGAAGAACATGAGCGGAAAGAGCATCTTGACCGGGGCCTGGTTGGCCAGGCGCTCGGCGCGGTCGAAGCGCTGCTGGCGCATCTGGTCGGCCTGGATGCGCAGCACGGCCCCGATGCTCACGCCCAGCTCGTCGGCCTGCACCAGCGCGTTGGTCACGGAGCGCAGCTCGGCGAGGTCCACCCGCCGCGCCAGGTCGCGCAGCGCCTCGCGCCGGGTTTTGCCGATCTGGATTTCGCGGATGACGCGGATGAGCTCCTCGCCGAGCGCGTCGATCCTGCTGCGCTCGGCGTTGCGCTGCATGGCGGTCATGAAGTCCATGCCGGCCTCGATCGACAGCGTGAGCAGGTCGAGGACGAAGGGCAGCGAACGGCGGATGCTCTTGTGCCTCTCCTCGAGGGCGCGGCGCAGCCACATGCCCGGATAGAAGAAGGCCCAGAACACGCCCAGCGCCAGCAGGGCGGGACGCAGCTTGAGCACGAACCACGCCGGATCGCGGCCCAGCGAAGTCCAAACGAACAGCACCCACAGCGGCGCGATGAAGACGAAGCACAGCACCCGCAGCGCCAGGAATTCCTCGCTGGTGAGCAAGCCCTCGAACCCGGCGGCCACCAGGCGGCGCTCCAGGCCCACGCGCAGCCGCGTGAAGGCCGGCTTGCGGAAAAACGGCGTCAGGTTGGGCGCGAGCGGAAGCAGGAGCCGCAGGATAATCGGCAGGTTGCGCTGCTGCCGCCGGCCGTCGGCCAGGGTCACGTACGTGATCTGCCGCGCGATCAGGGCGCAGTGCCGCGCCAGGCCCGCCGCCGCCAGGGCCCACAGCGCGCAAAGGAAGATGGCGTATCCCGTCATCGCAACAACCGCTCGCTACACGTCAATGTCTATGATCTTGCGTATCAACAGCCAGCCGCAGGCGATCATGATGCCCATGGCAAACAGGATCCCCACGCCGACCAGGGAGCGGACGAAAGGAATCATCAGCCCCGGATCCACGACCATCATGGCCACGGCGATCACGATCGGCATCAGCGCCACGATGATGCCCTGCAGCCGGCCCTGCGCGGTGAGCGTGCGTATGCGCTGCTTGACGCGCATGCGTTCGCGGATGGTGTGGGCGATCTTGTCGAAGACGTCCGTCAGGCGGCCGCCCGTGCGCCGGGCCGTCTCCACGGCCGCCACCACCAGCGTCAGGTCCTCGCTGCCGACGCGCTCCTCCATGTTGCGCAGGGCGTCGGAGAAGCCCACGCCCACGCGCGTCTGCTGCAGGAACAGGCCGAACTCCTGCGCGATCGGGTTCTGGCCCTCGCGCACGACGCTTTCGAAGGCCTGCGTGATGCTGAAGCCCGCCTTGAGCGCGTTGCTCATGGTCAGCAGCGCGTCCACGAGCTGTTCCTCGAACCGCAGCAGGCGGCGCCGGCGCAGCAGGGAGAGCAGTCGGCGGGGGGCGAGCAGGGCGCCCGTTCCGGCGAGCGTGCCCAGCAGCAGGCCGACCACCACGCCGCCCAGGGACGTGAAGCTGCCTGCGGAGAGGAAGACCAGCACGAAGGCGGCGCAGGCGCCGGTCCAGCCGATCTCGGCGATGCGCCGGGGCGGAATGAACAGGAAGATGTCCTCGAACTGGCGCGCCGTATCCTCGGCGAAGGCGCCGGAATAGGCCTCCGCGCCGGCGGCGACCGAGCGGCAAAGCACGTAGCCCAGCCCGGTGGCGCTGAGACCGAAAAGCAGGGGCATAAGCCAGAAATACATGCCTGTCACGCCTCTTCGGCCGCCGACTGCGGGTCGAACATCCGGCGGTCAACGCTCAGGCCGCGGACGGCGATGTCCTCGATGAACGTCGGGACGGCGCCGGTGGGAACGAAGCGCCCCAGCACGGCGCCGCCCTCGCCGATGCCCGCCTGCCGGAACTCGAAAATATCCTGCATCGTGATGCGGTCGCCCTCCAGCCCCACCACTTCCGTCACCCGGCTGATCTTGCGCGTGCCGTCGCTGAATCGCGCCTCGTGGACGATCAGGTCGATGGCCGAGGCGATCTGCTCGCGGATCGCGCGCACGGGCAGGTCCATGCCGGACATCAGCACCATGGTCTCGAGGCGCGAGATGACGTCGCGCGGCGAATTGGCGTGGATGGTGGTAAGCGAGCCGTCGTGGCCGGTGTTCATGGCCTGCAGCATGTCCAGCGCCTCGCCGCCGCGGCATTCGCCGACCACGATGCGGTCGGGGCGCATGCGCAGGGCGTTGCGCACGAGGTCGCGGATCGTGACTTCGCCGCGGCCCTCGATGTTGGGCGGCCGGGCCTCGAGCCGCACCACGTGGCTCTGGCCCAGGCGCAGCTCGGCGGCGTCTTCGATCGTGACGATGCGTTCGCTTTCGGGCAGGTAGGCGCTGAGGACGTTCAGCAGCGTTGTCTTGCCCGAGCCGGTGCCGCCGGACACGACGATGTTCTTGCGCATCAGCACGCACAGCCTGGCGAAATCGGCCATCTGCGGCGTCATGGTGCCCAGCCGGACCATGTCCTTGTCCGTGAAGGGCGTCTTGGAGAACTTCCGGATCGTCAGGCAGGGCCCGACGAGGCTCAGGGGATGGATGATGGCGTTGACGCGGGAGCCGTCGGGCAGGCGGGCGTCCACGTAGGGCTGGCTCTCGTCGATGCGCCGGCCGATGGGCGAGACGATGCGCTCGATGACCGTCAGCACGGACGAGTCGTCCATGAACGTCTTGTCGGTCCGCACCAGCCGCCCGTTGCGCTCGACGTAGATCTGCGAAGGCCCGTTGACCATCACCTCGGTGATCTCGGGGTCGTCCAGGAAATCCTGCAGCGGCCCCAGGCCGAGGGCCTCGTCGCGCACTTCCTTGATGAGCTGCTCCGGACTGGCGCCCGGCGGCAGGCGGCCCGCGACCTCGCGGACGATGGCGCGGATCGTATCGAGGGCCTGTTTCTCCAGTTGTTCGCGGTCCACGTGCGCGGCGGCCATGCGCTTGATGTCCAGGCGCGCCACGAGCTCCCGGTGGATCTGGGTCTTGACGTCGCGCCACCGGTCGGGACTGACCGCCGCCGGCGCGGGCGCGGCCGGGGGAGCGGGCGCGGGCGCCCGGGCGCCGGGAAGCGCGGACGCCGCGGCGGCGTCGGCCCCGGCCGGCGCCGGCGAAGGCGGCGCGACGCGCGCGGGCGGCTGCTCCGCCCGCCGGCGCAGGCTCAGCAGGAACGGGCCGATGCCGATGTCCTGGCCGACGCGCACTTCGCGGCGGCCGACGACGACGTCGGCGTCGAGGCGCGTGCCTCCGCGGGCCTGCAGGTCTTCGATCCAGAACTCGCTGTCGCGCACGGTGAGAATGGCGTGCCGGCCGTCCACCTTCGGATGGGCCAGGCAGATCTTGCAGTCCTCGTCGCTGCCGATGCTGTATATGCCCGGCGCGATGTCGAAAGCGCGCGGCTGACCCTCGGGGCAGCGGATATGCAGCTCCAGGTTCCCGGGCATCTACAGGTCCTTCTTGTGGCGGATGTTGCGCTGCCGGAAGAGGTTCAGTTCAGGAAGCTCCGCTTCCAGGTGCGTGAAGTTGATTTCGGGCAGGTCCTTCTCGAAAGACACGTCGGCCGGATTGCGCAGGGCCAGCGTGAGCTGTCCCTTGGCCTGCTGCGCGAAAACCAGCAGCTCCGCCTCGCGCGGCGTGACTTCCAGCGTGACGGTGCTGTAGCTCGGCCGGCGCCCGCCCCGGCTCTCGGCAAGCTGCTTGGCCAGGGTCTGGCCCACGGCCAGCACGGTCACGTCCTGCAACATGGTCAGCGTGACGGTTTCGATCTCGCCGGGACTCTGGCGCGACGGCAGGGGGAACGTGCCCAGCACGTCCACGCGGTCGTTGGGGTCCACCATTCCGCTCACGGCGTTGGCGCCGCCCACGGCCAGGGAGATGGCGCGCATGCCGGGCATGACGGCCGGCGCCAGCAGCAGGCCGGTCGGCGTTCCCCCCTCGATGTCGGACCACAGCAGCGGCTTCTCGGACTTCACGGCAAACGAGGTCCGCGCGCCGAGGATCAGGTTGGCGTCCTCAACGAGTATGATCTTGTCCGGCGCCTGCGTCTCGAAGATCTCGAGCTTGCCGAGATCCTCGCGCTTGATAACCGAGCCGCTGGGTATGTCGTGCGCGGCGGCGACCACGTAGATCTTGCGCGCGCCGGCGTAGAGCTCCTGTCTCAGCTTCTCGAGTTCCGCGTGCTTGCCGCGCAGGTACTGGCTGGTCAGGATGAAAGCCAGCACGCCGATCAGCACCGAGACGACGGGAATGATTTTGTCTTTCATTGTGTCATCCTATTTCACCGCCAGTTTCTTGTGCAACACCGTAATCTGCGTGCGCGGGGAGCCCGCGACCTGCGCGGCGAAGACGCAGCAGACGCGCGGCCCGCGCGCGTACACGGCCATACGGTCCCCCGGACCCGCGGTGTCCGGGAAGGCCGGATTCCAGCCCGCGGCCCGGAGCGCGGAATCGTAGAAGGCGCGCACGGCATCCGGCCCGGCGCCGGTTTCGGCGATCACCAGCGTCGTTTGCGTTTCGCGGTTGACCATGACCGTGTCCGGTTCCGCGCCGGGGTAGGGCGGGACGCCGTCCAGGTCGGGAAACGACGCGGCGGACCGCGAGCGGCGCGCTTCCGCCGCGCCCTGGTCGAGGGCGAAGACCAGCGTGCGGTTGGGATCTTCGAGGGCGACGGCGATCAGCCTGATCTCCCGGCCCGCGGACTCGATCCGCGCCGTGGCGCTGTCCGCGCCCGCCCGCCGGAAGGGGGCGCCGAACGCCTTCTCCAGGTCGTCAACGACCGGTTCGGGATGCCGCTCGAACCCGAACACGGCCAGGCGGCCGTCGCCGCCGTTGATGCTGACGTCCGCTTCGTAGACCAGCCGGCCGCCGGCCTCGGTCAGGACGCGGCCGCAGTCCGACGCCGCCCGCCAGCGCGCGAACACGCGCCCCTCGCAGGGCCCGGCCGCAAGCCAGACGCACAGGGCGGCCAGGAAGGGGCGCCTTTGCCCCCGCCGCAGATTCAGAATCCGGAATCCCCATTCCAAAACCAGACCACCCCCCGGGACGGTTGTCCCGCAAGTCCTGCCCTGGTCAATACCTGGTCGGCGGCATCCAGACCGTGGCCTTCAACTCAATCTTCTCGCCGGCGTACAGCCGTTTGCGCACGGCGGGCATGTGCTTCCACTTCTCGGGCGCCTTTTCGCCGACGCCGATCTTCACCTCCCGCGAATGCCGGCCGGCCACCAGGCCGAACCAATCCACCGGGTACCGCTCCCCGCGATAGCCCGGATCATGCATGCGGGAAAGGCGACGGTCGGGCAGCGCATCGATCACCGCCCAGTCGCCGCTGTCCCGGCCCGCGCGGTCCACGACGAGGGCCCTGAAGTCTTCCTGTCTCTGAAAGATCTGCCCCACGTCCTTCTCGTCGTCGGCGTTGTTCTGGCCGTACGCATTCTCGTGCCAGTCGTACACGAACTTCAATTCCGGGTCCGGCGCCGGCAGACCGTTCGTCGTCATGGCCAACTCGCCGGCCAGACGCCGGGCGGCGAAGTAGTTCTCGGTGTGGTTCCGCGCCGTGAAGCTCATCTGCCACAGGAAGGCCAACACGGGCACGCCGACCATGACCATGCCCACGAGCATCTCGGTCATGGATTGTCCGGATCGCCGATTGCCTCTCTCCCGACACCCGACACCTGACACCCGACACCTCCCTCTCAATGGCCCCGCCGCTTCGTGCCGCCGCCGCGGCCGCCGCCGCCGCCGCCGGAGGGCAGAATGCACAGCCGCCAGTTCGCTTTCAGCCAGTCGGCGCCTTCCTTCCGGAACTCGGGGCGCTCCCAGGTGACGAGCTGCTGGCAGTAGCGACAGGCGGAAGGCCGGGGACCGACCAGCATGTAGCCCGGTTCCGGCAGATGCTGACTGATGTGGATAATCCACGCCAGATCGTCGTCGATGGCCGGCGACGCCGAGGAGCCGTCCAGAGGAATGAGCCGCACGTCGTGAAACACGGGCAGAACGAGGTCCCAGGCGTTGGGCCGCTGCTCGTCGCTGAGGCACCCGAACGGCTTGGCGGCGGCGGAAGCGACGACGGTCCTGGTCTCCGGGATTCCGCCCGCGCCCGGCGTCACGCGCGTGGGCGTCGCCTGCAGCAGCACGGGCGCGTTCGCGCCCATGTAGTCATGCTGCGGCTTGATCGTTCCCGTGAGAGGATAGCCCTCGTCCGGCGAAATGGCGTTCCAGGGCCCCCATCTCCCGGAATTGTAGCAGTACCAGACGGCGGGCGCGGTCCAATCCTCGTCGCGAAGCGCGACCGGCGTTTCCCGCGCTTCGGCCACGCGCAGAAACGTGTTGCTCTCCACGAGCGACCGCAGATCCGTCTCCCGCCTGACGATGCCGAGGTCGAAGAACGGCTCAGGGTCGGGAAGGGGCGGCAGGTCCGGCCACCAGTGATAGTTGGTATAGTCCTCAAGGAGGGTCGGCGCGTTGTAATAGAACCAGCACCAGTACTTGGCCGCGATCGCCTCGTAGAACCCCGGGTCGTACAGGATGTGCCCGCTCGCCCGCGCGAACAGGCTGTCCAGCGGCCACACGGCCACGCCGTCTTCGGCCACGAACCTCAGCATCCGGCCGTACTCCTGCTGGCCGAAGGCTTCCGCTTTCACGGCACACCGCGTGATCCAGTCGGCGTACTCGCTCTGGGCGTAGATGCCGTTGTTTTTCGCGGCCTGCTGCGCCGCCAGGAGGGCAATCGCCGGTCCGACGTAACACAGCCGCGCCTGGATATTGGTCACGGCCGAAGAAGTCGCCCCGTCGTCCCGCGCCAGCGCGAGGGCCTGCATGATGTTCAGGTCGCCGATGAGGTCCAGGGCGATGCCCTGCCAGCGCGCGGCCATGAGCGCCGCGGCGTCGCCGCTGTTCTGGGAGAGGGCCTTGACGTAGATGATCTTGTGCACGTCGAAGCACCACAGCACCACGAAGCACAGGATCACCAGCGCCATGACCAGGAAGACGACGGCCTGGCCGCCCCGCGCGCGCGGGTTGCGCCGGCCGGGCCCGGTCGCGCGGCGCCTACCACAGACGGTCGTCAACATAGAGAGGATAGTGGCTTTCAAGTTCGGCCTCGCCGCCGATGCCCACGCTGTCCGCGGCGTAGAACGCGCGATGCATCGGCGCCCAGAGCGGATAGCCTTGCCGCACATGCACATGCAGCACGCCGTAGTCCGCCGGACGGCCGTCCGCGTCCGTCGCGAGCGTGTGTCCGGCGGTGGGACGGATCGTGTCCCAATCCGCATAGTCGAGGATGTTCTGCGCGCGGGGCTGGTTTTCGGCGCCGAGATAGAACCCGAACCAAAAAGACTCGCTTTTCTCTCCAAGCCCGGAGTACTGCAACGAAACGGGCCGCGCCCTGAGGGCCTCATCCCACAGGTCGCCCGGGCGTGGGTTCAGGCTCATCATGTCGCGGAGTTCCTTGTGGATTCGGTCCTGATCTTCCTTCGTCAACTGCGGTTCGAGCATCTTGCCCGCGTTGGGAATGGACCCGAGACGAACGCACTTCAGGACCATCCAGCGGTTCATGCCGACCGTCTTGGCGCGCGCGCCGGCGGCGGCGGCCTGGTAGAGCACGTCCTGGGCCGTAAACAGGAGCGCTACCTGCAGCATGCCCATGAAGAGCAGGCCGATCAGACCCACGGCCAGGCAGGTTTCGATCAGGGACTGGCCGGAACGGGCGCGATGATCATCCGCACGCGAAGGGAGTCCCTCGGCAACGGGCGTTTCACCACGGGTGGCCCGCGACCTCCGGGCGCGGGCAGGCTCAATCCAGCCGCCTGCCGCCCTCCGCCCGCGCCCGGAGGTCGCGGGCCGCCTCTCGGAAACACTGCGTCGCACGGGCGCGCTCCTTCCTGCCCCGCCTCGATGTCGAGGGCGCGCGACGGCGCGGAGGTCAGTTCTGGGCCGTGCCGGCGCCGTCCTTGCCCAGGTCCTTGAGCCACAGCTGGGAGTCGCCGTAGTCGCCTGCCGCTTTCTTGGCCTCATCCTCGCTGCCGCCCAGTTCCACGACCGCGCCGCTGAGTTTCTGGCGGATCGTATCGCCGAATATGCCGAAGATGGCGATAGCCGCGATGGCGATGATCACCACGATGATGATGTACTCCACCATCGTCTGCCCGCGCTTGGAGTTGGCTCGTCGTTTCATGTTGCCTCCCGACCGGATCGTCCGGTCCATTTCGTTCCGCGCTTCCGCCCTCCCGTTTCGCGGCCGTTCCGTCGCGCTATGGCCAGTCGTCCGCCACCAGCTCGAACACGCGGTCGCCGTATTGGTTGAAAGTGTAGAGAAAAACCGCCAGGATCGCCACGCAAAGGATCAGCATTCCGGCCGTGATCACATACTCCACCATGGCCTGGCCGGAGCGCGCCCTGCCGGGGCGGGTCACTATCGTCGCCTCCTCCGGACGTTCCCGGGCCGGTTGACGCCCCTCCCGCGCGGCCTGTCCCGCGGGACTACTGGTCTCATATACAACAAGCATAGTCCCTTGACGCTGTGGTGACAATGGTTATTATGCGACAATCTTTAGCCTATCGGAGCAACGTGGCGCGACTGCCGTTTATTGCAGGAAAAGCACCCGGCGCGGGCGTCCGTCTTGCGGCGCTGGCCGTGTTTCTTGCGGCCTGTCTGGCCGCGGGAGCCGCCCTGGTCATCTGCCCGAAATGCGGGTACGAGAACGCGGAGGCCGGCAAGCCCTGCGTGCACTGCGGGGCCGCGTTGCCGAAGCCTCCGCCGCCGCCGGAAACCGCCGGCGCGGCCGGCAAGCGGCCGGGAGCGGTCCGCCCCGGACTGCCGCCGGTGGAAGCCGGGGCGGTGGAGGAGGAGATCGCGCTGGGCCGGCAGCACCTGGCCGAAGGCAGCCCCGAGCTGGCGCGTTTGCTGTTCCGCAACGCGGCGGCCCTGGCGCTGCTGAGCGACCCGGCGTCCCTGGAGACCGGCGGCGACGCCATCCTGGAGCTGCTTCGCGCCTGCGAGCCGTCCGGCATGAGCGTGCCCGTGCCGTGCCCGGACTGCGGCGGAACCGGCAAGCGCGCGATGCAGCGCGCCGGCGCGGACGGCCGCGCTTCGCTTCTGGACGGCCTGGGCCGGACCTGTGAGAAGTGCGAGGGGAGCGGCACGGTGATGGCTTTCGGCAGCATCGCGGAGCGGAAGTACGCGCGCGGGCGCGCCGAGCGCGAGTATGCAGTGCTGCAGCGGGGCCGGCGCATGGAGCCCGCGGGGCGGGCCTGGGCGCCGGCCGGCACGGCCGCGCGGCTCACGGTCGAGCAGTCGGCCATGCTGCGCCGGGCCACGTCCGCGCCGTGTCCGGAGTGCATGGGCTTCGGCCGGACGGACTGCGGCGCCTGCCGCGGCGGCGGCCGGGTGAAATGCCCGGAGCGCGGCTGTGAAGACGGCATGATCGAGGTCAAAACCAGGAGCAGCTGGAGCAAGACGCCCCTCACGCGAAGGGAGAAGTGCCGGACCTGCCGCGGGCTCGGCCTCGTCAGGTGTTCCAGGTGCGACGGCAAGGGCAGTTTCGTTTGCGAAAAGTGCAACGGCAGCGGCGAGCGCGGGACCTGCGCATCGTGCGGCGGCGAGGGCTGCGGGCCCTGCCGGCGCTGCGGCGGAACCGGACGCCACCGCGACGCCGAATGCGCCGCGTGCGGCGGGCGGGGCGTCGCCCTGTGCGAGGCCTGCCGGGGTGACGGGCGCCAGAAATGAGCAAGCCGCATATCGAAGGCTTCGAAATCCTCGAGAAAGCCGGCGAAGGCGGCATGGCGGTCGTCTGGAAGGCGCGCCAGATCTCCCTCGACCGCATCGTGGCGGTGAAAGTGCTCAACACGCGGCTGGCGCACCGCGCCGCCGAGGTGGAGCGGTTCCAGACCGAAGCGCGCGCCGCCGCGCGGCTGAAACATCCCGGCATCGTCCAGGTCCACGACGCGGCCTGCGCCGGCGGCCTCTACTACTTCGTCATGGAGTACGTGGCCGGCTACACCGTCGGGGAGTGGGTGCGGCGCAAGGGCGTCCTGGAAGAAAAGAACGTGCTGCTCCTGGCGGACTGCGTGGCCGACGCGCTGCAGTACGCGTGGAAAGAGGCGCGCATCATCCACTGCGACATCAAGCCCGACAACGTCATGATCGACGACGACGGCACCGTCAAGGTGGCCGATCTGGGCCTGGCGCGGACCATCAGCGCCATGAGCGCCGTGGACGAAGACGAGGTGATGGGCACGCCTTCCTACACGGCCCCGGAACAGGCGCTGGGGGAAACGGACCTTGACCACCGGACCGACATCTACGCCCTGGGCGCCACGCTGTATCACCTGCTGACCGGGAAGCTCATGTTCGAGGGCGAGCCCGAAGAACGGATCATGGAGATGCAGGTGAACGGCACGGTGGCGCATCCCTACGACATCAACCCGGGCCTGTCGCGCGGCGTGTGCCGGCTCATGGAGCGCATGCTGGCCAAGGATCGCGACAACCGTCAGGCCACGTGGGCCGCGGTGCGGGCGGACATCGCGCGCGTGCGCCGCGGGCTCATGCCCGAGCACCTTCCGCCGGGAGCGGCCGGCACGCTGCGCCGGCAGACGCGCCAGCATACGGACTGGCAGCAGGCGGGCCGGCGCGCGCGGCCGGACCGGCCGGCGCGGAAAGGCGGCCTTCCGCGCGCGGCCGTGGCCGCGCTGGTGGCGCTGGCGGCGCTGGCCGCGGGCCTGCTGGTGCTGGCGGCCGTGCGCCACGGCAGGAACAAGGCGTCGGATAAACGCGGCGCACGGCCGCCCGCGCCGGTCTTGATCGCGCCGGGCGCCGTGCCGCGTGAGGCGCTCGCGCCCCCGTCCGCGCCCGCGCCGCCGCCCGGCGCGGAGGGCGTGAGAGAACGGCCGGCCGCCCCTCCCGCTCCGCAGGCCGCGGCGGCGAAGATCATGGAAGAACTCCGGCGCCAGGCCGAGAGTTGCGCGGACAAGGGCGACTTGACTTCCGCGGCGGCCGTCTACGAGGCCTATCGCGGTCCGCTGGCGGATCAAACCGCGGACCAGCGCATCGCGGCGGCCGGAGCCATGCGCGCCCGCGCGCACGAAGCCGCGCGGCAGGCGGAAGCCGCGCGCGCGGCGCGGCAGGCGAAAGCCGACGAGGCCGTCGCCGGCGCGGCGAAGGCCCTGGCCGCGCAAGGCCCCGCCGAAGCGGCCGCGGTCACGGCGGCCGCACTGGCCGACCCGGAACTGGCCGAGCACCGCGAAATGCTGTCCGGCGCCAACGCGCTGCTGCGCGTCGTGGAACGTATCGACGAGCGGATCGCCGCGTCCTTCGCCGCGCAGAAGGGACAGACAATCACCCTTCAACTGGCTTCGCGCGCCGTCGCGGGCAAGGTCGTGGCTACCGACGCGGCCGGCGTGACGCTCGAGGTCCGGATGAGCGCGGGCGCCACCGCGCGCCAGACATTCGCCTGGACCGAACTGTCCGCCCAGGAAAGGCTGGCGCGCATCGGGCCGGACGACGATCCGGCCGCGGCGCTCGTGAAAGGGCTGATGGCCATGCGGGCCAAGGCCTACGGCTCGGCCGCGCGCTATTTCGGCGCCGTGGACTCGCCGCTGGGCGGCGCGCTGGCAGAGATCGTCAGCGGCGAAGAGGAGCTTCTGGCCAGGGCGGAAAGCAGGGACGCCCTGCTGCGCGTCCTGGCGGCGGCGGGCATCGCGGCCCCGCCGGGCGAGCCGCGCGAATGGGGCGAGGCCCTGCGGAGGGCGGAGATACCCGACGAAAGACTGCAGGCCGTGCAGACCGCCATCGAGAACTACTATGCGCGCTACGGGGAAACCGACACGGCGGCCGCGGCGGCGCCGGCGTTGCGGGCGCTTCAGGCGGCCATAGGCGCCGCCGAAGCGCGGCGCGCCGCGGCGGCGGTGCGTCTCTCGCCGGAGCTGGAGGCCGCCCGCGGCAAACCCGATCTTGTGCGGGACATTCTCCTGCGCCGCAATCCGGATCTGGCCGAGGGCGAAGTGCGCGATTCGCGGGATGCCGAAGGGCGCGTCGTCGCGCTCGAAATCAGGTCCAGCGCCGCGACGGACCTCAGCGCGGTCGCCGCGCTGACGGAACTGAAGGCCTTCGCCTGCGGGCTGCCGGACGCGCAGCCCCCCGGCCAGCTGAAGGACATCGCGCCGCTGAAGGGCTTGCGCCTGGAACGCTGCGCCGTCGTCAACTGCCGCGTGACCGACATCTCCCCGTTGCGCTATATGCCGCTGAAGGAGCTGCGCCTCACGCAGACGGCGGTGCGCGACATCGCGGCCCTGGCCGGCATGGAGCTGGAGCTGCTGGATCTGCGCGGCACGCGGGTGCTGAGCTTCACGATGCTGCGCGCGCTGCCCCTCAGGACTCTGGACCTGAGCGCGACGGCCCTCCCCAATATCTCGTTCATGCGCGAGATGGCCTTGAACTCCCTGGCCATCGCCGACACCCGCGTGGCCGACCTGCGGCCGCTGACGGGCGTGCCGCTGGGGCGGCTGGACATCAGCCGCACGCGGGTGACGGAGATCGGCCCGCTGGCGGGCATGCCCGTGGTCAGTCTGACGCTCAGAGACATGGCCATCGCGAACCTCAAGCCGCTGCACGACATGAAACGGCTGCGGGACCTGGACATGAGCGGCTTCAAAGGCGACTTCTCCGCGCTCAAGGGATTGCCGCTGACATCCCTGCGGCTCGATCAGACCCGTTTCTCCGACGTGAGCGTGCTGGAAGGGATGCCGCTGACGCGCCTCAGCCTGCGCGGCTGTCCGGTGACCGACCTGTCCGCCCTGCGCGGCATGCCGCTGAGCGGGCTGGACATCAGCAACACGACGGTGTCCGACCTGGCGCCGCTCGAGGGCGCGCCGCTGCGGAACATCAACTGCCAGGGCACGCGGGTCGAGGACCTGGCGCCGCTCAAGGGCGCGCCCATCGAGTACGTCTACGTGGACAGGCCGGCGGCGCACGCCGCGGTGCTCAGGAAGATGCCCAACCTCAAGGCCATCAACGGCAAGCTGCTGGAGCAGCTGATTTTCGAGTGACTTCGGCGATGGCGCGGCCGTAGTCGGGGCGCAGAACCCCCTTCTCGCACACAATGGCGGCGATCAGCGCGTGGGGCGTGACGTCGAAGGCCGGCGCGTAGACGCGCACGCCCTCCGGCGCGGTGCGGCGGCCGAATCCGCAGGTGACTTCCTCCGCGCCCCGTTCCTCGATCACGATGCCGCTTCCGTCGGGCGTCCGCGGGTCCATGGTGGACGTGGGCGCCAGCACGTAGAAGGGAATGCCGTGGGCCCCGGCCAGGAGCGCCACGCCGTAGGTGCCGATCTTGTTGGCGGCGTCGCCGTTGGCCGCGATGCGGTCGGCGCCCACGAGCACGGCGTTGACGCGGCCCTCCTTCATTACCTGCGCGGCGGCGCCGTCGCAGATGAGCGTGACGTCGATGCCCGCCTGCATGAGCTCCCAGGACGTCAGGCGCGCGCCCTGCAGCAGCGGGCGCGTTTCGTCGGCGAACACGCGGATCTTCTTGCCCTGTCCGGCGGCCACGTAGATCGGCGCCAGCGCGGTGCCGAACTCGGCGGTGGCCAGTCCGCCGGCGTTGCAGTGCGTGAGGACGGTGTCGCCGTCCCTGAGCAGCGCCGCCCCAAGCTCGCCGATGCGGCGGCACATGGCCGCATCCTCGTCGCGGACGGCCATGGCTTCGCGCGCGAGGGTCTCCTTGAGGGCGGGCGCGCTCAGCCCGCGCGATCTCGCCGCAAGGCTCTTCATGCGGTCCAGGGCCCAGAAGAGGTTCACCGCCGTGGGCCGCGCGCCCGCCAGGTATTCCGCGGCGCGGTTCGCGGCCGCGACAACCGCGGCGGGGTCGTCGTCCGCGGCGGCTTGCGCCGCCGCCGCCACGCCCATGGCCGCGGCGATGCCGATGGCCGGCGCCCCGCGCACCTGCAGCGACCGGATGGCGGCCCAGATCGCCCTGACGTCCGCGGTGTCGATGAAGGCCAACTCCGCGGGCAGGCGGGTCTGGTCGATCATGCGCACATGCCCCGGCGCAAGGCGGCCGGGAACGTCGGGAACCCATTCGACTGTCCGGGGCACGGGCATGGCGCGGTCAAAATAAGGCGCGGCGGCCCGCGGATCAAGAAGCGAGTGGCGCGAAGCGCGGCTCACTGCGCGGCGCCGTTTCCGAGCGCGAGGAGCGTGAGCAGGGAGACCGCGTTGAAGAGGGCGTGCATGACGGCCGGCGTCAGCAGCGAACCGGTCTGCAGAAATGCCATGGCGAAGCTCAGCGCCATGACGAAGAGGGGCACGAGCGACGGCACGTGCGCGTGAAGCAGCGCGAAGGCGAGCGAGACGATCAGCGCCGCGGCGCGGAACCCGACGCGGCGCGCGAGGAGCGGCAGGCCGAGAGCGCGGAACAGCGCTTCCTCCACCACGGGCGCGACCGTGACGGCGACGGCGCCCAGGTACGCCTGCAGCCAGAGCGGGTAGCGGCTGTCGGCGAGCAACGTGACCACGGGCTGCGGCTCGATATCGTAGCCGGCCGCCTTCAGCGCCGCCGCGTACAACCAGGCGGAGAGCAGCACCGGCGGCACCGCGGCCAGGTAGTAGAAACCGCCCTGCCTGACCTGCCGCCAGAGCCCTTCGCTCCGCAGGCCGAGGCAATCGCGCCACGCCCCGCCGCCGGCGCGCGCGAGGTACGCGATCACGGCCAGGCCGGCGCCGTGAAAGACCAGCGTCTGCGCGATGATCGCCACGGCGAGGAAGACGCGGCCCGGCTCCCCGACGCCCTCCGCCAGCATGCCGAGCGCGCCCGTGAACGCCAGATTCACCAGCGCGAACGCCAGCAGAACCGGCGCCGCCGTGCGCCACGGCCAGGGGCGGGCAAGCAGGACGCCCTTCACGCTTTCCTGCCGGCGCCGTTCGTCCCGATGACGCGCGAGGAGCGCGACGTCCGCGGCGATGCCGCCCGCCAGAAGGAGCAGCGCCGCGAGGCCCGCGAGTTGCGCCGCCGGCGTCTCGGCGGGCCAGGCATTCCATATTGCGCGGAACACGTCCGTTGTCATGCGAAGGATCCTTGCGCCGGCGTCGCGGACGCCGTATGCTGTTCCGCGCGTGGGCACCGTACTGTAGCGGGCGCGGCCGCGCGGTCAAGCCTTGTGCGTCGCGGTCTGGAACGCCCGTCGCATGACCGCGGGTTGCCCGCGAACGCGCCGCGAAAGGGGGAGGTGCCGACATGATGCGAATCGTCCCGGCCGGGGTGCTTGCGATCGTTGTGTGCGCCGGTTGCGGCGGAACGCGGGAAGAGCCGCCGCCGGCGGTCAAGCCGGCGGCTACCGTCTTTTCGTTCACCAACACCGTGGAGACCGTTTCGGGCGACGAAATCACCGTCGCGGAAAAGGGCAGGCTGGTCGAAGCGGACTTCGATCTGGACGGTTTGAGCGACCTGGCCGTGGTCGAGAAGGACGAAGACGGCGGGAGCCGCGTGGGCATATACATCCAGCGGCGCGGGGCCGGGCCGGACGCGCAAGGCAGCCTTTACTACAGAGGCGGCTGGGTGCGGCCCGTTGTGGCCGGCGACATCATCGGCGTGATCAGCAGCCGGAGGGACGGCTTCACGGACCTGATCCTGCTGGCGTCGCAGTCCAACGCGCCCAACGCCATGCTCCATTTCACCAGCGACGGCCGCAGCTTCAGGTTTGCCGGGGAATAGGGACCCGTCGGGCCTCGCCCGATCTTCGATCGCATCCTGCCGGTCGCGGCTTCCTCAGTAGAAGGCGCGGCCGAGCAGGGCCTCCGCTTCGGCCGTCCACGACGGATCATACCCGCGGCCGCGGCGCAGCAGCACGAACACCCGCCGCGAAACCCGCCGGCTGCCGGGGGGACGCACCAGCAGGCGGTCGGCGTAGTGCTCCGGGAAGCCGTCAATGGTCGCGATCATCGCGTCCAGCAGGTCCAGCGGCTCCTCCCACGCGGGGCGGAGCACGAACTGCCACAGCATGTCGGGTTCCGCGCGGACGGCCGCGCGGACGGCCGCGCACACCGCCGCGCGCTTCGCGAACAGGCGGTCGTGGCGGAACAGCAGGGCGCGGCGGTTTTCCGTTCCGCCGATGCGCGGGACGCGCGCCGGCGCGTCGAGGTCCACGATGACGCGTTCGCGGAACAGGTCCGGCAGGCGGCGCCCGACGAAACGGCGGGCCGGACTGTCGGGCCGTCCGCCCAGGAAGGGGGCGGCGGACGCGTGCGCTTCGAGCATCTCCGCGGCGGACATGGCGGGCGTCGCCACCACGCGGTACGGCGGACGGCGCTGGGCCCGCAGCCCGAGCCGCGCGCGGCGCTGACGCAGGGCGCAGCCGGGGATCAGAAGCGTGTCCAGCAGTTGCACGCTGCCGCCGCGGACGCGCGCCAGGCGGCGCACGGTCGCGCGGACGTCGGCGGCGGTCTGGCCGGGCAGGCCGCACATCACGTCCAGCGTGAGCTCCAGGCGCTGCCGGGACAGGCGGGCGATGCCCGGCATGACCCGGTCGGGACGTCCCGGCCGGCGCACGGCCCGCAGCACGGCCGGGTCGCTGCTCTGCACGCCGATCTCGATCGCGCGCACCCCGGCCGCGGCCAGCAGCGCGGCCGTTTCCGCCGTGACCGTGTCCGCCCGCAGTTCCGCGCAAAAGGAGAGCCGGCCGTCGGCGTTGAGCCGCGCCAGGGCGCGGAGCAGTTCATGGAAAGCGGGGCGCGCGTTGAAGGTGGGATCGATAAAGCGAATCTCGCGCGCGCCGCGGCGGCGCAGGGCGCGTACGCGGGCGACGACGTCGGACACGGGCAGCGCGCTGATTCCGGGACGGTGCCCGGGGTAACGGCAGAAGGCGCAGTGCGCCGTGCATCCGCGGGCGGTCTCCATGCAGGCCACGCCGTTGGCGTCCGGGCGGCCGAGCGCGAAGTCCGCCGGCGGCAGCATGCGCTCCAGCGCGGGGCGGGGCGGCGGGCGGCGTCCCCAGCGGTAGCCGCGCGCCGCGCGCCAGGCCACGTTGGCGTAGCCGGCGCCCCGGCCCCCGCGCAGGCGGCGCAGGATCGCGGCGAAGACCGGCTCGCCTTCGCCGCAGACCACGGCGTCGGCCAGGCGGGCGCGGAAGAGGAAGGGGTGCGGCCGCGCGGCTTCGGGTCCGCCGGCGAGAACGACCAGCCCCGGCAGCCGGCACCGCGCCGCGCGCAGTACGCGGACGGTCCGCTCCACGTTCCAGACGTAGAGGGTCGCGGCGACGACGTCGGGCCGCCGGGCGACAATCCACGCCAGCAGCCGGCGGTCGTCGAAGCGGTCGGTCTCCGCTCCGGCGATGACGGCCTCGTAGTGGCGGTCTTCGCCGCCGCGTTCCATCGCGTGGCGGAGGTACGCGGCGGCCAGGCGGCTGTTCTCGGCGGCGCCGGCAGGATCGTTGTCCAGCAGCGGGAGCTGGAGGAACAGGATGCGGCGGCGGGCGCTCACGTTGCGGTCCCGGGCCGGTCGTGAATGCATTCCAGCACGTGCCGCACGATGCGCGCGGCGGCGTCGGGCCGCGCCAGGGCCCGGGCCTTGGCGCGCATCATGCGCAGCAGGTCGCCGTTGCCCAGCAGGGCGGTGACGCTGCGCGCCACGTCGTGCTCGCTTTCAACCTGCAGGGCCGCGCCGTGGTGCACCATGACCGCGGTGTTCTGTCTTTCCTGGCCGGGCAGCGGCCGCAGCAGCAACAGGGGCAGGCCGGCGCAGGCCGCCTCGGCCAGCGTCAGGCCCCCGGCCTTGGTGAGCATCAGGTCGGCGCGCGGCATGAGGCGCGCCGCGTCGCGCACGTAGCCGCGGATGCGGATGGGGTGGCTGAAGCGGCGGCGGTTCCTGAGCAGGCGCCGGCGCAGGCGGTTGTTCGTTCCGCAGACCACGTCGATCGTGAACGGCGCGGGGCTGCGATCCAGGTTGCGCACGGTCCGGAAGAGCACGCCCATGCCCCGGCTGCCGCCCATGGCCAGGACGCGCCGTTTCTCGGACGGGCGGGCGGGGGGATCGGGCGCGGGCGCGCCGTCGCCCGTGACCGGGATGCCGAACACGCGGACGCGCTCGCGGCCGATGCCCAGCCACATCAGCCGGGCCGCGGCCGACTCGATGGGCACGACGTAGTGAACGTTGGGCGCGTGGTTGATCCAGAAACGGTGCGGCACGTAGTCCGTCGTTACCCCGAAAAGGGGAATGATCCGCTCCCGGCGCGACACGAAGTTGGTTATGACCGCCAGGGGGTAGGCCTGCGTGCAGACCACGGCGTCCGGGTCGAAGTCGGCCATGAGGCGCTGCAGCGACGCGCTGCCGCCCTTCTGGATGATCTGCCGTACGCGGCGCGTCAGGAATTCGACCCAGAAGTTGTCGTAGAGGGCGTCCCACAGCTCCGGCGTGCGACGGATCGTGGTCATGTACATGCGCTCGACGATCCGGTTCCAGCGGGGGTGCGTGTGCTGCAGCAGGTCGATGCACAGCGGCGCGATGTCCGGCCCGTGCGCGCGGAAGGCCCGTTCCAGGCAGCGCGCCGCGGCGTGGTGGCCGCTGTTTTGCACGGCGTACAATATGAGAACGCGTTTCACGCCCGGCCCTCCCCGCCCCTCGCGGCGGGCGAACGGCCAGCATGGTCGAACGCCGTCCGCCCAGAGTCAAGGGCGATTCGACCGCATTGCCGGTTCTCCGGGGGATGCGGGCGGGGCGCGACGGCTCTACCCGACACGAGCAGGGCGCCCAAAGCGGCGCCCGAAGAGTAGCTCAGGGCAAGGAGCCAGTTGTTGGTACGGATGAAATTCGACAAAACCCATAATCCCAAGAGATTTTCGATAAAGACAATACCGACCATGGCAGCCTTCTCGCCGCGCGCGCACGCCAAGGTACGCCGCAAGGCGAGATACCATTCCCCGCAGCCGACGCCGACATAGAGCAGAATCGTCGGGAGGAGGTTCATAGGGCTCCTCCTTTCCCGCCATCATCCGTTCTGCTAGACTGCTGTTGATGCCATGTCTCACGACACCGACAGTGTAGCCGCGGCGGGGCGGGGAAGCAAGCGCAATAGAGACGCGTTTGCGGCCTCTCTTCTCCTGCCCGTCGACGCCGCCGGCATGCGCGGGCGCGGCTGGGAAGAACTGGACGTGCTGCTTGTCACCGGCGACGCCTACGTAGATCACCCCGCGTTCGGCGCGGCCCTGCTCGGGCGCTGGCTGGAGCGCCACGGCTTCCGGGTGGGGATCGTCGCGCAGCCCCGCTGGACGACCGCGGAAGACGTGGCGCGCATGGGACGGCCGCGCCTGTGCGTGGGCGTGACGGCGGGCAGCCTGGACTCGATGCTTGCCCACTACACGGCCTTCCGCCGGAAGCGCCGCGACGACGCCTACACGCCCGGCGGCAGGTCCGGCGCCCGGCCCAACCGCGCCACGCTGGTCTACGCGGCCCTCGCGCGCCGCGCCTTTCCGGGAACGCCCGTGATCGCGGGCGGCATCGAAGCCTCGATGCGGCGCGCCACGCACTACGATTTCTGGGAGGACGCGCTGCGCCGTTCCGTGCTGCTCGACAGCAAGGCCGACCTGCTGGTCTACGGCATGGCCGAGCGGTCCATGCTGCGGGCCTGCGAACGTCTCCGCTCCGCGGCCGAAGCCGGAGAGGATCCGGCGCGCGCCGTCCGCGAAGGCCTGCTGCGCGGCATTCCGGGCACGGCCCATGCGCTCTGTCCGCGGGACGGCCGCGCGCTGCGCGCGCTGGACGAATCCGCGGTCGTGCGTCTGCCTTCGCACGAGGAGATCGCGGCGCGGCCGGCGCGGCTCATGGAGGCGACGCTGCTGCTGGAAAGGCAGGTGCATGCCGGGACGGCCGCGGCGCGGCAGGACTCCGGCGCGCAGGTTGTGGTCTTCAGCCCGCCCGCGCCGCCGCTGGCCGCGGCGGACCTGGACGCGCTGTATGCCCTCGCATTCACGCGCCGCGCTCACCCCTGCTATTCGGAACCGGTCCCGGCGCTGGAAACGGTGCGATTCAGCGTCACGACCCACCGCGGCTGCGCGGGCGGCTGCGCGTTCTGTTCCCTGGCGCTGCACCAGGGCCGGCGCATCGCCTCGCGCGGCGACGCTTCCGTGCTGTCGGAAGTGCGCGGCATGACGCGGCATCCCGACTGGAAAGGCAGCGTCAGCGACGTGGGCGGGCCTTCGGCCAACATGTGGGGCGCCGCGTGCCGCGCCGACCCGGCCGCCTGCGCGCGCGCCAGCTGCCTGGTTCCGGAGATCTGTCCGCATTTCGCCACGGCGCAGGGGGCGCTGGCCGACCTGCTCGACGCCGTCGCCGCGGTCGAAGGCGTGAAACACGTGCGCGTGGCCAGCGGCGTGCGGCACGACCTGGCGGCGCGCGATCCGGACTACCTGCGCCGGCTCATCCGGCGCTACGTGGGCGGCCAGCTCAAGGTCGCGCCGGAGCACTGTTGCGACCGCGTGCTGGCGCTGATGCGCAAGCCGCCGTTCCGCGCGTTCGAGGAGTTTCTGGACGTTTTCGAGCGCGTGTCGCGCGCGGCCGGCAGGGAACAGTACGTGGTGCCGTACCTGATCAGCGCCTACCCGGGAACGGCGGATGAAGACATGCGCGCGCTGCGCGGCTGGCTCGACCGGCGGCGCTGGAGGCCGCGGCAGGTGCAGTGCTTCATCCCGCTGCCGGGAACCGCGGCCGCGGCGATGTACTATGCCGGCGTCGCCCCCGACGGCGCGCCGGTTCCCGTGCCCCGCGGCGACGCCGCCCGCCTGCGCCAGCACGGCATTCTGACGCGGGCAGGGGGTTCATAGAAACAGGGCCGGACGCATGGAATCGCGGGAAGACCAGATCAAGCGGGAGGCGCGCTGCCTGCGGGCCTTTCAGCGCGAGGCGGACGATATCCGCCGGCTGATAGTGAACACCGATCTTCCCTGGATCGACATCGAGATCCGCATCGAAAAACTGCGCCGGGAAGCGGAACGCCTCTTCCCACGCAAGAGGGATCTGTTCACGATGGTGTACGAAAGCCGGTTTCAAAGACTCCGCGAGCAGTGGCGCGAAGAGGAGACGACTTGAACAGGAAAGACAGGCGCATCGGGCTGCCGGCGGAATCGAGCCCGCGGACGCGGCTGGTGCTGCCGATCGCGTTGGCGGCGGCGCCCCTGACGGCGTTGCCGTGGTATGACGCGGCCGAGCATTTCCGGCGCGAGTCCCGGGCCCTCGAGCAGGACGTGCTGCGCCTCTCGGAGTTCGTGTCCGAGGGCCACTGCGACGAGCGCGGCAGCAACGAATACAACATGGCGCTGGGCGAGCATCGCGCCCTGGCCGTGCGCGCCTACCTCGAATTTGCCATGTACAAGTGAAGGCGCGAAAGCGCATAGTAGCCGCGGGGGCGCCGCGCAGGGGTCACAAGAAAGGTCATGGGCGGGAGACGCCGCAATGCTGCAGAGGAAGCTCGGCCTGCTGAGCGTTTTCAGCGTGGCGTCCGGCGCGATGATCAGCTCCGGACTGTTTGTTCTGCCGGGGCTTGCCTTCGCGAAGACGGGGCCGAGCGTCATCCTGGCCTACTTTCTGGCCGGGCTCCTCAATATTCCCGCCATGTTCGCGCAGGCCGAGCTTTCCACCGCCATGCCCAGATCGGGCGGCAGCTACTTCGTTGTCGAGCGTAGCCTGGGCGCCTTCGCCGGCACCTTGGCGGGACTGATCTCGTGGTTGTGCATCGGCCTGAAGGCAGCCTTCGCCTGCGTGGGAATGGGGGCGCTGATCCTTCTAATCAACCCGGCGGCCGGCGAACTGGCCGTGCGGCTCGGCGCGCTGGCCACGTGCCTCGTCTTCACGGCGCTCAATCTGGTATCCGTGAAAGGCACGGGGCGCGCGCAGAACGTTCTGGTCGGGCTCCTGGTCGCCAGCCTCGTCTTCTTCGTTCTTGGCGGCGCGCCGGCGGTCGCGCCGCGCCGTTTCGCGCTTTTTTTTGCCGGTGACTGGCGGGCGTTCCTGGCGGTTACGGGGATGGTCTTCGTCTCCTACGGCGGGCTGACGAAGGTCGTCGACGTTTCCGAAGAAGTGGAAAACCCCCGGCGCAACATACCCTTGGGCATGTTCCTGGCGTTCGGCGTGGTCAACGTGCTGTACGTCGCGGTGGTGTTTGTTACGGTGGGCGTTCTGGAGCCTGCGCGGCTCGCCGGCAGCCTCGCGCCTCTCGCCGAGGGCGCGGCGGCTTCGACCGGCGCGACGGGGGCGGCGGTCGTGGCGCTGGGCGCGTTTCTCGCCTACGCGACCACGGCCAACGCCGGCATCCTCGCGGCTTCGCGTTCTCCGTTGGCCATGAGTCGCGACGGCCTGGCGCCCGGCTTTCTTGCCCGCACTCATGCGCGCTTCGGCACGCCCGTGCCGGCAATTCTGATCACGAGCGTCTTCATGGCGCTCGTGATCGCCTTCCTTTCCGTTGAAGAGCTGGCCAAGACGGCCTCGACCATGTTCCTCATCTCATTTGCCCTCCTCAACGCGGCGGTGGTGGTCATGCGCCGCGCCGGCATGCAGGGGTACCAGCCTTCCTTCCGGATGCCGCTGTGTCCGTGGCTGCCGCTGGCGGGCATCGCGGTGTACGCCTTCATAATCTTCGACATGGGAACCACGCCCCTGCTGCTGACGGCGGCGTTTCTGGGGACGGGGAGTCTCTGGTACGGTCTCTACGTGCAGCGAAGGGTGCACCGGGAATCCGCGATCGTCTATCTCGCCCGGGCGGCAGTCTCGAAGCAGTTCAAGCGGTCGGGCCTGGAGGACGAGCTGATCGCGGTCGCGCTGGAGCGGGACAACATCCAGCCGGACCGTTTCGACGAGATCGTGCGGGGCGCTTTGGTGCTCGATCTTCCCGAAGCGGCGACCGCCATGCAGCTTTTCGAGCGGCTTGCCGCGGCACTGTCGCGCCGGCTGAACATACCCTCCGAACGCCTTCTGGAGCTGTTCATCGCCCGGGAGCGCGAGTCCAGCACCGAGATCCGGCCGGGGCTGGCCATCCCCCACGTCATCATCGAAGGCCACGATCTTTTCGAGCTTGCGCTTGTGCGCAGCCTGCCCGGGGTGCGCTTCTCCGAGCTGGGCCCTCCCGTGCGCGCGGCGTTTGTCCTGGCCGGGACGAGCGATCAGCGCCAGTTTCATCTCAAGGCGCTGGTGGCGATCGCGCATATTGTCCAGGAAGAGGGGTTCGAGGACCGCTGGATGAACGCCAGAAACGCGGAACAGCTGCGCGACATCGTGCTGCTCTCGCGCCGCAGACGCACGCCGTGAGCAATGGCGCGGGCTTCCAGGTGGGAACGTCGGACAAAGAAGCAACCGCAGACCGTTGCTTTACGGCAAGCATGGCGTTTGTTTGCCGGGTTACGCCGCGCAGCGCGAACGGAACGGACGGCGCCCGGAGCGCATGCCGCGCGGAGCGCCACGCGAAGCGCCGGGACGCGGCATGCCTGTGCGTCTTCGGCGGATGCACGCCGGACAACGGAGCGTTCGAGGCAACCCCCCCTGTGTTCTCCGCCGCCGACCGCATTCCGGCGCTGGCGCCGCACCCGGACGACGAAGTGATTGCGTGCGGGGGTGAGAGTTTCCCGGTGGGAGGCCCTGCGCCGACGCGAACAAGCCGCAGTTGACGCGGCGGGGGGCGGACCCTAGGATGCGGGACAACGGTGAAAGACTTCTGGCTGTGTTTTGTGCCGCTGTTCGTGGCGGTGGACGCTTTCGGCGTGCTGCCGCTGTTCATCGGTCTGACGCAGGACCTGGATCGCGCCGCCGTGCCGCGCGTCCTGCGGCAGTCCGTGATCACGGCCGGCGCGGTGGCGCTGCTCTTCCTGGCGGTGGGCAGCGCCGTGCTGCGGCTGCTGGGCATCACGATCGCCGATTTCATGATCGCCGGCGGGACGCTGCTGTTTGTCGTCTCGATGAGCGACATGCTCAGCGCCGAGAAGAGCAGGCGGCAGGTTGACCCCGACAGCCTGGGCGCCGTGCCGATCGGCGTTCCCCTGATCACGGGCCCGGCCGTGCTGACGACTTCGATCCTGCTGTTGAATCAGCACGGCGTCGCGCCCACGGCCGCGGCGTTGATCGTTAACATCCTCATCGCGGGCGTGGTCTTTCACCATGCGGAACGGCTGCACGCCTTTCTGGGCAAAGCCGGGTCGAAGGCCATTTCCAAGGTGGCCGGCCTGCTGCTGGCCGCGATCGGGGTGATGATCGTGCGGCGCGGCCTCACGGCCATCCTGAGCCCGTGAAGCATGCGTTGCGGCGCCGGCGTCGCGCCGGTCGCCCGGCGCGGCATGCCGGCGGGACGCCGGCGCCGTACGCGAGGTCAGTTCGGATGCGTGTGACCGGAGGGACATTGCGCGGGCGGCGTCTGGCCGCGCCCCGCTCGGGGGTGCGGCCCACGCAGGACCGCGTGCGGGAGGCGCTCTTCTCCATCCTGGCGGGGCGCGTGGCCGGCGCGGCGTTTCTGGACCTGTTTGCCGGCACCGGCGCGGTGGGCATCGAAGCGCACAGCCGCGGCGCGGCCCGGGTCGTGTGGGTGGAGTCCGGCCGCCGCGCGCTGCAATACCTGCGCCGCAACGTGGCGGATCTGTGCGGCGGCGGGACCGTCGTGGCGGCGGACGTTCGCGGCGCGCTGCGGCGGGGGTTGCCGGGCGGTCCGTTCGACCTGGTATTCGCCGACCCGCCGTACGGCACGCTGGACCGGCGTGAAAGGCTGCTTGACGCGCTGGGCGGCGCCGGCGTCGTCGCGGGCGAAGGCCTCGTCGTCGTCGAGCAGGCGGCCGGCGAAGCCGCCCCGGCGGCCGCAAGTTGGTCGTTGACGGATGAGCGCACCTACGGCGAAACTTGTCTGCGGTTCTACGCGAGGGAGAAGCAATGACTGATCTGGCGATATACGCGGGCACATTCGATCCCATGACCCTGGGGCACCTGGACCTGATCGAGCGCGGCGCGGAGATCTTCGACCGCCTGATCCTGGCCGTGGCCGCGGCTCCGCCCAAGGACAACCTGTTCAGCGCCGAGGAGCGCATGGCCATGGCGCGCGAGGTCGTGGCCGGAATGGACAACGTGACCGTCGAGGCTTTCGACGGGCTGCTGGTCGAGTTCGCCCGCAGGAAGGGCGCGCGGGTGCTGATCCGGGGGCTGCGGGCCTATTCCGATTTCGAGTTCGAGTTCCAGATGGCCCTGACCAACCGGAAGCTGGCGCCCGAGATCGAGACGCTGTTCATGATGCCCAAGGAAAGCCACAGCTACGTCAGTTCCAGCACCGTGCGGGAAGTGGCCCTCTTCGGCGGCGAGACCGGCGAGTTTGTCCCGGAGCCGGTGGAGCGGATGCTGAGAAGGAAGTTCGGGCATGCGCATTGACGCCGGCCGGCTGCCGAGGGGCGGGCTTGCCGTACGCGGCACGGAAGAGCCGGCGGCCCTGGACTTGCGGGAGGACGCCGCGCAGCCGGACGGTCCGCTGCGCTACGACCTGACCGTTTGCCTGGTGGGCCGTGAGATGGTCGTGCGCGGGCGGGTGGGCGCGCGGGTGCGCTTCCGCTGCGGGCGCTGCGGCGAGATGTTCGCCTACGAGGCCGAGGAGCCCGCTTTCGTCTTCACGCAGGAGCTGTCGAATCCGGGGGCCTCTGTGGACTTGACCCCCGCCATGCGGGAAGCTATCCTCCTCGCCTTTCCCAGCCATCCGGTGTGCCGCGCGCAGTGCCGGGGCCTGTGTCCGCAATGCGGCGCGAACCTGAACGCGGGCCGGTGCGGGTGCCGGCCGACGGAAGAGGTCCGGTGGGCGGCGCTGGACGGCCTGGATGAAGGGGAATAACGCCGCCGTCGGGCCCGCGGGGTCCGTCGGCGTGATGCTCCGCGCCGGAGGAGGCAGCTCCGCCGGGCGCGGCGAGGAGAGGCAGCATGGCCGTACCGAAAAGGAAGAAGTCCAAGAGCCGAATCCGCATGCGCAAGCGTTCGCACCGGCACGCGGCAATTGCCGTGAGTCCGTGCCCCGCCTGCGGCGCTCCGCGCCGCCCGCACCGGGTTTGTCCCGCGTGCGGCGCCTACCGCGGCCGTCCCGTGGTCAGCGTGGACACCGAGGCCTAGGGCCGGGAGAGCCTGCATGAGGATTGCCGTTGACGCCATGGGCGGCGACTACGCGCCGCGTGAAGTCGTCGCGGGCGCGGCCGCCGCGGCGCGCGACCTGCAAGGTTTCGACCGCCTCATCCTGGTGGGCGACGAGCAGGCCGTGCGCGGCGAGCTGCAGCGGCACGGCCCCGTCTCGCCCCGCATCGAGATCCGGCACGCCGCCGAAGTCGTGGGCATGGACGAAACGCCCGCCCTGGCGATTCGCAGGAAGAAGGATTCGTCCATCGGCCGCGCCGTGGACCTGGTCAAGCAGGGCGAGGCCGACGCGGTCGTCTCGGCGGGCAACACCGGCGCGGTGGTCGTGGCCGCCACCCTGAAGCTGCGCACCCTGGAAGGCGTGGAGCGGCCGGCCATCGCCGCGGTTTTGCCCACGCAGCGCCATCCCTTGGTGCTGCTCGACGCCGGCGCCACGATCGACTGCACACCGCTGCATCTGGCCCAGTTCGCGGTCATGGGCAGCGTCTATTCGCGCGTCATCCTGGGCCGCCCGGAACCCGCGGTCGGGCTGCTGAGCATCGGCGGCGAGGACATCAAGGGCAACGAGACCACCAAGGAGACTTTCAAGCTGCTCAGCGAGGCGCCCCTGAAGTTCGCGGGCAACGTGGAAGGCCACGACCTGTTCGAGGGCCACACCGACGTCGTGGTCTGCGACGGCTTTGTCGGCAATATCGTCCTGAAGACCAGCGAAAGCGTGGCCCACGCGATCAGCCATTGGATGAAGCAGGAGCTCACCAGCAACCCCGTGCGGATGCTGGGCTCGGCGCTGCTGTACGGCGCTTTCCGCACGATGAAGCGGCGCATGGACCCCGAGATGTACGGGGGCGCGCCCCTGCTCGGCGTTAACGGTGTTTGTATTATCACGCACGGCGCGTCATCATCCCGCGCCATTTTCCACGCCATCCGCGTGGCGTCGGAGTCGGTGCACCAGCAGATCGGCGGTCTGATCGCCGGCGAGCTGGCGCGCGGCGGGCTGAAAAGATGAGTGCCAGTGATCCAGTTCGGAATGCCAGGCCGGTGACGATCGTCGGCACCGGCTCGTACCTGCCGGAACGCGTGCTCACCAACCACGACCTGGAAAAGATGGTCGAGACCTCCGACGAGTGGATCCGAACGCGGACGGGCATCAGCGAGCGGCACATCGCCCGCGACGACGAGGCCTCGTCCGACATGGCGACGGAAGCCGCGCGCCGCGCCATGCGGAACGCCGGCGTGACGCCCGAGGAAGCGGACCTGATCGTCGTGGCCACGATCACGCCGGACATGTTCTTTCCCAACACGGCCTGCTTCGTGCAGGACCGCCTCGGCGCGCGCAACGCTTACTGCATGGACCTGTCGGCGGCCTGCTCGGGTTTTCTCTACGGCATGGACGCGGCGCGGGCGCTGATCGCGGAAGGCTCCGTGCGCACGGCGCTGGTCATCGGGGCGGAAAAGCTGAGTTGCATCACCGACTGGCGGGACCGCGCCACCTGCGTGCTCTTCGGCGACGGGGCGGGCGCGGTGGTCATGCGGCGCGCGGACGCGGGGCGGGGCATCATGGCGTCCCACATGGGTTCCGACGGCGCGCTGGCCGAACTGCTGAACCTGCCCGGCGGCGGCAGCCGCAACCCCGCCAGCCCGGCCACCCTCGACCGGCGCCTGCACTACATGAAGATGACCGGCAACGAGGTGTTCAAGCATGCCGTGCGCTACATGTGCGACGCCGGGCAGAAGGCGCTGCAGCGCTGCGGAATGACCATTGACGACGTGGACTGGGTCATACCGCACCAGGCCAACATGCGGATCATCAGCGCCATCGCCAGCCGCCTGGGCGACTGCATGGACAAGTTCATCGTCAACCTGGATCGGGTGGGGAATCTGTCGGCGGCTTCCGTGCCCGTCTGCCTCGACGAGGCCGCCCGCGGCGGCAAGCTGAAGAAAGGCGATATCGTGCTGTTCGTGGCTTTCGGGGGCGGATTCACGTGGGGCGCCACGGTGATGGAGTGGTAGACATGACGAAGCGTGCGGTGGTTTTCTCGGGGCAGGGCGCGCAGGCGGCGGGCATGGGCAGGGACCTCGCGGCGGCGTATCCCGAATGCGCGCGCCTCTTCGCCCGGGCCGACGAGGTCCTGGGATATCCGCTGTCGCGGATCTGCTTCGAGGGGCCGGAGGAGGATCTCACGCGGTCCGACCGTTGCCAGCCGGCGATCTTCGTGACGAGCATGGCCTGTCTCAAGGCGCTCGAGGTGAAGCTGGGCGGGACGGGCTTCGCGGCGGCGGCGGGCTTGAGCCTGGGCGAATGGACGGCGCTGCACGCGGCGGGCGCGCTGTCGTTCGAAGACACGCTGCGGGTTCTGGAGGCGCGCGGGCGCTTCATGCAGGAGGCCTGCCAGGCGCGCGCGGGCGGCATGGTCAGCGTGATCGGGCTGCCGGTCGAGCGCATTGACGCCATCTGCGCTTCCGCGGGCGTGGAGAAGGCCAACGTCAACTCCGCGGAGCAGATCGTGCTTTCCGGGGAGCGGGCGGCCGTCGCGGCCGCGGAGAAGCTGGCGGTCGAAGCCGGGGCCGCGAAGACCGTGGTCCTGAACGTGGCCGGGGCGTTTCACTCCTCGCTCATGGCGCCGGCCGCGCGGCGGCTGGACGCTTTTCTCGCTTCCGTTGCTTTCCGTCCGCCGTGCATGCCCGTCGTGGCCAACGTCACGGGCCGTCCGCACGAGGCGGCGGAGATCCGCCGCACGATGGTCGCGCAGGTGACCTCGCCGGTGCGCTGGCTGTCGTGCGTGGAGTGGTTCATGCACGGCGGCTTCAGGGTTTACGCGGAATGCGGGCCGGGCCGCGTGGTCACCGGCCTGATTAAGCGGATTGACAGGTCGGCGGCGCTTCATAACATACAGGACTGCTCCTCGCTGGAGCGGGCCGCCGAAGCCCTGAAGGCGTAGGAGCGCGGCCCGCGTTGCGGCGGGCGGGAGAGACGGCATGGGCGTTCTGGAAGGCAGGCGGGCGATCGTGACCGGGGCGGCGCGCGGCATCGGCCGCGCCATCGCCGAGGAACTGGCGGCGGAAGGCGCCGACCTTGCCCTGTGCGATCTCCAGGCGGACTGGCTGGCGGAAACGGCGGCGGCGGTGGAGGCCCGGGGGCGCCGCGCGGCGCGCATCGCCGTGGACGTGGGCGACGGCGGCGCGGTCGCCGCGGCCGTTGGCTCCGCCGCGGAGACGCTCGGCGGGCTGGATATCCTGGTCAACAACGCCGGGATCACGCGCGACACGTTCCTGGCGCGCATGAGCGAAGAGGACTGGGACGCCGTGCTGCGGGTGAACCTGAAAGGCACGTTCCTTTTCACCAGGGCGGTGACGCGGCCGATGATGAAGCAGCGCGGCGGCGTGATCGTGAATATCGCCTCGATTATCGGCTTGATCGGAAACGCGGGGCAGTGCAACTATGCGGCCTCCAAGGCGGGCGTGATCGCGTTCACCAAGTCGGCGGCCAAGGAGCTGGCCTCGCGCGGCATTCGCGTCAACGCCGTCGCCCCGGGATTCATCGAGACGAAAATGACGGAAGCGTTGCCCGAGGACGTGCGCCGCCGGATGCTGGAAGCGATACCGATGCAGCGCTTCGGCTCGGCGCGCGACGTGGCGCGGGTGGTGGTCTTCCTGGCCGGCGAGGACTCCTCGTACATGACCGGACAGGTGCTGACGGTGAGTGGCGGCATGGCAATGTAACACAAAGGAGAGCAGATCATGGCCCTTGAAGACAAAGTGAAGGAAATCATCGTGGAGCAGCTCGGCGTCAGCGCCGACCAGGTCAAGCCGCAGGCCTCGTTCATCGAGGACCTGGGCGCCGATTCGCTCGACACGGTCGAGCTGGTCATGGCGTTCGAAGAGGAGTTCGGAGCGGAAATCCCGGACGAGGACGCCGAGAAGCTGACGACCGTCGGCGCGGTCATCGAATACCTGAAGAACAAGGGCATCTCCGCTTAGGGGATCCCGGGCACTTGCGTTCGCGGGGCCGGCCCGCCGCGGCGGGCCGGCCGATTTCATCGAAACGTTCAACGGCGGCGCCGAGCGTCGGGAGCAGAAACCACATCATGCGAAGGGCGGTGATAACGGGCATCGGCGTGGTATCGCCGCTGGGCTGCGACCTGGGGCGCTTCTGGGAACGGATCACGTCCGGCGTGTCGGGCATCGGTCCGATCACCCGTTTCGACGCCTCAGGGTACGACAGCCGCATTGCGGGCGAGGTCAAGGAATTCGACATTGACGCCTTCATTCCCAAGAAGGACCAGCGCCGGATGGACGAATACACCCACTACGCCATGGCGGCGGCCGAGCTGGCCGTGCGGGACTCGGGCCTGCCGGCGGAGGCGCTGCGCTCCGATCGCGCCGGCGTGATCGTGGGATCGGGCATCGGCGGCCTGCGCACGCTGGAGCTCCAGCACAGCGTGCTGCTGGAGAAGGGCCCCGGACGCTGCTCGCCGTTCATGATTCCGCAGATGATCTCCAACATCGCGGCGGGGCTGATCGCCATCAAGTACGGCTGCCGCGGCCCGAACTACGCCGTGGTCTCCGCCTGCGCCACCGCGGCGCACTCGATGGGCGACGGCCTGCGGTGCATCCAGCGCGGAGACACGGACGTGATCGTCACCGGCGGCGCCGAGGCGCCCGTGATCGGGCTGGGCGTGGGCGGCTTCTGCGCGATGCGCGCCCTGAGCACGCGCAACGACGAACCCGCCAGGGCCAGCCGGCCCTTCGACGCCGGGCGCGACGGATTCGTGATCGCCGAGGGCGCGGCCATCCTCATCATGGAAGAGATCGAGCACGCCCGCAGGCGCGGAGCGCCGATCTACTGCGAGCTGGCCGGCTTCGGCATGACCTGCGACGCCTACCACATCACCGCGCCCGCGGAGAGCGGCGAAGGCGCCGCGCGCGCCATGCAGCTTGCCATGCGCGACGGCGGCGTGGGGCCGGAGGGCATCGACTACATCAACGCGCACGGCACAAGCACCGAGCTCAACGACAAGACGGAAACCAGGGCCATCAAGACCGCCCTGGGCGAGCAGAACGCGCGCCGCGTCATGATCAGCTCGTCGAAGTCGATGACCGGCCACCTGCTGGGCGCGGCCGCCGGCATCGAAAGCGCGGTGTGCGCCCTGGCCATCAAACACGGCGTCGTGCCGCCCACGATCAACCAGGAGCAACCCGATCCGGAATGCGACCTGGACTACGTGCCCAATACGGCCCGCGAAAAGCCGGTCCGCGCCTGCCTCAACAACTCGCTGGGCTTCGGCGGCCACAACGCCTCGCTCCTCTTCCGGAAACTCGACTGAGCCGCGGCGCGGCTCAGTCCGCGCCGCGCGCCCGACACGTTCCGGCACGCGTTCCGGCGCCCGCGCAGGCACCCGCGGCATGCCCGAACAGCGGAAAATCGAGGAAAACGGCGCCTCAGGAAAAAAAAGAAATCTTTTTTCTTGAGCCCCACAATATGTAGGGTAGAAAGGCGTCCAGACACGCAATCCAGCGGCACATCTTGTGGTGCCGTTTTCTTGTTGTTAGCCTGGATCAGGGGGGCAGAACGATGCTGGAAGTACGTGAACCTGTGGCGGTCGACGAAGTTGAACAGGTCGCGAGGCAGCGCACGGGACGGGCGCGGTCCGGCAGGCGCGCGGGCGAGAGCGAGCGCCAGCCCAAGTCGAAAGGCATGCGCATACCGCGCTTGCTGGCGAGCAAGGACAAGCCTCCCTTCGACGAGATCGAGTGGGAGCGCAGGCGCGCCTCGATCAGCGACGACAAGGGCAGAACGGTCTTCGTCCAGGAGGACGTGGAGGTTCCCAAGTCCTGGTCCATGCTGGCCACAAACGTCGTGGCGTCGAAATACTTCTACGGCGGTATGGGCACCCGCGAGCGCGAATACTCCGTGCGCCAGCTCGTGCACCGCGTCGCGCGCACCATTGCCGACTGGGGGCTGAACGACGGCTATTTCGCCACGCCGGAAGACGCCGAGAGTTTCTACAACGAGCTGTGCGGCGCGTGCGTCAACCAGTACGGCTCGTTCAACAGCCCGGTCTGGTTCAACGTGGGCCTCTACCACGTCTACGGGATCTCCTCCGACAGCCGCGCCAGCTACTGCTGGTCCGGGGAGACCCGCTCCCTCGTCCGCACGGCCAACTCCTACCGCAACCCGCAGGCCTCGGCCTGCTTCATCCAGGCCGTGGACGACACCATGGAAGACATCATGCGGCTGGCGGCGTCCGAGGCGATGCTGTTCAAGTACGGCTCGGGAACGGGCACGGACCTGAGCACGCTGCGCAGCAGCCGCGAAAAGCTGTCCGGCGGCGGGACGCCCTCGGGTCCGATGAGCTTCATGCGCGTGTTCGACCAGGTCGCGGCCGTGATCAAGTCCGGCGGCAAGACCCGCCGCGCGGCCAAGATGCAGAGCCTGCGGGTGGACCACCCGGACATCATGGAGTTCATCAACAGCAAGCAGCGCGAGGAGAAGAAAGCCTGGGCGCTGATCGAGCAGGGCTACGACGGCTCCTTCGGCGGCGAAGCCTACGACAGCGTGATGTTCCAGAACGCCAACCTCTCCGTGCGCGTGACCGACGAGTTCATGCGCGCGGTCGAGAACGACGGCAACTGGCAGACCAAGGCCGTGCTCACCGGTGAAACCATGGAGACGCTGCGGGCGCGTGACATGATGAAGGCCGTCGCCACGGGCACGCACGTCTGCGGCGATCCGGGCGTGCAGTACGACACGACCATCAACCGCTGGCACACCTGCCTCAACAGCGGCCGCATCAACGCCAGCAACCCGTGCTCGGAGTTCATGTTTCTCGACAACAGCGCGTGCAACCTCGCCTCCCTGAACCTGATGAAGTTCGCGGACGAAGCCGGCGTGTTTGACGTGGAGAAGTTCCGGCACGTGGTGCGGCTCTTCGTGATCGCGCAGGAGATCATCGTGGACAACGCGAGCTATCCGTCGCTGGAAATCGCGGAGAACTCGCACCGCTTCCGTCCCGTGGGCCTGGGCTACGCCAACCTGGGCGCGCTGATCATGAGCCTGGGCCTGCCCTACGACAGCGCCGAAGGCCGCGCCTTCGCGGCGTCGGTCACCGCCCTGATGACCGGCTGCGCCTACGCGACGTCGCAGGAAATGGCGAAGGTCAGGGGCGCCTTCGACGGCTACCCGGACAACCGTGACTGCATGCTGAAGGTCATGGGCATGCACGCCGACGCGCTGAACGACATCGACAGCAGCGTGTGCCCGCCGGACATCCGGCGCGCCGCGGAGCGGGAGTGGCGGCAGGTCCTCGAAACCGGCCCGCGCGCGGGGTTCCGCAACGCGCAGGTCACGCTGCTGGCGCCCACCGGGACGATCGGGTTCATGATGGACTGCGACACGACGGGCGTGGAGCCGGACATCGCGCTGGTCAAGTACAAGCAGCTTGCCGGCGGCGGGACGATGAAGCTCGTGAACAGGACCCTGCGCGCCGCGCTGCTGAAGCTGGGCTACGGCGACGAGCAGGTCGAGGCCGTCGTGAAGTACGTGGACGAAAAGGAGACAATCGAAGGTTCGCCCGAGCTGAAGGACTCGCACCTGGGCGTGTTCGATTGCGCCTTCAAGCCGCGCAACGGGGCGCGCTTCATTCCCTACAAGGCGCACCTCAAGATGATGAGCGCGGTGCAGCCGTTTTTGTCGGGCGCGATCAGCAAGACCATCAACATGCCCACCGAGGCCACGGTCAACGAGATCATGCAGGCCTACATAGAGGGCTGGAAGCTCGGCCTGAAGTCGGTGGCCATCTACCGCGACGGCTCCAAGCGCACGCAGCCGGTGAGCACCCGGAACAACGGAAACGGCGAAGCCCCCAAGGGCGCGGCGGCGCCGGTGCGCGCGCCCTTCCGCCGGCGCATGCCGGCCACGCGCCAGTCCATCACGCACAAGTTCGAGGTGGCGGGGCACGAGGGCTATCTGACCGTGGGCATGTACGAGGACGGCGGCCCCGGGGAACTGTTCATCACCATGGCCAAGGAAGGCAGCACGGTGGGCGGCACGATGGATTCGTTCGGCACGGCCATTTCGCTGTGCCTGCAGTACGGGGTGCCGGTGAGCGAGCTGGTGAAGAAATTCGCCCACAGCCGGTTCGAGCCCAGCGGGTTCACGAAAAATCCGGACATCCCGATGGCCAAGTCCATCATCGACTACATCTTCCGGTGGCTCGACCTGACCTTCCCGGGCGGCAAGGCGGAAGTGGCGCGCGAACCGGCGGCGCCGGCCGGCGGCCGCGCGCCCGAGACGCGCGCCGGCGCGGCGGATCCCGCCGCGGACGGCCGCGTGGACAGCCAGTTCGAGCACTTCATGGACGACGCGCCGGCCTGCGACGTGTGCGGCGCGATCACCGTGCGCAACGGCGCCTGCTACCGCTGCTACAACTGCGGGAACTCCATGGGCTGCTCGTAACGCCCCCGCCCGTTGCGTCGACGGATCTGACTTCCGGGCCGCCTACGGCGTCCTGCCGCCGGAAATCAAGGCAAGAGCGCGATTGGCCTGGTCGCGCCGTATTGAACGACGGAAGGCTCGAACCAGAGGCGCGTGGGCATCGTCGCCAGCGCGCCGAACCCACAGCCTCGACGTTGGCCGACGAAACTCACGGCCTACGTCTATCCACAGTTGCGCCAGGGGCCATACTTCGGCCCAAACATCCGCAAGTTGCAGGGGTACACGCCCGAGACATGGCGTTACAGAAGCGGCCCCTATCGCCTTTTCTACTCCGTGGACGAGGACGACAAGATCGTGTTCATGTTGACCGTGGATGATCGAAAAGACGCATACAGATGACCGGCCAACCGGCAAGTGCCTGCTCCGCTTCGCGCCGAGGCAGACTTGCGCGTTCAGGCGCGCGCTGCGCGCGCGCCTGAACCACCATTAAGCGGCTGGACCTGACAGCCCAACGGCGAGCAAGCTCGCCTCGGGCTGCAGGTCAGCCGCGGCCCCGGCGCGCTTGCTTGACCTTCGCGCCCGGAAACGCAAGACTGGCGCCCGCATGATGAGGATCGAGCAGGCGGCGGTGGTGTCCCATGAGGCGGTGCGCGGCGGCTACCGCGTTCTCACTTTCGCCGCGCCGGCCATCGCCCGCGAGGCCGCGCCGGGGCAATTCGTACACCTCAGCGTCGCCGGCCTGATCGAGGCTTCCCTGCGCCGGCCCTTCAGCGTCTACGCGGCCGAGAAGGAACGCATCGCGATCATGTACAAGCCCGTGGGCGCGGGCACGCGCGCCATGACGCGGCTGGCGCCGGGCGAAACCGTCAGCCTGATGGGTCCGCTGGGGCGCGGCTTTCCGACGGAGGCGGCCGAAGGCAGGCACGCGGCGCTGGTCGCCGGCGGCTACGGCCTGGCCCCGCTGTGTTTCCTGGCGCGCCGGCTGGGACGGCCGGGGACGGTCTTTGTCGGCGCGGCGACCGCCGCGGTGCTTCCCAGCGTGGGCGAACTGAGCGCGCTGGGATGGGACACGCGCACGGCCACGGAGGACGGCACGGCCGGCGAATCGGGGCTGATTACCGAGGCGCTGGACCGCTGGCTGGCGGAGGCGCCGGAGGCGCTGGTGTGCTACGCGTGCGGACCGAACGGCCTGCTGCGGGCCGTGGCGGAGCGCGCGGCGCGCGGCGGATGGCCGGCCTGGGTGTCGCTGGAGCGGCGCATGGGGTGCGGCGCCGGCGCGTGCCTGGCCTGCGTACAGAAGGTGCGGACGCCCGAGGGAACGCAATGGGCGCGCGTGTGCCGCGACGGGCCGGTCTTCAATGCCGCGGAGATCGCCTGGGAGGAGTCCGATTGCGTGGCGCCGACAGCCGAGAACCGAACACCAGCCCGATCATGAGCGCGGAACCCGATCTGACCGTCGACCTGGCCGGCATCCGGATGAAGAACCCGGTGATGGTGGCCTCCGGCACCTACGGCTACGGGCCCGAATACGCCGACCTGCTGGACCTCGGACGGCTGGGGGCATTCGTGGTCAAGGGCATCCGCATCGAGCCCTGGGACGGCAACCCGCCGCCGCGTCTCGTCGAAGTGCCCGGCGGACTGGTCAACGCTATCGGCTTGCAGAGCCCGGGCGCGGACAAGTTCATCGCCGACTATCTGCCTTTCCTGCGCGCGTACGACGTGCCGGTGATCGTCAACATATGGGGCCGCACGATCGACGAGTACGAACGCGTGGCCGAACGCCTGAGCGCCGCGGAAGGCGTGGCGGGCCTGGAGCTGAACATCTCGTGCCCGAACATCAAGGCCGGCGGCAGCTCGTTCGGCACCGACCCGCGCGCCGCCGCGCAGGTTACCGCCGCCGTGCGGCGCCGCACGGCGCTGCCGCTCATCCCCAAGCTGCCGCCGAACGTTCCGGACATCGGCGGCCTGGCCCGCGCCGTGGCCGAGGCCGGGGCCGACGCCGTCTCGCTCATCAACACGATTCCGGCCATGGTCATCGACACGGCCGCGCGGCGGCCGGTGCTGGCGAACGTGGCGGGCGGGCTGTCGGGACCGGCCGTGCACGCGGTGGCCGTGAAGCTGGTGTGGGAAGCGGCGCGGGCCGTGCGCGTTCCGGTGGTCGGCATGGGCGGCATCGTCGGCGCGCGGGAGGCGCTGGAGTTCATCATCGCCGGGGCGTCGGCGGTGGCCGTGGGCACCGCCAACTTCCGCGATCCGCTCGCTCCGCTGGCGGTCGCGGACGGCATCCGCGACTACCTCGTCGAACACAATTTCAAGAGCGTGCGCGAACTGGTGGGCACGCTGCGGCTGCCCTGAGGCCCGTTCCCGGCGGGATCGCCCTGCGGTCTTGCCGGGCGGGCGCGCGGCAGGGACAATGCGTTCTCCGTGCAGGGAGACAAACGGTATGCGCGCACGCGCCGGACACATGACCCGACGCCTCCTGTTCTGGGCCGTTCTCGCGCTCTTCATCGCGCTGACGGCGTGGTGGTGCGTCTACTTCCCCTTTGACCGGGCGCGGCTCTACCGGGCCGTTCCGCGCGAGGCGGTATTCGTCAGCGAGCACGAACGGCTGGCCGAGCGCTGGAAGGAGTTCGCCGGCAACCCGCTGACCGCGGCGGTTCTGGCCGCGGCCGGGGTGAATGCGGCGGAGAGTGCGGCTCTGGCTTCGGACCCGGCGGTAGCGGACGCGGTCCGGCGCTTCGCGGCGCGCGATACGGTGGTGGGCTACGCGCCGAAACTGGGCGGGACGGGCAAGCCGGCATGGGTCATCTCGAGCTGGCTGGGCGCCCGGGGCCAGATCCTGCGCTGGTGGTCGCGGTGGGGGCTGGTCGAAGGGGCGGAGATGCGTCGCATGCGGCTGGGCGGCGGCCGCACGGCCTGGGTGCTGGAAACCGGACGTCCCGAGAAACTGGCCCTGGCAGTCGTGGAAGGCCTGTTGCTGGGCTGCTATTCCGAGGATGCCGAATCCCTGCGCATTCTGGTGGACCGCATCGAAAGCGGCGGTTCGCTCAAGACGGTTCTGCAGGAGCGGCTCGAAGAGGGCGGCGATGACGGCTGCCTGGACCGCGGCTGGTTTGCGGCCTACGTCAACCAGGGAGGCGAGCGCGTGCCCTACGCGTTCCGTTACACGCTTGACGCCCACGACTCCGGCGGGTCGCAGGGCCGGCTGGTGGGCCGGCTCGGCCGCGTGGTGCCGCCGCCGGCGGCGGACCTCGGGTCCGGAGCGGAGGAAGCCGCGCGGCTGATCGGGACCGATCCGGACCTGCTTGTGATGGCGCCCTGCGGCTACGTCAAGTCCCTGCTCGCCATGCCCGGCGCCGGCGCCGCCGGGGCCGCGGCGGCCGAGGGACTGGGCGGCGTGGTTGCGGACGACGCGCCGGTCTTCGTCGCCATGCTCGGCGACGAGCTCAGCGGGCGTATTCTCGGCCTGCGCGTTCCGACCGTTCTGGCGTGCGCCCGCGTGGCGGATGAGGCCGCGGGCGAGAAGGCGCTGCGGGAGGCGATGGACAGGCTCAACGGGCGTTACGGGTGGTCCCTGCTGCCGCGGCAGATCGATACGGCGGGCGTTCGCGCGACCGTTCTGGATACGGGACGCGGCGGCGTGTACGGCAGCATGGCGCCCGGCGAGCGGATGGCCTACGCGGTCCGCGACGGCTGGCTGGTGCTGGCCAGCAACGCCGACGTCCTGGTCAGGCTGCTGGGCGGCGGGAACAAAGGCGGCGGAACCTGGGCCGCCGCGGCCGGCGAGCACGGCGCGGCGGCCTACGCCTGGGCGGACCTGGAGTCGGCGGGCCGCGCAACGCGCAACGCGCTTGCGGTGTATTCGCTGGCGCTGATCGCCCAGGGGTCGGCCGGCAACGAGGCCGCGCGCGCGAACCTGGAGCGGATCCGCGAGTGGATTGCCGCCGCGGCGCCGCTGAAAACGTGCTCTATCTGGCTGGGCAGCAGCGGCAGCGACACCGACTTGCGCTTCCGGCTGGGCAGCCCGCGCGCGCCCTAGCGCGCATCTCCCGCTATTTCTGCGCTTGCGCAGGCGCCCGCGGATAGGCTAGTCTTGCCCCGGAACGATGGAGACAGGAGTCGAGCGCCGATGCGCCCACGGCGTGTTGAGGCGTCAGGGAGGCGTTATGTCGAGAGTCTGTGAGATCTGCGGGAAGGCGCCGCGCATAGGCAACAGGATCGTGCGCCACGGCCTGCAGAAGAGCAAGGGCGGCATCGGATTGCATACCACCGGGATCACGCGGCGCCGCTTTCTTCCCAATTTGCAGCGCGTGCGCGTGAGCGAGAAAGGCGGCACGGTGCGCCGCACCGTGTGTGCCGCGTGCATCAAGTCGGGCAGGGTTGTCAAGGCTTAGCGAGGAACGGCGGAATGGCTTCCCCGGACCAGAGCGTGCTGAGCGCGTCGCCCGAGAACGCACTGGAAATCAAGTCCACGGACATTGTCTTCGACTGCCCTTATTGCGGCAAGAGTCTGGCCATTGACTACCGCGGGGCGGGGCTGACGGTGCCGTGCAGCGACTGCGGCAAGTACGTTCCGGTGCCCATTCCCGAGGGCATGGAGCTGACGGACATTGACAGCTCCGCGGAGGAGCAGGAGATCCGGATTCTCAACCTGCGCCGCTCCCTGGCCGGAGCCCAGTTCCGCATACAGGAGCTGGAAGCCGAAGTGGAAGACTTGCGGCAGCGCCGCGCCGCGCTCGAGAAGGACCGCGCGGCGCGCACGCTCCAGTTCGGGGCTATTCTCAACCAGGTGGGCGTGATCAACGAGGCGCTGCGCCGCGTGGACGAGGCCCTGCAGCGCATCGCCGACGCGGCCCGCAGCAAGTCCTGAGCGCTCCCTACGCCGCCAGGGCGGACAGCAACGCCGCTTCCACCCTCTCCCAGGCGCACTCGCGCAGAACGAAGCGGCGTCCGGCTTCCGCCAGCGCCGCGCGCAGCGCGGGGTTGTCCGCCAGCGTCAGCAGCGCCTCCTCGAATTCGGCGTAGCCGCGGAACCACAGCCCGCCGCGGCTGCGCCGGCACTGCTCGCGCAACACGGCGCCGCGTCCGTTGACCAGGGCCGGCGTGCCCGCCAGCCATGCTTCCAGCAGCACGATGCCGAGGCTTTCCCGGCGCGAGGGATGACAGAACGCCAGCGCGCCGGCCATGGCGGCGTGCTTGTCCGCCTCGCCCAGAACGCCGGCGTCCAGCACGTGACGCGCCAGGTCCGGAGGCGCGTCGACCGGGCCGGCGCCGGTGAGGACCAGCCCTATGTCGCGTCCCGTGCGCGCCCGGAAGACGGCAAGGTACGTCAGCAGCAGCGGCGTGCCTTTGCCCGGCTCGCGCCGGCCGCTGTAAATGAGGTAGGGCGCGGCCAGGCCGTGCCGCGCCCGGAACGCGTCCGGGTCGACCGGAAACGGCGCCATGCCGATGCCCACCACGAAGCGGCGCGGCGCGCCGCCGCCGTAAAGGCGCGCGGCGAGGTCCCGCTCCGCCGGCGTGTTGAACATGACGGCGCGCACGCGCGCGAACATGCCGCGCACGGCGGCCAGGCGGGCGAACGGCTCGTCATGCAGGCAGGGCACGAGAACGGTGCGATCGGGGACAACGTCCGCCGCGCGCACCGTCAGGGCGAAGGGGCAGGGGCCGACCACGACGCGCTCGTATTCGGAGGCGCGCTCCGCGAGGCGCCGGCAGAGGGCCTCGCTGCGCGGCCCGTGGCGCAGCCAGGTCTGCTCGTGCTCCGCCCTCCAGCGGCCGCGGCCGATGGCGCGCAGCGCACGCCGGAACGCGTCCGCGTCGCGGTCCCGGTCCACGGGAAAGAGCTCGACGTCAAGGTTGCCGGCGCGCCGCCTTCCGGCGGGCAGCTCGTTCGCCCAGGTCACGTGGCTGCGCGCGCAGGTGGCGAGGAAGTCAACCGGACGTCCGCCCGCGGCCAGGCGCTCGGCCTGGCGGCGCAGCAGGATTTCGGCGCCGCCGACGGTGTCGCCCTCCGCGAAACGCGGGGCTACAAACGCTATTCGTCCGCGGGCGGGCATGGCGGCGGCGCGCCGCCCTCCAGGCGGGCCAGGCGCGCTTCAAGGTCGGCGGTCTTCTCCCGGGAGCGGCGCTCGAGCGTTTCGAGCGCCGCCAGGAGCAGTTCGTTCACCTGGTTCTGCTGTGACCAGAGGCGGTAGGTGTAGAAGCGCAGCATCTTCCAGATCAGGCGCTTGAACGCGACCAGAAGGCGGCCGAAGCGCGCGCGCCGCTCGTGAATCTCGAAGTCGTTGATGTCCACGCGGGCGGCCTCGGCCAGGCTGTCGAGGTACCAGGCGGCCAGGTCCTCGCTGCTGTCAAGGTCCAGCAGGTCGGCGCGCCTGGCGCGCGCCAGGCGCGGATCGTCGTATGCGCCGCGCCGGGCCTTTTCGGCGACGGCGGCTTCGACCTGCGCCGCGACGGCGTCGACGTCCACGCCCTCCGCTCCGATCCGGAAGCCTGCCTTCTCGGTCATTACGGCGCAGAGCATACGGCAACGGCCGGAAGCCCGGCAATCCGCAAATCGGCGGCCGGAAGGCGCGGGGCGGAAGCAGCGCCGGACGGCGGGCTTCACGCCGGCGCGGCGATTGCCCGCGGAGGAGATTGATCTCGGCGGCGACGTCTGCGAGAATGCGGGCATGAGAGACGCCGCGCTTGATCGCTGGCTGCTGGTGAACTACGCGGGTTACCCTTTCGGGCCCAACAGCCTGATGCCGGACAACGGACTGGCCAACCTGGCCGCGTCCCTGCTGGCGGACGGCCGCGCCGTGCGCGTCGAGGACTGCGCCACCGTCTCGCTGATGGCGGAGTTCACCTCGCCCGAGCTGACGTCGCGGCTGGCTCAGGCGTGGGACCGGCTCATGCCTTCCGGGCCCGGGGCGAGGGCCCCCGACGCGCCGGAACGCGCGCGCCTGCTGCGCTGCCTGGAGCAGGGCGAAGAGGAGCGGACCGCCCTGCAGCAGGCCCTCCTCCGGCGCCTGGCGGACGAACTGGAGCGGCGCATACGCGAAGGACGCATCCAGGCCGTGGGCTTCAAGCTCTGGAACGGCGACGGGCTGCTGGGTGCGGCCTTTCTGGCGGAGGAGATCCGCCGGCGCTGCCCGGCGGTGAGAGTTTTCGGGGGCGGCCCCCACGTGGACATCTTCATGGAGCGGCTCCTGGAAGCGCACGACGTGTTCGACGCGCTGGCCTTCGGCGAGTGCGAGGAAACCATACGCCGCCTGGGCGAATCGGGCGCGGACGCCCGCTCGTATGCCTCCATTCCCAACCTGATCTTCAGGGCCGACGGCGCGATCCGGCGCAGCGGACACGAGATGATCCGCGACCTGGACCGCCTGCCCATGCCCGTGTACGATCCCGAAGTGTATCCCGCCATGGCGGGCGACGAGAAGATCCGGATTATCGTGGTGGACGAAAGCCGGGGCTGCCGGAACAACTGCGCCTTCTGCATTCACCCGGTCAAGAGCAACCACACGCTGCGCACGAAGAGCGTCGCGAAGCTGATCGCCGAAATCGGGAATATCGCCGCGCGCTACCGCATCCGCACCTTCCGTTTCGCCGGGTCGTGCACCCCGTATGAGCTTCTGAACGCTTTTGCCGCGGCGGCGCGCGGGGGGCAGCCCTGGGCCTATTCATCCTTTGCGCACCTGCGCAACAGCGCGGAGGCGGATTTCGAGGCCATGGCCGCGTCGGGATGCGTGTCGCTGTTCTTCGGCATCGAGTCGGGCAGCCCGGCCGTGCTGAAGAAGATGCGCAAGGGCATCTCCCTCCCGGACGTCGTTCCCACGATCCGGCGCGCGGCGGCGGCCGGGATCTTTCCGGTGGGCAGCATAATCTACCCCGCGCCGGGCGAGACCGAGGAGAGCGAGCAAGACACGCTCGCGCTGCTGGCGGAAGCCAGGCCGGGCGCGGTGACCGTGCAGGCGCCGCTGGTCGTGCCCATGACCGACTGGTTCGATTCGCCGCAACGCTACGGGGTCGCCCTGGAGAAAGCCGGCTACCTGCGCGAGATCATGCACTGGAAGGCGAAGCTGCTCATGCCGCCTTCCTTCTGGAGCCCGCTGCCCGTATCCATCGACGGCCGCGACTTCAAGGCGATCCTGGGCAAGACCTCGGAATTCGTGGCGCGCGTCGAGGCCATGGGCATTCCCACGGCCATGGCCGACGACACCTACCTCATGAGCCGCGCGGCCGGCATGGACGTGGTGGAGTTCCGTGACCGGACCCGGCGCGCGTTCTTCGCCGGCGACATGGAGCCGATACGCGCGCTGGTCGCGGGCATCAACGCCAACGTCTGAGAAGGCGCGAAAGACGCGCCGGACGGCACCCGCCTTCGCTCGGAAGCTTCGGCGAGGCAAGCGGAGGCCGTCCCTCCAGGCTCTCAATCATGCCGTTCTCCGACGGTTCCGGAGGGTTGGGCTCCGTCCCGACCGTGCGGGGACGATCCTTCGCAACTGCCGGCGCGCAGCGCCCGCGTCTTTACCCCGTGACGCCGCCGGCGAACGGTTGCGGCGTCAGCGGGAAGGCGAAGCGCACGGTTGTGCCTTCGCCCACGGCGCTCTGCACTTCGATGCGCCCGCCGTGTTCTTCCGTGATTCGCTTGGCGATGGCCATGCCCAGCCCGGTGCCGCGCCCCTCGGTCTTGGTGGTGAAGTAGGGTTCGAAGATGCGCTGCAGCACGTCGTGCGGCATGCCGCACCCGTTGTCGCGCACCGCGATCAGAAGCTTGTCTCCGTCGCGCCGGCAGCACACCGTGACCCGTCCGTCCGGAGGTTTGACGGCCTGGACGGCGTTGGCGATTACGTTATAGAGGGCCCGGATGAGCTGCGGGCCGCTGGCCCGGATTATCGTGCCGTTGGCGGCGTAATCGTACCGGATGGCGACTTTGTGCGTTGAGGCCAGGGGTTCCACGGCCGCGGTCAAGGTGTCAAGGATCTCCGACACCACCGTCGGTCTGACCCGGTCGAGCTCGGTGCGCCCCATCTTCTGCCACATATGCGAGAGCTCGCAGCAGCGCTTGACGTTCTGCTCGATGACGTCCAGGTATTCGGTTGCCTGCTCGTATTCGGCGCCGTTGTTCTGTTTGGCGTTGGCGAGCTGGGAGGAAAGCAGGTCCACGTAACCGCTGACGATCATCAACGGGTTACGCAGGTCGTGAGCGAACTCGGCCGATGAGCGGCCGAGCAAGGCCAGGGCCTCCTTGTCGGCGAGGTCGTCAATGAGCCGCCGGTTCACTTCTTCCAGTTCCAGCAGCATGTTCGACCGCCGCCGTTCGAGGCGCGAGCGGTCCACGTAGCGGTTTACGATGGCGGTCATTTCCCGCGTATCGAAGGGCTTGCCGATGTAGTCGGTGGCGCCCAGGCGGAGAGCCTGGCGGGCCGTTTCCAGGCTGCCGTGCCCGGTCAGGATGATGACCGACACGACGGGGTCGATGTCGCGGATCTCGCGCAGGCCGGCGATGCCGTCCTTGCCCGGCATGCGTATGTCCGTAATGACCAGGTCGGGATGTTCGGTCTTGAGCAGATCCAGGCCCTTGTCGACGGAGTCGACGCACATGACTTTGTGCGTACCCTTCAGAAGCATGCGGATGCTTTCCCGGGGGCCGAGTTCGTCGTCAATAACCAGCACGCTTGGCAGTTCGTTCGCAGCGATCATCCCACTGTCCTTGTTTGTTCAGGCCTTGCCTTTCCTGCAGGGTGTCAGTACCGCCCTCGACCGATTCAGGTTCGCTGTTACTTAGCAGCGCATGTGCCAGGGACGGAACGTCAACATTTTGTGGATTTTGCTGTTGACAACCACGATATGTAGTAAAAGATCGTGTGCAAGATTGTACGGACGCCTCAAGGCCGTGCAAAAATGCGCATCCGGCGAGGGAGCTGTGACGAGCAGGGTGGTCATCACGGGTCTTGGGGTAGTAGCGCCGAACGGCGTCGGTCTTGATCCTTTCTGGTCCAGCCTGATTGAGGGGCGCAGCGCGATTCGTCCGGTGGCGGCCTTTGATGCCGCGGACTTGCCGTGCCGGATTGCCGGGGAGGTGCGCGATTTTGATCCCGCGAAGTTCATTGATGCGCGTCTCAAGCCTGAGAAGCGCATGTCCCGGGCCACGCAGTTTGCGATTGCGGCGGCGAGGATGGCGTTGGAGCACGGCGGCCTTCCGCTCGAGGAGCTATCGAAAAGGAGCAGCGTGCCCGTGGTTCTCGGGGTGAGTTCTTCGGCCATGGACGTGGCGCAGCAGCCGCCCCGTCCATGGACGGCCTTCGCCGTTATTCCGCACGCCACGGCCAGCGGGGTCGTGTACGCGCTGGGGCTCAACGCGGTGCACCGCACCATTTCGGACGGCTGCGCATCGGGTCTGGATGCGGTGGGCGCGGCGGCGGACGAAATTGCGCGGGGGCGCGCGGAAGTGGCGCTCACCGGCGCGTCGGACAGCATGATGACGCACTGGGTCTTCGAGTGCTTCGCCAAGCTGCGGGGGCTTTCGACGCGCAACGACGAGCCGGACAAAGCCAGCCGGCCGTTTGACCGCGACCGCGACGGGGGCCTGATCGCGGAGGGCGCCGGCATCGTGGTGCTGGAGAGCCTGGCGCACGCGAGCGCCCGCGGCGCCGCGGTTTACGCCGAGATCCTGGGTTTCGGGACCCACGGGGATCCGCCGTCCGGAGCGGAGGGTTCGGGCCTCGAGATCGCCATGAAGCTGGCCTTGGCCAACGCGTCGCGCATGCCCGGCGACATCGACCACATCACGGCCCACGGCCCCAGCGATCCGCACATGGACCGGCTCGAAGCGCAGTTGATCCGCGGCGTGTTCGGCAAGTGCGCGTCGCGGATTCCCGTAGCCTCGATCAAGGGCGTGACGGGGAACCCGATGTCGGTCGGCAGCGTGCACCAGTTGATCGCCGCGTGCCTGTCGCTTAAGGAGAATCGCGTGCCGCCCACGGCGAATCTCGAGAATGCGGACCCGGAGTGCGACCTGGACCTCGTGGCCGGCGCGGCCCGCGCCATGACGCTGAACACGATAATGGTGAATACGCACGGCTTCGGGCGCGGCAACAGCGCGATGGTCATCGGCCGGGTGTGAGAAGACCTCAGACCAAAGACTGCAGACTGCAGACCGGAGATGGGGTCTGAACACTGAACACTGAACACTGAACACTGAACACTGGGCCGACATGGACAGCGCTTTCCAGATTTCCTCCCTGGCCGCCCTGGTCGTGAACCTGTTCCTGGGGTTCCTGGTCCTGGCCATGAACCCCCATCGGCGCTCGAACCGCTACTACGCCGTCGCGTCGGCGGCTTTCTCGGCCTACGCGGCCTGTCTGGCCCTGGGCGGCTTCGCCGAGGACAGCGCGATCCTGATCTTCTGGGTGCGGCAGGCGAGCCTGACGTCGGCTATCCTGCCCTTCGCGTTCGACCTGCTCAGGCTCGGCATCACGCATGCTGACAGTGACAACCGCCTGATCGCGCGGGAGCTGTGGCCGTGGGCGGCGCTGATTCCGATCGTGGCGGTAATCACGCAGTTGCCTTCTTTCGTGCTGGACTGCCGGGTGAATCCGGCGGGATTCCCGAGCCCCACGTACGGCTGGGCGCAGATCCCCTACGTGGCTTACTGGGTCGTGGCGCTGGGGGTGTTGGGCAGCCGCTACCGCGAAGGGCTGACGCAATCGCGCGGCATCGAGCGCACGGAGCTGCAGTTCACGGTGCTGGCCTTCGTTTCCTCGGCCATCTACGGTCTGGGCCTGGCGCAAATCCTTCCGCTGCTCACGGGAAGCCAGGACGTGGGGCGGCTCATGCCCCTGTCGATCGTCGTGTTGAACGTGGTGCTGGCCTACGGCATCGTGACGCAGCGCATCATGAGCGTGAGCGACGTGCTGCGGCGGCTGACGGCGTACGGGCTGGTGGCGGCTTACCTGCTGTTGCTGTACGTGGGGGTCAACGCCCTCATGGCCTGGCTGCTGGTCCGGGCCGGCCTGCGGGCGGACCCGGCGTCGCACATCATCGCGGCCATGGCCGTGGCCTTCTCGATGGCGCCGGCCCACGGGCGCATGCAGCGCGTGGCCAACCGGCTGTTCATCAGCATGGGATCCATGGACATCCGGGCCACCCTGCACGAGGCCAACGAAGCGCTGATGTCGATCGGAACGGTGGACGAACTGCTGGAGCGTTTCGGGCGCATCGTGGTGAACGCCACGGGCACGGATCACGTCCTGATCTACCTGCGCGAGGACGCCGAGTTCAGGCTGGCCTACGCGCAGGGCGACGAAACGCGCCGCGCCCCGCGGCTGGCGGCGGACGACGCGCTGGTGGCCATGCTGGCGCGCGAACGGCAGGCCGTCACGCTGGTCGCGCTGCGGCGCGCGCGGCGCAGCCCGGCGCGCGACGCGGCCGGGGCCCGGCTGGACGCGGCCGGGGCCGCGGTGGCCGTGGGCATCCGCGCCAAGGACAAGCTGGAGGGCGTGCTCTTTCTCGGTGCGCGCCTCTCCGGCCGGATCTACGGCGTCATCGAGCAGGGGGGGCTGCAGTTGCTGTGCGACCAGCTCGGCGTCGGGCTCGACAACGCGCGCCTTTACACGCAGACCGAGAACAGCCGCATCTACAACGATATTCTGCTGGACTCGCTGGTCAGCGGCATCGTCGCCGCCAACACGGACCGCACCGTCACGGTCTTCAACCAGGCGGCGCGCCGCATAACGGGTCTCGAGCCGGCCGCCGTCGTGGGGGGGGTCGATCGCGGCGTTGCCGGACGCGCTGCGCGACGCGCTGCGCGCCACGCTGGAGAGGGACGCGCGCCTGATGGACGAAGACCGCGTCATCGCGACGCCCGCGGGCGAGCAGGTGCCGATCCGTATCGGCGGATCCCGCTTCCACGGGCACACCGGCGAACTGATGGGCGCGCTGGTGGCCTTCAGCGACATGACCGCCGTGCGCAAGCTCGAGGAGCAGGTGCGGCGCACCGACCGTCTGGCGAGCCTGGGCACGCTCTCGGCCGGCATGGCCCACGAGATCAAGAACCCGCTCGTATCGATCCAGACCTTCGCGCAGCTTCTGCCCGAGCGCTTTGACGACAAGGAATTCCGCGACACGTTCTCGGCCCTGATCGGGGACGAGATCAGGCGCATAGACAACCTCGTCACGCGGCTGCTGCACTTCGCGCGCCTGGAACGTCCCTCGCTGTCGCGCCTGCGCCTGTGCGTCGTGCTGGGCGACGCGCTGCGCCTGCTGGACGAACAGCGCAAGCGCTCCCACGTGCGCCTGGTGGAAGACCTGGCGGCCGAACGCGACGCGGTCATGGGCGACGCCGACCAGCTCAGCCAGGCCTTCGTCAATTTCCTGCTGAACGCGATCGAGGCCATGCCGGCGGGAGGCACGCTGACGGTTGCCACCGCGGTGGTGAAGGGCGCGCTGCCGGGCGGCGAAGGCGCGCGTGCCGGGCGGGACGCCGTGCGCGTGAGCATCGCCGACACCGGGTGCGGCATCGCCCCCGCCAACCTGTCACGCATCTTTGATCCCTTCTTCACGACCAAGTCGCAGGGCACGGGCCTGGGCCTGGCCGTGACGCATCGCATCATTCAGGAGCATCGCGGCGCGATCGAGGTTTCGAGCGCGGAGGGCAAGGGCACGCGCTTCGACCTGTCCTTCCCGCTGGCGGAGGAGGAGGCATGAATCCGCGCGCGGCATGCCTGGTGTGCACCCGCGACGACGCGTTCATGCGGCGCGTCGCGGCGTACGCGGGGGAGACGGCCCGGGTGCGGCGCATCGGAGGCGCGCCCGAGGCGATCCGGGACTGGACGCCGGCGGAGCCGGCCGTGCTGCTGCTGGACCTCAGGTCGCCGGCCTGGCGGGAGGTCCTGGCGGCGGCGCGCGCCGCGGGCGCGGAGTCGGCCGCGGTGATCGCGGCGGGCGTGGCGGGCAGCGATCCGCTGCGCGAGGCGGAGGCCCTGGGGGTGTATGCCGTGTGCGAACTCACGGCGGACGGGCGACGGCTGCGCGAGCTGATGGCGCGGGCGCAGGACCGGCTGGAGCTGGCGCGCGAGAACGGCGCCCTGCGCGCGCGGCTGGCCCGGGCCTGGGCCGAGCGCCCCGCGGCGGAAGGCGGCGGGCCGGGTCCGGGCGCCCTGCGCTTCCAGTACTTCTCCGGCGCGTTCCGGCATTTCGACGACGTGAACGCGATGCTGGACAGCATGGTGCGCGACATCGCCGGGCTGGTGCACGCTTCGCGCGTGGGCGTATTCGCCGCCGGCCGCGCGGGCCTGCCCTACACGCTGCGCGCCGGCGCGCGCTGCTTCGAGGGCACGCCGGAAATCCGGGTGCCCGCCGACGATCCGCTGGTGCGCTGGATGCGCGTGCAGGCGCGCTTCGCGTCGCGGGGAAACCTGGACGGCGTGACGGACGACGCGGAGCGCGGCATGCTGGCGGGATGGCTGGATATCCTGGGCGCCGAGGTGCTCGTGCCGCTGCACGGGCGCAACCGCCTGCTGGGCTGGCTCTTCCTGGGGCCGCGCGTTACCGGGACCCCTTTCGGCCCCGCGGACCTCGCCGACCTCATGCCCCTGGGCGAGCACGTTTCCATCGCCCTGGAAAACGCGCTGCTGTACCGGGAGGCGGCTTTCCAGAGGACCTTTGCCGAAACCGCGCTGCACGCCATCCCGGCCGGCATCGTCGCCGTGGACGAACAGGGACTCGTGCGCTGGATGAACCGCTCGGCGCCGGCGATCATGGACGTCAGGCCGGAGGACGTGCTCGGCCGGCCCGCGGCGCGGCTGGGCAGCCGGCTGGCCGACCTGCTGACGCGCGCCCTGGCGCGGGAGGCGGGCATCGAACAGCAGGAATGGATCGACAAGGCCACCCGCCGCGCGCTGGCCGTGTCGGCCGCGCGCCTCGAAGACGGCGCGGCCTGCCTCGGGGCCGTGGCGGTGCTGCGCGACGTGAGCGAAGAGATCCGCCTGCGCGAGCAGCGCGGAAAGCTGGAGCGCGACGCCTTCTGGACGGAGCTGGCCGCCGCCATGTCCCACGAGATCCGCAATCCGCTGGTGGCCATCAGCACGTTCGCCCAACTCCTGCCGGAGCGCTACGCCGACGAGGAATTCCGCGGCGAGTTCAGCGCGCTGGTGCGGCGCGAGATCGCGCGCCTGAACAAGATGATCGACCAGGTGGACGCCTTCGCCAATCCGCCCGAGCCGGCGCCGCGCGCGGTGGCGGCCGAGCGCGTGCTGAAGAAAGCCGCGGAGCTGGCCGCGGCGCGCGCCGGGGCCGCCGGCGCGGCGCGCGTGGAGTTCGGCGGCGCGGCCTGGGTGCCGCCGCTGGTCGGCGACGAGGCCGCCCTGACCGAAACCTTCGCCCACCTCCTGCAGAACGCGCTGGAGGCGGTCGAAGGCGCGTCCGAGCCGCGCGTGGCCGTCACCTGCGGACGCAGCCGCATGGACGACGGGCGGGACGCGCTGCTGATCCGGGTGCAAGACAACGGCCGGGGAATACCGGCGCCGATCGAGACGAAGATCTTCTCGCCGTTCTGCACGACCAAGGCGCGGGGCATAGGCCTGGGACTGCCCATCGCGAAACGGACCGTAACCGACCACGGCGGACGGTTGACCGTGGAAACCGGCGCGCGCGGCACGTGCGTGGCCGTGCTGCTGCCGGCGGCGCCGGGCCAGCCAAAGGAGAGCCATGAAACGGATCCTGGTTGTTGACGACGAAATCGGCACGCGCGAGTCGCTGCGCGCGGTCTTCGCGCGGAAGTACGAGGTGCGCCTGGCGGAGAACGCCGCCGCGGGCATGCAGATCCTGGGCGCGACGTCCGTCGACGTGCTCCTGCTGGACGTGCTCATGCCCGAGAAGGACGGCCTGGCCTTTCTCAGGGATCTGCGCGGCACGCATCCCGATCTTCCCGTGGTGATGATCAGCGCGGGCACTTCCGTGCGGCCCGTCGTGGAGGCCATGCGCGACGGCGCTTTCGACTACGTGACCAAGCCTTTCGACGTGCTGGAGATCGAGCGCATCGTGGAGCGGGCCATCGAAAGCACCACCCTGCACCGCCGCGTGCAGACGCTCGAGTTCGAGATCGAGCGCGAGTTCCCGGTGAGCGGCATCGTCGGCGGGTCGGAGTCCTTCCTCAAGGCGCTGGCCGACGCGCGCAAGGCCGCGGAAAGCGACGCGACCGTACTGGTGACGGGCGAGAGCGGCACGGGCAAGGAGCTGGTGGCGCGCCTGATCCACGCCGCGAGCCCGCGGCGCGACGAGCCGTTCGTGGCCGTGCACTGCGCGGCCCTGCCGGAGACGCTCATGGAGAGCGAGCTCTTCGGCCACGAAAAGGGCGCCTTCACCAGCGCGGACAGGATGAAGCCGGGCCGTTTCGACCTCGCGGGCGCGGGCACGCTGTTCTTCGACGAGGTCAGCGAGATGACGCCGGTCACGCAGGTCAAACTGCTGCGCGTCCTGCAGGAGCACGAGTTCATGCGCGTGGGCGGAACGCGCGTGATCCGCACCGAGGCCCGCATCGTGGCCGCGACGGCCAAGGATCTGAAGCAGCAGGCGGCCAGGGGCGAGTTTCGCGACGACCTCTACTACCGGATCGGCGTGGTGCCGATCCGGTTGCCTCCGCTGCGCGCGCGCGAGGGCGACGTGCCGCTCCTGGCGCGGCACTTCCTGCGGCAGTGCCGCCCCGGTCCGGACACGCGCGCGCGCGATTTCGCGCCGGAGGCCATGGAGCTGCTGTGCGCGTACCGCTGGCCGGGCAACGTGCGCGAGCTGCGCAACGTGGTGGAGCGCATGCTCGTGCTGCACGGCAATGAGCCGCTGATCCGCGCGGAGCATCTGCCCGAGGAGTTCCAGGGGGCGCGCGCCGGCGGGCCGGAGCCGCCCGAAGGCGGCACGCTGGAGGAGCTGGTGGGAGCGTTCGAGAAGCGGCTCATCGAAAAGGCCCTGGCCGATTCCGGCGGCGTGCAGACGCGCGCCGCCGAACAGCTCGGCACCACCCGCCGCATCCTGCGCTACCGCATGGACAAGCTGGGCATCGCCGCCTCGAACGGCGGCGGTGATTGACGGCGCGGCGCGGGCGGTATATTTTGCTGGGCTCCATCTTGTTGAGCCGGGGCCGGAGAGACGGCTGTCGCATGCGCAAGCAGTTCGAATCGTTGAGGGCGACGGAGCTGTACTGCCCCGGTTGCCGCGTTGCGCGCCCGGTGCGCGAACGGTTGTTGCTCGTGCTGCCGAGGGCCGAAGTGCACGAATACCGGTGCGTGGCGTGCGGCGCGTCGCTGGGAACGCGCGAAGTCCGACAGCCGGGCGGCGTGTTGACGCCGCGCTAGACGGGGAATGCCTGTGACCGACAAGCCCGAAGAGCATGCAACCCCCGCGGCGGAGCCGTCCGCGGGCGGAGCATCCGCGCCCGCGGCGCCGGCGCACGAAAGCCGTCATCGCGGCAGGCGCGCCAGGGCCGACAAGGCGCGGGAAGAGGAGATCAAGGCCCTGCAGGACCGCCTGCTGCGGCTGCAGGCGGACTTCGACAATTTCCGGAAACGCACGCTGCGCGAAAAGGAAGACCTCTACTGCCGGGCCAACGAGGACCTGATGATGGAGCTGCTGCCCGTGCTGGACCATCTTGATCTCGCTCTCGCCGCCGCGCAGGCCCGGGACAACGCGGACCCCGTGGCGGAGGGCTTTCGCATGGTCGCCGAGCAGCTCCTGTCGAAGCTGGGCAAGTTCGGCCTCACGCCGGTCGACGCGCAGGGCGTCCCGTTCGACCCCAATCTGCACGAAGCGATCTCGCACCTGCCGTCGGCGGATGCGCCCGAGAGCTCGATCATCGCGCAAGTGCGTCGCGGGTACCGGCTGGGCGCGCAGTTGCTGCGTCCGGCGCAGGTTGTGGTGTCCAGCGGCCCGCCCGCCCCGTCGCCGGAAGCGGGCGAGGAGGCATAAGCCGTGGCCGTCAAGCGGGACTACTACGAGTTGCTGGGCGTCAAGCGGGAGGCCTCCCCGGACGAGATCAAGAAGGCCTACCGGCGGCTGGCCATGAAGCATCACCCGGACCGCAACCAGGGCGACGCCGAGGCCGAGGCCAGGTTCAAGGAGATTTCCGAGGCCTACGAAGTTCTGAGCGACCCCGGCAAGCGCCAGCAGTACGACCGCTTCGGCCACGAAGGGATCAAGTCGGCGTTCGGTCCCGGCGGGTTCGATTTCTCCCGCGATTTCACGCACATGGCCGATCTGCAGGACATCCTGGGCAGCCTCTTCGGCGGGGGCGGGGGAGGCATCTTCGGCGACCTGTTCGGCGGCGGCGGGCGCCGCCCGGCCGGCGGGCCGCAGCGCGGCGTGGACCTGCGGTTCGACCTGGAGATCGATTTTGAAGAAGCGGCCTTCGGATCGGAACGGGAGATCACGCTGCCGCTGTCCAAGGACTGCGAGAAGTGCGGCGGCACCGGCGTGGCTGCCGGGTCGCGGCGCGAAACCTGCCGGCAGTGCGAAGGCCAGGGCGTGGTGATTTCGGGCGTGGATTTCTTCCGGGTGCGGGAGACCTGTCCCGTATGCGGCGGCACGGGCAGCGTCGTAACCCGCCCCTGCGCGACCTGCGAGGGGTCCGGGCGGGTCAAGGCCCGGCGCCGGCTCACGCTGCGCATCCCGCAGGGCGTGGAAACGGGCTCCCGGCTGAGGATTGCCGGCAAGGGCGAAGCCGGGCTGCGCGGCGGCCCCGCGGGCGACCTGTACGTGGTTCTGCGGGTGCGCGAGCATCCGGTCTTCCAGCGGCATGGCGACGACCTGCTGTGCGACGTGCCGGTGCGCTGCGAGACCGCCGCGCTGGGCGGCGAGGTGCAGGTGCCCACCATGGAGGGCTACGCCAAGCTGAAGATCGCCGCCGGCACGGAGAGCGGCAAGGTGTTCCGCCTGCGCGGCAAGGGCATGCCCAGCGTGGAAGGCTACGGCCACGGCGACCTGCACGTGCGCATCCGGGTGGAAGTTCCCGTGCACCTCAACGCGGCGCAGCGCAAGCTGCTGAAGGAGCTGGAGGAGATCGGCGACGCTTCCAACTACCCCGCGGAACGCGGCTTTCACGCGCAGGCCGAGGCCTTCTACGAACGCCGCAAGGCGATGGGCAAGTAATGCACCGTTTCTACGTCTGTCCCCCGGACTGGACGCCATCCGAAGCGCTGCTTTCCGGGGACGAGACCCGGCATCTCGCGCGCGTGCTGCGCCTGGGGCCGGGCGCCGAGGTGGAAGTCTTCGACGGCCGCGGGCGGCAGGCGCGCGGCACGCTGCTGTCCGTTGCGGGCGGCCGCGCGCGGATCGGGACGCTGCGCGACGTGCGCGAGGCCGAAGCCGGCCCGCGGCTGTCGCTGCTGGTCGGCCTGCCGAAGGGCGGCCGCATGGACGACATCGTGGAGAAGGCCACGGAGCTGGGCGCGTCGGACGTCTGGCCCGTGCTGACCGAGCGTGTCGTGGCGCGGCCGCCGGCGGGCCGCCGCGCGGAGCGCCGGGCGCGCTGGCAGCGCATCGCGCTGAGCGCGGCCAAGCAGTGCGGCGCGCCGCGGGTGCCGCAAATCCATCCGCTGCTGCCGCTGGCGGAGGCGCTGGACGCGGCCGCGGCGGATTTCGATCTCTTCCTCGCGGGGGTCATCGGGCCGGGCGTGGCGCCGTTGCGCGACGCGGTGCGCGCCGCCGGCCGCGCGCGTCCGCGGCGGGTAGGCGTGCTGGTCGGGCCGGAGGGCGACCTGACGCCGGAGGAGATCCGGGCGGCGCGCGCGGCGGGGGCGCGGGCCGTGAGTTTCGGCGCGCGGGTGCTGCGCGTGGACACGGCGGTCCTGTTCGCGTTGAGCGTCCTGGTCAGCGAGCTTACAGACCCGGCTGGCGCGGGGTGAGTCCCGGAATGCCGATCAGGTTACGGGCGCGTTCCGCGGCCTGGCGGTACAGACTGCTGAAGCGGGCATCGCTTTCGATGATGCCGCGGGCGGCGTCGCCGCCGGTGCGCACGGCCTGCTCCAGGGCCCGCGCGGCGTCCTCGTTGCGCCCGGCGGCCATGTGCATCGCGGCCACGTTGAGCCACGCGCTCCAGTCGCCGGGCTGCTTCTCCAGGTAGCGCCGCAGGCACTGCAGCGCCCTGTCGATGCGCCCGGCCTCGCCGTACATGCGGGCCATTTCCATCAGGGCCTGGGGCGGCGTCTCCGGCGGCAGGCGGTCGGCGACCAGGTCCAGGGCCTTGATCATTTCGTCCTTGTTCCCGTTGTCGCGCAGCATTTGCGCGGCGCGGAAATGCGCCATGGCCGGCATCTGGGGATTGTTGACGATGCCCATGACCAGGTGCATGAAACGGGGCCCCTGGCCGGCCTGGCGGTAGAGATCGGCCAGTTCCAGGATCCTGGCGATCTGCACGTCGCCCTTGCGCATCTCCTCCTCGATCGCCTGGATGCGCCGCTGCAGGTTCTGCATTTCGTCAATGCGGCCCAGGAACTCCGGCGCCTTGCGGTCGTCGGGGTCCATGTCGCTGAATTCCGCCATCAGCTCGCGCGTTTCGGCCAGCCGTCCCATCGGCAGGAGGACCTCCTGGGCCAGGCGGAAGTTGGCCTCCGGGCTGAGCGGGTAGAGCGTGCGCGCCTGCCGGAAGGCGTTTTCCGCCTCGCCGAGCATGCCGCGGCTGCGGTACAGGCCGCCGATGGCGCTGCGCAGCTTGGAAAAGGATTTGCGGGCCACGACGTCGCGCTCGAAGGCGCGGCTGCCGTGCAGACGGCGGGTGTACCAGTCCCAGAAGTCCTGGTCGTCGCGCGCCACGCGGGGGTCGAGCGGCGTGTGCCGCGGGTGAATCTTCATGATCAGGCCGTGGGGCGTCATGAAGGGGAACATCCAGGGGATCACGTAGCTTTCCTCGACGTAGAAGTCGTGCTTGTAGTTGTTGTGCTCGAAGATCATCTGGGCGAGGATGCCGTTGATCTCCATGACGCCCAGGGCGCCGCTGACCTGCACGCGGCCGTTCTCGATCTTGAGCTCGGCGTTGCGCGGCCGGGTGCCCGCCTGCACCTCTTCCACGTAGCGCTGGAAGGCGCGCGTGCTGTCCGGTTGCGCGGGAATCCAGATCTGGTCGCCGTAGAGGTCGCGCATCACGCTCATGTAGGTGTTGTCGGCCAGGGCGTTCTGGGTGATGAGATACACGTCTTCCCTGACGCGCGCGGAGTAGATCATGTAGGTGGGCACGAAGCGTCCGGGATCGGTGCCGCCGAAGAAGATCGCGTCGGGCCCCATCGCGGGGGGGAAGACGGGGTTGGGGAGGGGCTCTTCATCGGGGGCCAGTTCCTCGCTGACGGCCTCGGCGCCGCGCAGCTGGTAATTGCCGAACTGCCAGCCGAAGTCGTGGCCGTTCTGCTCGGCGCCGCCGTAGACCCGGATCAGATCGCGGTTGAAGGCGTTCTGCGCCAGCGGCATGAGCGGCAGGGCCGCGGCCGCGCCGACGCAGAGCCAGCGCACCGCGCGGTTGCCCCTGAACAGCGCGTCGGTCAGGGCCAGTCCGAAAACCAGCCCGTAGCCGATCCACAGCGAGTACAGTCCGTGCGAGGAGATGAACTTCACGCGCTGGATGAACGTGTCCTGGATGTCCATCTTCAGGTTGGCCAGGGCGATGAACACCACGCCCATGGCCACGAAGCCGAAGACGGTGGCCACGACCCACTTCTGCGGCATGTGGGCGATGGTGGCCGTGAGGCGGCAGGGCCCGTACACCAGCCAGGCGATGAGCCCCACGATCAGCGCGGGCGCCAGGGCGGCCGCGGCGATGCCGGCGCTGCCGGCGAAGATGCGCTGCAGCTCCGGGCCAACGATGTTCGCGCCCGGCGCGCGCAGGGGCGCCGTGACGGCCGCGATGTTCCCCGCCAGCGTTTTGACGTAGTAGGCGTAAGCGCCGGCCACGCCCAGCAGCGCCAGGGCGGCCGTGACCCGCTCGGAGACGGACGCGCGCATTCTTCCCAGGGCCTTGCGGCCGAGCTCGTCGAGTTGCGCGAGCAGAACGTTCACGACGCCCAGGCCCATGATCAAGAGCACGCCCAGGATCAGCAGCTTGTAGACGCGCGACAGGAAGGCCGACGCGCCGCCCAGCGCCTCTTCGACCGTCACGAACACGGTTGCCAGCACGGCGAGGACGACCGCGGCGTACAGCGCCTGGAAACGCCGCGCGCCGACGCGCATCTGCCACGTGGCCAGCGGCAGAAAGCCCAGCAGGGCCAGCGGCAGCGTGAACTGCCGGCGCAGGTCGGTCAGGAACGTGCCGAGCTGCTGGACGAACACGAACGAGAACACGTCCGTGGGCACGATCTTCTCGTACTGGCCGCGGCTGATGGCGTGCTTGAAGCCTTCCCAGGTGCGCGGATAGGCCCAGTTCATGGGCGGGTTGCGCAGGTCCGAAACGATCGGCATGTAGGCGTAGAAGGCCACGCCGATTTGCGCGCAGAGGAACGACGGCGCGACGGTCCGCCCACGCGGCAGGAAGAAGAAGCCCAGGGCCAGCAGGGCGATGTTGCCGATCATGTAAAAGGCGCACGTCGCGTGCAGGGGGTGAACGATGGGGGGCAGGGCGCCGTGCGTGAACAGCGCGCTCAGGATGCCGCCCACGGAGTCCACGTTCGGAAGGGGCCCGGGCAGCGCGCCCCAGCGCCTGACCAGGGCCAGCACCGCGACGTACGGCAACCCCAGGATCGCAAAGTCGCGGAAGAGCTCCAGGTCCCTCAGCGCCACGGCAACGACCAGCGCCAGCGCCGCCAGCAGCAACGCCTGGTAATTGGTCAGGCCCAGTCCGAACACGAAAGCGGTCAGGTAGAAGAGCCGGTCCGACGGCTGCCGCATCCACAGGTAGACCAGCAGGAAGATGAGCATCAGGAAGAAGGCGTTGAGGCTGTAGACCTCCACAATCACCGCCTGCGACCACATGCAGGGGCTGAAGGCGAACAGCAGGCTGGCCGCCACGCCGGCGATCCAGCAGATCAGGCGGTCGCTGCCGCGCTCGCTTTCGCCCACGGCGTGGTGCGATTCGCGCAGCAGGTCCGAGCCCGACCGGCAGATCAGCGCGGCGGTCACGCCCGTGGCCAGCGCGCCGCAGAAGGCCGACGACAGCCCGATGCTCCAGGCGGGGTTGGGCTGCCCGCGGAAGGACACGAAACGGAAGATGCGGCTGAAAATCCAGGACAGCATGGACCAGATGGGATAGCCCGGCGGGTGAGGCACGCCGAGGTAGTCGCCGGCCACGGCCAGTTCGCCGGAATCCTCGAGGGTCACCGTGGGCGCCAGGGTATAGAAATAGACGGCAAAGGAAACGGCGGCGGCCGTCCAGAACGCCGACCAGTCCAGCCGGCGAAGGAATCCTTCTCCCGGGACGGCCCCGTCCGCCACTGTCGCATCGGTGTTGTTCATGCCGGATGTCGGTTCCGCGCGGGTCCGCCCCCGCACGCCGGTCAACATAGCATGCCCCGTGATTGCGGCGCAAGCCCGCCGGGTATGCGAAGGCGGACGGTTTTCGCAGGGGGGCAAGGTCGCGGGCCGCCCGTCCATCGTATGGCTGACCGGAAACGCGCGAAGCAGCAGTCTCGGGGAGGGGGGGCGGATCAAGCATCCTACCGGGCCAGCGCGAAGATCAGCGCCACCGCGATTCCGTAGAGGGCCAGGTTCACCAGGATCGGCACGTCGGAAAGCAGGATCCGCTCCGGGCGGTCGCCCCCTTCGTGCCGGTAAACCAGATCCAGGTAGCGGAAGACGCCGAACATCACGAAAGGAATGGTCAGGCCCAGGGCGGAGGTGCCGAACTTGGCGACGGTTCCCGGCGCCAGCGTGTAGATCGCGTAGGCCACGATGGTTGACGAAGCGGCGACGCCGATCAACTGGTCGAGCAGGCTCCGGTCATACTTGTCGAGGCTGGGCCGGTGCCCGCCGGCCGCGTCCTCGAGCAGCAGCTTCTCGTGGCGGCGCTTGCAGAGGGCCAGGAACACGGCCAGCAGAAAGGCGCACAGCAGCAGCCACGGCGAGATGGTCGCTTCGACCACCACGGCCCCGGCCACCGCCCGCAGCACGAACCCCGCGGCAATCACCATGATATCCACGAGGGCCACGCGTTTCAGCGCCAGGCTGTAGACCAGCTGGATGAGAACGTACGCCGACATGACGCCGGCGAAGCGCGGCGCGACGAGCCATGCGCCGCCCAGGCTGCCGGCGGCGAGCAGGGCGGAGACCAGGCCGGCCGCGCCGACGCCCACGCGTCCGGCGGCGAGAGGGCGGTGCTTCTTGAGCGGGTGAAGGCGGTCGGCTTCCAGATCGCGTATGTCGTTGAAAAGGTAAACCGCGCTCGAGACCAGGCAGAAGAGGAGCGTGGCCGCGGCCACGCGCAGGCCGTCGACCGGGCCCACCGGCTGGCCGCGGTCGCCCAGCGCGAACACGAAGGCGGCCGGGACGACGGCGTTCTTCGTCCACTGGCTGGGCCGCAACGCCGCCAGCATGTCCGCGGGACGCGTTCCCATGCGGGCTCCTCCGATCAAGCGATTCCGCCGCCCCCCGGCCCGTGCGCCGGGCCGGGCACGCGGCGCCGGCGCCGGCCGTGGCGGAAGACCAGTTTCCACACGATCCACAGCGATTCGCGGAAGATGTCCATGCTCATCTTCGAATATCCGGAGCGGCGGTCCTCGAACGTGATGGGCACTTCGCTGATGCGGAAGCCGCTGATCCAGGTCACATACGCCATTTCCACGAGGAACGAGTAGCCGTTGGACATTACTGCGTCGAGATCGATGCTCTCCAGAGTCTCGCGCCGGAAGCAGCGGTAGCCGCCCGTGGGGTCGGTCACGGGCATGCCCGTGATGACGCGCACGTAGGTCGCGGCGGCCTTGCTCAGGAGCAGGCGGCTGAGCGGCCAGTTCGTAATGCGGATGCCGTTCACGTAGCGCGAACCGATCACCAGGTCGGCTTCCTCCGCGGCGCGGCGCATGACCGGGATCTCGGCGGGATCGTGGGAGAAATCCGCGTCCATGCCGAAGACCAGCCCGTACGGGCGTTCCAGGGCCCACTTGAAGCCCGTGATATAGGCGCGGCCCAGGCCGGCCTTGCCGGACTTGTGGATTACATGCACGCGCGCGTCGGCCGCCGCCAGGCGGTCCAGCGCTTCGCCGGTGCCGTCGGGCGAGTTGTCGTCCACGAAAAGGACGTGGACGTCGGGTGCGATCTCCAGGATGGCCCGGGAGATCGACTCCACGTTGTCACGTTCGTCATACGTGGGAATGACGATCAACGCCTCGCGCATGGCCGGCACTATAAGCGCGCCTCACGCGCTGCGGCAAGGCCAAAGCTTTCCCGCGCACCGCGACACCCCGCGCACGTAAGGGGTCAGTTACGCGGTGGACGGGTGGCCCGCGACCTTCTATGAGGGCGCGGGCGGACATGTACGTGCGCCTGGACTGCGTTTGCCCGCGCCCGGAAGGTCGCGGGCCACCCTGCGGCTGCAGCGCGAAACTGACCCGTTACCCGCGCACATCGTCTTGCCTTTGCGCGCGCGAGAGGGTAGGCTGAGCGGAGTTCGGATAACGTTTGGAAGGATGCGCCCCATGCTGGAATTCAACCCCGGGTACAACACATTCAACGCCGACTCCTACACGGTCCATCTGGAGGACCCGTCCGAGCCCGACCTTTTCCGGGACGTGTTTCCATACGCCGAGGCGCCCCGCCTGGGCTTCAACCACCGCCTGGTGCCCATGCGCACGCCGCGCGAGATATGGATCACGGACACTTCGTTCCGGGACGGACAGCAGTCCATGCCGCCCTACACCGTCAAGCAGGTCGTGGACCTCTACAAGATGCTGCACCGCCTCGGCGGCCCGAAAGGCGTGATCCGGCAGGCCGAATTCTTCCTGTACACGCGCAAGGACCGGCAGGCCATGGACGAAGTCCTGGCGCTGGGCTACGAGTTTCCCGAAGTGACGGGCTGGATCCGGGCCAACCGCAAGGACCTGCAGATGGCCAGGGACGCGGGCCTGAAAGAGACGGGCATCCTGACTTCGTGTTCCGACTACCACATCTTTCTGAAGCTTCGCAAACGGCGCAAGGAGGTGATGAACGACTACATCGGCGTGATCCGCGACGCCATCGAGGTGGGCATCACCCCGCGCTGCCACTTCGAGGACGCCACGCGGGCCGATTTCTACGGTTTCGTGGTGCCCTTCGCGCACGAACTGATGAAACTGGCCGAAGAGAGCAAGACCGTCATCAAGATCCGCGTGTGCGACACGCTGGGGCTGGGCGTGCCCTTTCCGGGCGTGGCCATGCCGCGCTCCGTTCCCGGCCTGATCTACGGCCTGGCCTACTATGCCGGCGTGCCGAGCGAGTGGATGGAATGGCACGGGCACAACGACCTGCACCTGGTGACGGCCAACGCCGTCACGGCCTGGCTTTACGGATGCTCCGCCGCCAACGGCACCATCCTGGGCATCGGCGAGCGCACGGGCAACCCGCCCCTGGAAGGCCTCGTGCTGAGCTATCTGCAGCTGCGGGGCAACGACGCCGGCGTCGACACGACCGTCATCACCGAGATCGCCCGCTACTTCGAGAAGGAGCTGCACTTCAAGATTCCCGCCAACCAGCCGCTGGTGGGCGAGGACTTCAACATGACGCGGGCCGGGATCCACGCGGACGGGCTGCTGAAGAACGAGGAGATCTACAATATCTTCGACACGGCCAGCCTCCTCAACCGGCCGGTGTCGGTCGCGATCACGGACAAGAGCGGACTGTCCGGCGTCGTGCTGTGGGTTCACAACAAGATCGGTCGCGGCTCGTCGTCCCTGACCAAGGAGCACCCGGGCGTCAAGGCCATCCATGAATGGATCTGCAGGGAATACGAACACGACCGCACCACCTCCATCTCGGACCGCGAGATGGTCGAACAGGTCCGGACCCACCTGTCCGACTGGCTGAAGGAGAGCGGTTTTGAAGTATGACGTCCTGACCTACGGCCGCGCGGAACTGCGCGCGAAGGCCGGGCCCGTCGCCGATTTCGGCAACGGGCTGCGCGGCCTGGCGCGCGACATGCTTGACGCGATGTATGCGCATGAAGGCCTGGGCCTGGCCGCCGAACAGGTCGGCCGCAGCGAGGCGCTGTGCGTCATCGACGTGCCGCCGCGCCTGGACGCCGATCCGCGGACGGGCGAACGCCACAACCCGCAGGCGGCCATGCCGATCGTGATGGTCAATCCCCGCCTGGTGGCTTCCGCGGGCGAACAGACGGGCCAGGAGGGCTGCCTGAGCTTCCCGGGCATCTACGCCAACGTCAGGCGCGCGGCGGAAGTCACCGTGGCCTACCGGGACGCGGAGGGGAAAGAACGGGAGCTGCGCGCGCGCGCGCTGCTGGCGCGCGTCATCCAGCACGAGCTGGATCATCTGGAGGGGGTTCTGCTGGTGGACCGGATGTCGCCGGTGCAGAAGGTGGCGGTGGCGGGCAAGCTGAAGCGCCTGCGTCGCGACGCCGCGTCCGCTGGATGAATTCCGCGGCCAGCAGGCGGTAGGCGAAGGCGCCCGACGAATCGCGGGCGTACTGGTTTACGGGCCGCCCGTGGCTGGGGGCTTCGCTCAGGCGCACGTTGCGCGGAATCACCGTGGCGAAGGTCTTGTCGCCGAAATGTTTGCGCACTTCCGCCTCGACCTGCGCGGACAGGTTGGTCCGTCCGTCGAACATCGTCATCAGGATGCCCTCGATCTCCAGGCGCGGATTGGCGCCGCCCTCGCGCAGACGCGTGACCAGTCGCGTGATCACGCTCAGTCCCTCCAGCGCGTAGTATTCGCATTGAATGGGGATCAGCGCGGCGTCGGCCGCGGCCAGCGCGTTCATGGTCAGGATGCCCAGCGAAGGGGGGCAGTCCACGAGCACGACGTCGTAGTCGGCCGCGGCGCGGAGCGGCGCGAGGGCCAGCGCGAAGCGGTGCAGGTAACCGTCCATGCGCGCCACGTCCACTTCCGCGCCGGCGAGGTCCAGCTCGGCGGGCACGATGTCCACGCCCTCGGCGACCGTCGGCCGGATCAGGTTGCGGGCGGTCTGCTCGCCGAGCAGCGCGCGGTACAGGCTCAGGCCCTCCTCGGGCGACAAGCCCAGCCCGCTGGTCGCGTTGCACTGCGGGTCGAGGTCGATCACCAGCATGCGCTGCCCCTGCTCGGCGAGGCAGGCGGCGAGGTTGATGACCGTGGTGGTTTTGCCGACGCCGCCCTTCTGGTTGGCCACGGCGACGACGCGCGTGGCGAGGGGCCCCCTGGGCGTTGCGTCCGTCATGACCGTGGCGCGAGCATGCCCGCGGCCCGCGCGTAGCCGAAGATGCCGCCGGCCGCGATCACCGGGCCCACCGCGCCCAGCGGCTTCAGCCGCCAGGCGCGTCCGGAAGGCGCGTGGACGATGGTCTCGTCCGCCGGGTCCAGCGTGGCCTCGTCGCCCGTGCGGAACACGTCGCACAGGCGGTCGGCGGACTCCAGCGGATACAGCTCGCCCGTGGCCACGGCGTTGCGGAAGAAGATGCGCGCGTAGGACTCCGCGACAACGGCCCGCACGCCGGCCGCGCCCAGCGCGATGGGCGCGTGCTCGCGCGACGAGCCGCAGCCGAAATTGCGGCCGCTCACGATGATGACGTAGGGGGACTTCGTCGCGCCGGGGGGCACGAACGCGGGCATCGTGTCCGGCAGGCCGGCCAGGGCGTGAGTGCCCAGACGCGCGTATTCCTCCGGGATCGTCGGGACCAGGTTCAGGTACTGCGCCGGGATGATCTGGTCGGTGTCCACGTTATCGCCCAGCACGTAGACCCGCCCCGCGATCACGCCCTCGTTCGGCCTTTGGCCCGCGGCATTCATCGTCATCCCGGCAGCTCCCGCGGGTCGGTGATGCGGCCCGCAACCGCGGACGCCGCCGCGGTCAGCGGCGAAGCCAGGTAGATGGACGCCCGCTTGGAGCCCATCCGGCCGATGAAATTGCGGTTGGTCGTGCTGACGATCGTCTCGCTGCCGGCGGCGCGGCCGAACGTGTCCGGGGGGCCGCCCAGGCAGGCGGCGCAGGAAGGCGGCGCGATATCGCGGCAGCCGGCCTCGGCGAAGATCTCCACCAGGGACTTGCCGTCCACCGTTTCGGTCATCAGGCTTTCGGCCACTTCCACCGTGGCCGGCACCAGGAACGTCGTCACCGCCACGCGGCGGCCCTTGAGCACGCGCGCCGCCATGATGAAGTCGGTGGTCTTGCCGCCGGTGCACGACCCGATGTAGACGCGGTCGATTTTCACGCCGCCGCGCTCGCGCGCCGGCGCCACGCTGGAAGGCAGGTGCGGCTCGGCCACCAGGGGCTCCAGGGCGGATACGTCAACTTCGGCGTCGGCGGCCGCCGGGGCGTCCCGGTCGGCGCACAGCGGCTCGAACGGCGCGGAGGTGCGGGCCCGCACGTAGGCCAGGGTCGTTGCGTCGGGTTCCATAATGCCGTTCTTGGCGCCGGCCTCGATGGCCATGTTGCACACGGTCATACGCTCGTCCATGTTCAGCGCCGCGACGGCTTCGCCGCAAAACTCCATGGCGCAATAAGTTGCGCCGTCCACGCCGATGTCGCCGATGATGCGCAGGACGATGTCCTTCGCCGTCACGCCCGGAGGGGGGGAGCCGCGCAGACGGAAACGCATGGTTTCGGGCACTTTCACCAGCAGTTTGCCGGTGCCCATTACGAACCCGGCGTCGGTATTGCCGACCCCTGTGGCGAAGGCCCCGAACGCGCCGTGCGTGCACGTGTGGGAGTCGGTTCCGACGATGACCTCGCCCGGGCGGACGTGTCCGCGCTGGGGCAGGGCCACGTGGCACACGCCCTGGTAGCGGGGCGAATCCACGTCGTAGTAGTGCGGCAGGTTCTGCTCCCGCGCGAAGGCGCGCAGCGTGTCGACGTTGCGGTGCGCCTTCTCGTCCGCGGTGAAAATGTAGTGGTCGGGGATGATCACGACCTTTCCGGGGTCCCAGACCCCGGCATCGCGGCCGAACTCGCGATGGAAGACGCCGATCGTGCCCGGGCCGCACACGTCGTGCGTCAGCAGCACGTCCACGTTTATCCAGATGTTCTCGCCCGGCTTGACCGTCGTGCGCCCCGCGGCCCGTGCCAGGATCTTTTCCGTCAATGTCGCGCCCACGTTCGGATCCTCGCTGTCGCGCCCTCGAAACTTCAATTCAGTACACCGCCCGCCTGCCCGACGCAAGCGGAAGTTCAGCGGCGATGTAACCGGTCAGTTTCGCGCTGCAGCCGCAGGGTGGCCCGCGACCTCCGGGCGCGGGCAAACGCAGTCCGGGCGCACGTACATGTCCGCCCGCGCCCGGAGGTCGCGGGCCACCCGTCCACCGCGTAACTGACCCCCTACGCGGCGATCGGCGGCGGAGCAGGGGACGGTCATGCGGCGGGCAACCCCGGCGGGGCGGGGCCTCCCGCCGTCGTCCCGCGGGCCATGGCGGGTACGCCGGCCCCGCCGCGGCGGACCGCCGGGGCGGGGCCCTGTCTCACTTTGCGCCGGGCGGCGCCATGGAGAGCGCGTCCTTGAGCGCGTCGAGGCGAGGCCGATTGACGGCGAAGTCGTCGGGCCCGCAGGCCACGTGTTCCGCGCCGAGCTGGCGCAGCGTCCCGATTCGCGTCCGCAGGGCGTCTTCCGCGATCCAGCGGTCCTTGAGCGTATCGCGCGTGTTGACCTTGAAGACGGTCTTGGACAGGGCGTCGGGCACGCCCGCCGCGGCGGTCACGATGCTCTTCAGCCAGGCATCGGCGCGGCGCACGCCCGCCGCCTCGGGGTCGACCTTGACCACGACCACGTCGCAGTCGCGGACCGCGTCGCGGTAGTTCTGGGCCAGCCACTGCTCCGCCGCCGGCGTGGTCAGGAGCGGCGCGTAGACGGCGCGCGCGAAGCGCAGCTCCGGTTGAGCGGCCGAGGCGATGGACTGCAGGTTGCGCAGCAGCGCGTTGATCTGGCGCGTCTTCAGGCGCGTCCACTTGATGCGCCGGCTTTCGCTCAGCGCGGCGGGATCGGCGAAGCGGGCGCCGAGAACCTGCTCCGCCGCGGCCAGGGCGGCCGGATTGAAGTCCTCGAGGTCCGTGAGGAAGGCGTCGTCCTCGAACAGGATTCCGTCCAGCTTCACCCGCGAGACGAGGTCGGTGCAGATTGTGGCCAGCGCGTCGAATGTCCTGGGGTCGAAAGGCGTGAGGCGCCGCGGCAGATCGAAAGCCGGCCGAACGCAGCCGTTCTTCGACTCAAGCACAAGCAGTGCTTCGTTGAGGGCCGCGTCCGTGAGCTTCACGGCCAGGGTGGGCATGCATGCAAGGACGGCCAGCCCGCGGTTGCGGCACTGCTCCGCCGCCTGCTTGAGCAGGTCGGATCGCACTTCGGCGGCGGCGGTCGGGAAATGCATGGCCTCCGCGAGGCCGTCGCCGTCCGCGTCGGAGTAGGCGCGGATGTAGACGGTATTGACCTCCAGGGCGACGGCGCGTCCCAGGAAGCGGCCGAGGTTGATTTCGGTCTGGGCGGGCGTGTCCCCTAAGACGAGGTCGAGGTCGAGGTCGATCGAGCGCACGGGCGCGGGCGCCGGCGCGGCGGGGGCGGCCGGAGCCTGTGCGGCCCTGGCCGCCGCCAGCTCCGCGGCAAGCCGGTCGAGGCGGCCGCCGGCAATCGCGGCCTCGGCGGTCAACTCCTCCACGCTGCCGGCCAGCAGCTCAACGGCTTCAACGCTGGATTTGCGCAACTGTTCGGTGCGGACCTTTTCGACTTCGCGGGCTCTCTCGGCGGCGGCCAGCTCGCCCGTGGTTCCGGCCACGGCCTGTTTGAGTCCGGCCAGCATGGCTTCCATCGCGGCCCGGTTGTCGGCGGCTTTCTTTTCGACGGCGGCGCGCAGCGCGCGCTCCTTTGCGAGCTCGGCCGTCAGGGCGGCTACCCGCGCGTCGGCGTCGCCTTCCTTGGACCGCAGCTCAGCCATGTGCGCGTCGTATTGGGCGCGATGCCGCTCGGCCAGCGCCTGCAGCGTCTCGTACTGTTCGCGGAGCTTCTCCAGCGCCTGCTTCGTCTCGGCCACCGTCTTGGCGGACTCGCGGACGCGCCGGTCAAGCCCCTCGATCATCTCGGCCAGAGCGGTTTCCTTCTGGCGGCTCGATTCCCTGAAAGCGGCGTGCGCCTTTTCCTGCTCGGCGATCTGCCGCCGCGCGGCCGTGAGCTCTTCCCGGGCCTGCGCCAGTTCTCTGGCGAGGGCCTTGGCTTCCGGCGTGTCCGTCCGCGGGGCGGGGGCGGGGGCGGCCGCCGCGCGCGGGGCCGTGGTCACCGGCTCGGTGGCGGCGGCGCGGGCGGCGCCGGCGGCGCTGGGCGCTTTTTCCAGAAGGCGCAGCGCTTCATCGTGCCGGCCGAGATCGAAGAGCGTCTGGATCAGGCCGCGCAGCGCGACCTGGTCGTCGGGGTTCTCCGCGAGACGCGCTTCGAAGGCGGCGCGGGACTTCTCGAGCTTCGCCGCGTCTTCCTGCTCTCGGGCGGGGTCCGCCGATGGAAGGGGTTCGGGCGCGGCCTTGGGCTCCGGCGCGGGTTCCGCGGCGGGAACGGGCGGCGCGGGGGCCGGCGCGGGAGCCAGGGCCGGCACGGCAGGCAGCGGAAGATCCGGGGCGGCCGCTCCGGATACGTCCGGGACGTCCGCGGGCGCCTTTTCGAGCAGGTCCAGCGCCTCGGCGTAGCGTCCCATGTCGAACAGCACCATGATCAACCGCCGCAAGGCCTCCTGATCGTTCGGGTTCTGCTTGAGAAGTTCCTCGTATTGGACCCTGGCTTTCTCCAGCTCGGCCAGGCTCCCGGCGTCCGTCCCGCCGGCGGGCATGAGGGCCGAATCCGCGTTGTTTTGCGCGAGCGACCACATCACGCCGCAGACGACCAGGAGAACACCGGCAAGCACGACACGCCGACCGCGACTTGTTGCGAAGAGCGTCTTCATAATGCCGCAGCTTAACGGAGGCCTCTCCCGGGCGCAACTGGAATCTGCTTTTCCGCGGTCTACTTTTCTGTTGCCCCTTCGCCGGGGCCGAGTGCACTATGTGGGCGTGCGGCAGCAGTGGCGAGTGTAGCTCAGCTGGTTAGAGCATCAGACTGTGGCTCTGAGGGTCGCGGGTTCGAGCCCCGTCGCTCGCCCCATTGCACAACGCCGCGGCTCCGTTCGCGCGATTGACGCATGCGTTACAGCATCAAGCCGGTCCACAAGTGCTACTCCTGTCTGTTGAATCTCGGGGACGAGTGCTGGCTGTACGCCTACCCCCGCGGGCAGTGGCGGGGGACCCGCAAGTGCCCGGCCTTCGGCAACGAGGAGATCTACCAGGCGTACCTGAGCTGGCGCGGGCGTCCCGCGGTCAGGAGCCGCCGCGAGTTGCGGCGCGAATTCTTCCGGGTCCGGCGGCGCAAGGTCGTGCGCCGCCTGGTGCACAGGTAGCACATGGAAGCAGGCCGGACTTGAGAGCACCCGCCGAGAGTGTCGCCGCCGCGAGCGAGCGGGCGCTGCTGGTGCAGGTCGTTCTGGCCGGGCATTCCAAGGAGGTGGCCGCCGATTCGCTCGAGGAGCTGGAGCGTCTGGCCGACACCGCCGGCGCGATAGTCGGCGGAAGCATCACCCAGCGGCGCGACCGCCCGACCGCCGCCTTCCTGGTGGGCGAGGGCAAGCTTGCGGACATCCAGCTGGCCTGCCGCCGCGCGCGGGCCAACCTGGTGATCTTCGACAACGACCTTTCCGCGGTGCAGGTCAACAACCTGGATCTGGCGCTGGGCGTCAAGGTCATCGACCGCACCGAGCTGATCCTGCAGATTTTCGCGCGGCGCGCGCAGTCGGCGGCCGCGCAGATCCAGGTCGAGCTGGCGCAGCTTCAATACCTGGTCTCGCGCATCCCCATCTCGCGCCGCCAGCAGCGCTTCCAGGGCGGAATCGGCATGCGCGGCCCCGGGGAAAGCCCTCTGCAGCTCCGCAACGAGCCGATGCGCCGCCGTATCCGTTTCCTTGCGCGAAAGCTGCAGGCGATCCAGAATCGCGAACGCCGCGAGCGCGAAGGACGGCCGCGCCCCATGGTCTGCCTGGTGGGCTACACCAACGCGGGCAAATCCACGATGCTCAACGCGCTGACGTCGGCCGGGGCGTTCGTGGACGACCGCCTCTTCGCCACGCTCGACACCAAGACGCGCCGCGTGCGGCTGCCCGACGGCCGCGGCGCCATGCTTACCGACACCGTGGGCTTCATCCGCCACCTGCCGCACGGGCTGGTGGCTTCGTTCCGGTCAACGCTGGACGTGGCCGTGGAAGCGGACCTGCTGTTGACCGTGGCCGACGCGTCGCACGCGCACGTGCGTGACCAGCTGGACGTCGTGCACGACACGCTGCGGGAGATCGGCGCGGACCGGGTGCCTTCGCTGCTGCTGCTGAACAAGGCCGACCTGCCGGCCGCCGCCGCGGCGATGCCCGAGCTGCTGCGCTCGTTCCCGGGGGCGCTGCCGGTCGCGGCGGCGCGCCGGGAAGGGCTCGACAATGTGCTCGCGCTGATGGCGCGAATGCTGTAGACGGCTCGGCGTGGGTCGCGCCCGGCGAAGCGGCCCGCGCGGGGGCGGCCCGGGGAAACGCCATGCTCTACATCGTCGCCACGCCGATCGGCAACCTTGACGACATCAGCGCCCGGGCCCTGGACGCGCTGCGCCGCGCGGACGTGCTGGCCTGCGAAGACACCCGGCGCACGCGCGCGCTGCTGGCGCACTACGGCATTCCGCGGCCGGCGCGCGTGCTGTGCTACCGCGAACAGAACGAGGCGCACATGGCCGGGCGCCTCGCGGACCTGGCCGCCGAGGGCCTGGCCGTGGCGGTCTGTTCCGACAGCGGCTACCCGGGGATCAGCGATCCCGGCTACCGCCTGCTCAGCCTGGCCGTGGAGCGGGGCCTGGATTTCACGGTGCTTCCCGGCGCCTCCGCCGTGCCCGTGGCCCTGCTGCTGTCCGGCCTGCCCGCGTCCAGCTACACGTTCAAAGGCTACCCGCCGCGCAAGCCCGGCCCGCGGCGGCGCTTTTTTGAGGACGAAAAAGACCGCCCGCACACGCTGGTGGTCTTCGAGTCGCCGTACCGCGCGGCGGACACGCTGGGCGCCGCGCTCGAAGTCCTGGGTGACCGGCGGGCGGCGGTGTGCGTCGAGCTGACCAAGAAATTCGAGCGGGTGATGCGCGGCTACCTGGGCGAGTTGCGCGGCCTCCTCGCCGGCCGGCCCCCGCGCGGCGAAGTCACGCTGGTCATCGCCGGCAACCATCCCGCGTTCCGGAGGGCGGAGCGCGAGGGGGCGCGCGCGGGCGCGGAACCGCAAGTTGAGTCTTGAGCCGGCGCCCGCCGCGCTCTAGTATGCCGGGGCAATCGGTATCAGGCGCCAGACGCTCCGGAACCATGACCGACGACGCCAAACGCATTGACGGCCCGACCCTCGTGTTGCCGGCCGAGAAGTCGCCCAACGCGATCCGCGTGCAGAAATCGAAAGTGCTCGTGGCGAGCGGGCCGCTGCAGGGCCGCGAGTTCATCGTGGACCGCGACGTGTTCGCCATCGGCTCGGGCGCGAACAACGACCTGGCGGTGGAAGACACCACCATCTCGCGGCAGCATTGCGAGATCGAGCGCGGGCCCGACGGCTACGTTATCCGCGACCTGGGCAGCACCAACGGCACGATCGTGCAGGGCGTGCGCGTTTCCCAGGCTTACCTCGACCAGAGCACGGAATTCCAGCTCGGCAAAACGCGCTTCGTCTTCTGCCCGCTGCGCGAGTCGGTCGAATACGTGCTCAGCGACCAGCAAGCCTTCGGCGGCCTCCTGGGAAAGAGCGTGGCCATGCGGCGCGTCTTTCACCTGGCCGAGACCTACGCGCCCACCGACGCGGTCGTCCTGATCGAGGGCGAAACCGGCACCGGGAAGGAAGTCCTGGCCGAGGAGATGCACCGCCACGGCCGGCGAAGCAGGAAGCCGTTCATCGTGATCGACTGCGCGGCGCTGGCCCGCGAGCTGATCGAAAGCGAGCTGTTCGGACACAACCGGGGCGCTTTCACGGGCGCGGCGGCCGATCGCGTGGGCGCCTTCGAGCACGCCGACGGCGGCACGGTGTTCCTGGACGAAGTCTCCGAGCTCAGCCCCGCGCTGCAGCCCAAGCTGCTGCGCGTGATCGAACGGCGCGAAGTCCGTCGCCTGGGCAGCAACGAGATGAAGCGCGTGGACGTGCGCATCGTGGCGGCCACGAACCGCAAGCTGGCCGCCGAAGTCAACGCCGGGAGGTTCCGCGAAGACCTGTTCTTCCGGCTTTCCGTGGCGCATATCGAGATGCCGCCCCTGCGGCGGCGCAAGGACGATATCCCGCTGCTGGCGGCGAAGTTCCTCAAGGATTTTCTGGGCGAGAACGCGCTGGAACGCGTCGCCGATTTCGACGGCATGATGGAGGCGCTGCGGCGCCACGACTGGCCCGGCAACGTGCGCGAGCTGCGCAACGTCGTGGAGATCGCCTCGTACTCCGGAAGGGACAAAATCGACTTGGGCGATTTCCTGTATCTTGGTAGAATGAAGAGCGTCGAGGCCGAGCCGGCGCCGGTCGAAAGCGATCGCCCTTTCAAGGAGGCCAAGAATGAGCTGATCGGGCGTTTCGAGCAGGCCTTCATTCGGGACCTGCTCCGGCGGACCGACGGCAACGTGTCGCAGGCGGCCCGCCAGGCGGGCATCGAGCGTGCCTACCTGCAGCGCCTGATACGCAAGTACGGCATACGCTAGAACACGCGGGCCCCTGGCGCGCAAGCGGCACGCGCGGCCCCGCCCGACAACCCAAAACCGACAACCCAAAACCGACAACCGCAGTGAACCCCCGCACATGCATCACGGCCGCCGCCGCCGGACTGGTTATCGGCCTGGCCGCCGGCAATGCGCTTTTCAGCCGGGCGGAATTGCCGCCGGCGCTGGCCCCGGTCCGCGACGCAGAGGAAGAAGGTCCGGTGTCCCGCGTTCCGGTTACGCTGTACGAATTGCGCGTGCCCGCGCCCGAGCAACGCGGAACGGCGGTCCTGCCGGACGGCGCCTTCTCCCGGTTGGGCGGCGGGCCGGGGGCGCGGTCGGCAGGCGGAGTGTCGGATCCGTTCTGGGCGATGCGCCGCCAGGCTTTCGCGCCGCCCGCCGCGCCGCGAACGGAAGCCGCCGACCTGATCGCGACCGACGGCGCGGAGAAAGACCGGGGGCGCGCGGAGGGGTGGGGGTGGCTGGCCGAAGAGGTGTGGGGCGGCGCCGCCGACGCGGCCGGCGCGCCGTTGGGCGGCCGCGCCGCGGGCGCCGGGCGGCCGCCGGCGGAAAGGCGCGGCGGATCCGCCTGGTCCCCCGGAACGGACTACCTGACGGATGGCGGAGAGGCAAGCGGCGCGCGGGAACGGCGCGACGGCGGGATTTCCGGCTGGAGGGAGCTGACCGACGCGATTCTGGCCCCCGATGCGGCCGCCCGCGACGCCGCGGGGACCGGCGGCGGATGGGACCCTTTCGCGTCACCCGATCGCCGCGGCCCCCAATCGGCGTTCGCGCGGCCGGGCGCCCAGGGCACGGCGCCCGCGTCCGGCGACGGGCCGGACGGCGCGACTGAGCGCCCGGCGGAGCAGCGCAGCCGCGCGAACCGCGCCGTGCCGCTGCGCGACGACGTCAAGATGCTGGAGTGGTAAGGCCGCGGCGGACGTTCTCAGCCCGTCAGCAAGCTGCGCTGCCGCCCGCGGCGGATGTAGCCGACCACCTTCGCGCCGCAGCGCGCGTTCCTGAGAATCGCCAGGGCCTCCTCGGCGTCGGCTTCGCCGACCACCAGCACGTACCCGATGCCCATGTTGAACACGCGGTACATCTCGTCGCGGTCCACGCCGCCCTCGCGCTGCAGGAATTGAAACAGGTGCGGCGTCTTCCACGCGGCGCGGTCGAAAACGGCGTCGACGTTGTGCGGCAGAACGCGCGGCACGTTGTCGATCAGCCCGCCGCCCGTGATGTGCGCCATGCCCCGGACGCGGACCTTGTTCATCACCGCGGTCACGGGCCTGAGATAGCTGCGGTGCACGGCCAGCAGGACGTCGGCCACGGTCATTTTCGTGCCCGGGAACGGATCGCTCACGCCCAGACCCAGCTTGTCGAAAAGGATGGCCCGCGCCAGGGAGTAGCCGTTCGTGTGCAGGCCGGAAGACGGCAGGCCGATAATGATGTCGCCTTCGCGGATGGCCTTGCCGGTGACCAGGTCCTTGCGCGGCACGGCGCCGACGATCGTTCCCACGAGGTCATACTCCGCGGCCGGGTACAGCCCGGGCATCTCGGCCGTCTCGCCCCCGATCAGGGCGCAGCCGTTGCTCCGGCAGGCCGCGCACAGGCCTGCCAGGATCTGCCGGAAGACGGCGCCGTCGAGCTTTGCGGCGCCGATATAGTCCAGGAAGAAAAGGGGCCGCGCGCCCTGCACCAGGATGTCGTTCACGCAGTGATTGACCAGGTCGCGGCCGACGGTGTCGTGCCTTCCGGCCAGAACCGCCACCTTCAGCTTCGTGCCCACGCCGTCGGTGCTGGCCACGAGCAGCGCGTCGCGGCCCGGCGCCACGTACAGCCCGCCGAAGGAACCCAGGCCGCCGCGCGCGTCGCGCGTGCGCGTGGCGTTGACCATGCGCGTCACCGAGCGCAACCCGGCCATCTTGACGTCGATGTCCACGCCCGCCGCCGCGTACGCGGACGGCTTGCCCGCGCTCTTCTTTTCGTCGCTTGTCGCTGTCATAAGAACCTCCCTCTCTCGCCAGCCGCGCATGGTAGGAAGTGGCGGCGGCGGCGTGAAGGAAAAAGAGGCACGGTGTCATGCGGATTGAAATAGAGAGGGAACTCGTGCTATTCTCCCCGGATGAAGGTCAGAGATGCTATCAAGATGATTGAGCGTGACGGCTGGTTCCAGGTGAAGAGCCGGGGCGGCAGTCACCGCCAGTTCAAGCATCCCTGGAAATCAGGCCGCGTGACCATTGCCGGGCATCCCGGCGATGACCTTGCAGCCGGCACACTGAACAGCATA
>VGWJ01000001.1 GCA_016873635.1 Lentisphaerota bacterium | reverse complement strand
AGCACCAGCAGGGCGTTGGTGTTCGACTTCAGAAACCTTTCGACCTCAGAGGGATAAGGCACGTACGGGGCCGCGGGATCCTCCAGGCGAAGCGCCGGCTCCGACAGGGGAGCGGCATCGAGAATGACACTGCACGCCCTGCCGGAAATGTTTTCGGCAACCTCCAGCGTGTAAGGGCCGCCCACAGGCGCCGACAACTCCACTTCCCTGTCCGGCCCGAGCACGCGATAAATCGCATAGACCTGGCGTCCTTCCTTATCCAGCAGGCGGATCCGCGCGGGAAAGACGCCGGCGATTCCCTTCCCGGATTCGCCGATCAGCGTCCCGCCCAACCGCAACGAGGCGCCACCGGTGTCGCGCCGCGCCGCCACCCGCAGAGCCCCGATCTTCTCCGGCAGAAACGCCGCCATCGCCCCCTGCACGCGGGTCATGTCCAGCGTTACCGTCCGCTCCTGGTCGTTCGTCGTCTTCCCGACCGGCAACTCGGTCCGCGCCAGCAGGTCGTAGGCGACTTCCCCGCGCCGGGCCGGAACCGTCAGCGGCATGCGCACCGGCCCGGACATGATGTCGCGGCAGGTCTGGCCGTAGTCGGGATCATCGTAGTTGGACATGATGAGATACTGGATCTCGCCCCCGTCGCGCCAGTTGGGACCCATCGCGAACGGACCCAGCGCCGCGGGTTCGACGCCCCACTCCTTCATCCTGGGCCTCAGGTAATCGGCGCAGGCCTGGGACAGGGTGAAAACCTTGTCCAGTTCCGCGTCATAGCCCGCCACGTTGAACCCCGGCCCGAGGAAGAAGTTCATCAGGTCGAAGTCCTGCATCTTGGTGACTTCCGGAATCTGCGCGTCGAGCGTGCTGTCCCGCTCCACGACCACCTTGCAGCCGCGTTTGATCGCGGCGCGCAGCTGCTCCAGCGCGCCGTCGGTCAGCTCGCCGCGGAACCGGATGCCGGGCACGAAGATTGCCTGGTAGCCGTCCAGGGGCCGCTCCAGGTCGCCTTCGCGCAGGAAGACCGCCGGATAGCCCAGGCGCCAGCAGGAGACCCACAGCTCCTCAAGCTGGTTTGCCGTCCGGATGTCCTTGAAATCGCTCATGGAGAGTTGCGCCAGCGTGTTGACGATGCCGACCTTCAGGTAGCCCGGCTTCGTGGCGCCCGAGTACACTTCCCCGAACGGCGCGAGGATCTCCCTGTTCAGCCACCGCATCGTCTCCTTGCCCTTGATCGTGTTCGGGTTCGGTGTATCCGTGAAAGTCTCGTGCATGTGAAACGTGGAGATGCCGTCCGCCCCCTGCGTCAGCATGGCGAAGGCCATCTGACGCTGCAACTGGCCGTCGGACAGCGAGCGCCCGTCCGGGTTCATCGAGATGTTGGCCCAGACGAGCCGCTTGCCGCCGGCCGGCGACTCGCGCAGGAGCTGAATCATGATCGGCGCGTGCGTCCAGTAGCCGATGGTGGGGCCGTCGTGGTAGTGCTGGCAAGTGGCGATGTCGAGGTTCGCAAAGACGTCGGGATGGTAACCGTTGTCGAAATCGGCCGCCGACATCACGGCGCCGTAGCCGTTCTGCACGAACATGAAGGAGCAGTGGTACGTGCCCATCCGCGCCCGCGGGAGCAGCTCGCGGCCGGCCGCGGCCAGGCGCGTGTTGAAATCGCCCCACCCGTTCATCTCCCATTTCCGGAGCTCCAGGAAGCGCTCCATGGCCGTCGGGTCCCACCGGGTGGGATCGTCTCGCGATCTGGCCATGCTCCGGCCGATGTCGGCGCGAATCTGGTTGGGCGTGGTATTCGTGAAGACCTGCCTTGCCCGCATCAGCCGCCACGACGGGAAGAAATTGTCGTGCTTCTTCGGCACGCCCACCAGGCCCCGCTCGTAGGCTTCCTCATACATATACTGGCCGTCATAGGCGGGCGAGTGGCGCATGGAAGTCACCTCGCGCCGGATCCACCGTTCGCCGGCACGGATGTACGGGTCGACATAACGCGGAATCTCGTTGTCCCCCGCCCCGTGCAAAACGTCGCCGTACTCCAGGCCGTGCCGTACGCAGGCGTTCAGGATCCGGTTCCGCGGCGACGGCAGGTAGATGGCGTCCGACGGCATAAGACGCTCGTCGGTGTCCGCGATCACCGCGCGCATGTCCCCCTGCCGGCTGTGGTGATCGTCGCTGTACGTGTGGTAGTCGAAGCGGTTGTAACCCAATTCCGCCAGTGTTGCCGTCGCCCGGTCAAGATCGATCGGATCCTGCCCCGCTTGCGACCACAGTAGCGCATAGGTTTCCCACGTGTACTTCGAAGCCTTGATCATGCGGAACAGGCTCTCGCGCGGCGGCGCCATATCGAACCGGAAGGGATAGCAGGCCACGCCCGGCGGCAGATCCGTCATCGAAAGCTCATAGCGGCCGGGCGTCAGGCGGCGCGTGATGCTGTCGGGTATGTGCAGCGCGCGCACGTGCCGCTTGCCGCCCGGATCTTCCATCGTCAGGCGATCTTCCCGGCCGTCGGGGTGCTTCAGAACCACCGTCCGGTTTCCCGCCGGCCGCGCCCCGCGGGACCGCAGCGCGGCCTGCAGGCGGATCGTCTCGCCCGGCACAAACGCGTCGCGGCCCTTGTTGCTGATGAAACACGCGGTGCCGTCCTGTTTCGGCTCGATCACGCTGCAGACAAACTCCGCCGTGAGGGGCGATACGGAATCCTTGTCTTCCGCGCCGAACAGCATGACCCGCAACATGTAGAACCCGTAGGGCACGTCCGGCGTTTTGAACGTCAGCGTGTCGCCTTCCCACGACTGCGCTTCGAAGGGCGTCCAGGACCGGCTCGTGGGGCGGGCCGGATCGTACGGCGAAAACGACATCCGCACCCGCGGACGCGGCGCGTCCCCGGCCGCCGCCGGGACAAACACGCCGGGAAAGACCAGGTCCAGGATGCGGCGGTTCACCCGCTGCAGCGCATCGTCGCCGAGAGCCGCCATGCCGGCCGCCTCGGCGCGGAGCGCCTCATCCGCCTTGAGGTCGGCCAGCGCCGCGGCGTCGAAAAACGCCGGGTCGTTCAGGATCGCATTGATCCGGGCGATCACCGGCAGCGCATTCTGGGCGATCACAAGCGCGTTCGTGGCGCGCGGCGACGCCAGCCACCCGGCCAAGGCTTCGGCTTGGCCGCGATTTTCCGTCGTGAGCAGATACCTGCACACGCGCCGGACCTGGGCCGCCGCCGGGTCGTCCTTGGGCACGGGGCTGTCCGTCGAGGCCGAGCGCAGGGCTTCGATAAGCGGTCCGGCATTCCGGAAGGTGTCCAGCTTCAGCGCCGTGCCGTTCTCCTTGAACTGCAGCCGCACCACCGCGGGAGTGCCGCGCTCGAAAGTGCACATCCCGGATTCCAGGGCCATGATCCGCACGGCCATCGGATCACGCATGTTCTCCGCCACCATGAACTTGTTCGGATACCGGTCCAGGTCCCCCGACAGCGTCAGCCCGAAAGAAGCGGAGAGCCCCTCCACGGCCGCGCGGAAAACCGGTTCGCCGCGCGTCGGCCCCACGCGGATCCGCGCGGGAGTTCCGTCCGTCCTGGGAACCGCGGCGCCCCCGAAACTTGCCCCCAGCGCGGTCTTCGTTCTCACCCACGCGTAGTACGACAGGTACGAGACCAGGATCCGCGATCCCTCGGCCTTGATCGCCGGGGTCGGCGGCCCCTGCAGCTCCACCGTCCCGCCCGGCAGCACCCGGAACGCCTGCATGCCCGGCTGCAGAAGGTACGCCTGCGCATTGGTGTTGGCCGGCAGGTAGACCCGCAGCGGACAGAAATTCCGGAAGTACCACAGCGTATTCCGGGCGTGCGTCTCGTCAAACTTCGGGGCGGCCGGATCGAACCCCGGCAGCATCTCGTGCACGTTCAACGTCCGGCCCAGCAGCCGGGTCTCAGGCGGCCCCGCCCTGTCGCCGTCCACGCTCATGATCTCGATCCGGTACGCCCTCAACGTGACCGTCCGGCCCTCGATGGTAATATCCGGGTCCGACGACGAAAGCTTTCCGTCCTTGTCGATCCAGAACACGTGATGGCCCGGATCGATCACGTGTTCGCCCGGGGCCAGCCGGCCGGGCTCGAATTCCAGCTCGGCGGTCCGCCGCGTGAAGACACCCTTGTAGTACCGCTCGAACGTGTTCGTGCCGTCCACGCGCGCGTTCGCCACCCACAGCGTCGCATCCTCGCCCATCGGCGGGACCGTATGGGTTGACGGGGCGCCCGTATTGCGGTTGGGATCCTCGACCGCCGCCAGCGACTCCAGGTCGCTGATCAGCCGATCGGGCATCTCCGCCGCCACCATCCGTACGACGATCGGGCCGGCCTCCCGCGCCGGCGTTTGCGCCGTGGCTGCGCCAATGACGCCGGCCAGCGCGATTGCCAATGCGGAGAACGTTCTTCTTTGCGGCATTGTCAATCCTTCACCGTCACCGCTCGGGTACCGGCAATACTGTTGGCCCCGTGACCCCGTGACGTCAGTTTTCACTTTTCAACCGCTGCTAGTGCGTCAGCGTATAGAACAGCCAGTTGATGGAGAACCGGTAAACGATATCCCGCACCTTGAACCCGCCTTCATCCAGATAGCCGTGCGCGCCTTCTCCCATGGGATTCAGGGCCGTCGGCGGCGTGGAGATCTCCCAGAAGCATCCGTAGTCGTTCGGGCAGAAGATGATCGCCGGGCGCCCCTTGACGTACGCCGCCTGGAGCGGCCGGCAGAACTGCTCCTTGCCCACGATCGGCACCCCGTCAAACGGATACACCATGTTGTACAGGTCGAAGAACTCCGGGGTCTCCCGCAGCATGAGCTTCAATTCCGAGCCCGGCGCGATCCGCTGGACATTCTGAGGCACGGAATCCATGAAGGCCCCGGACCCGGTACAGTCGTCGAGCCACAACGTTCCGCCGCGTTCCACGTACTTCTTCAGGTTCTGCACCTCTTCGTCGGTCAGGGTGAACGGGAAGTGGCTGGTGAAGTAGATGATGGGGTACTTGAAGATTTCCTCGCTGGTCATCTCCAACCCGGCGTTGTCGACATAGACCGGGAACTGCCCGTCGGTGCGCAGCGAGACCTGGTAGAAGAAATAAGGCAGCGCCGTGGGATCGTTACCCCAGTCGGAATGGCACTTCGGGATGAGCCGCCGGATGGTCACCTTGCCGCGCCGGTCGATCTCGTCTTCCCGCTTGTCCGCCTTGGAACGGCTGGTGAACACCTTCACCTCCTTGCGCGCCCCCTTCTGCAGCCAGCCGCCCTCGACCGCCGCGCGGGCCGAAGCCGCGGCCAGCAGCACCGCCAGAAGGCCCAGCAGCGCAGGTCTGCATGCGTCAAGTTTCGCAATCATGGTCCCACCTTCCAGCAGGGGTCAGGGGTCGGAAAGAAATGACCCCTGACTCCTGATTCCTCACTTCCGCTACTCCTTCACCGTGAGCACCGCATCTACCCAGTCGGCCAGGTCGTTCTCCGCTCCGTCGCCGCCATCGTCGACCAGAAGCAACAGGCGTTCGGCATCTTCCAGCCCTTCGACGGACAGCGTCTTGGCAAGCGTCATGCCGGTCATCGGGCCCGACTTGCAGTTCTTCCCCGTTTCCTTGCCGTCGACCAGGATCCTGAATCCAACCGATCCCCTGCCCTTTGCGGCCGCGTCGATGCCGACGGTCACGTCAAACCGCGAGAACTGCCCGTTGAGGGGGTATTCAAGGGCCGTATACCCCATGCACCCGATTCCCGACTCGTAGGTCTGCTTGCCGAGGGTCAGCGCTCCGCCCGCCGCGTTCCGGAAGGCCTGGACGGGCACGCCCGAATCCAGTCCGGCCAGCGGGCCGAAAGCGGTCAGATCCACCTTGCCCTCACGGATGCGGGTCAGCCGGAAACCGCCCGACAGCGTCGGGGCGCTGTGGCGCAATACCACTTCGTTCCGGCCCGCCTGGCAGCCGCGCAGAACAAGCGCGGAACGCCTCGGCCCCGGCACATAGACCTTGTCAAACACCGTGTTGCTCGTCGCCAAACCCACCATCGCCGCCAGATTCCAGGCCTGCGTGGCGACGCCGTTGAGTACGACCTCGACCGCGCGGTTCGTGTCGCCGGACGCCTCCAGGAACCACAGCCGGCTCAACAGCACGTCGCCGGCCGCGTCCAGCCGAAACGCGAACCGTTCTTCCGTGACGTTCTTGAGGAATCCGTCGCTGACGCGTTCGCCGGCGACCAAACGGCCCGGGCGGCGTTCCACGGCGTCCCCGCCGACCGCCTTGTATTCGCCGGCCTGCCGCGCGAAGGCCTCGGACGGGACAATGTCGAGCACCAGCTCATAGGTCTTGTCGGCGTCCCGCGGCTTCAGGTTACGCAGTTCGTGCGCCACTCGGTCAGCCGGCACTGAAACGAACCGCAGAAACAGGGGCATCGCCCCCACGGGCAGAACCTTGTCCAGCGTGACCGGCACGCCGAACGCATCCGTCGCCTTGACCGCGGCCCATTCCGCCGGCAGTTGATAGCTCCTCGCGCCCCGAACGCGCCACACCACCGCGCAGGCGTTTCCGTCCGTCTGCTTGAACAGGTAGGCGCGGTTAGCCTGGGGATCGCGATCCGCCAGGCCCGTCCGCTGCAGGAACTCCAGATCGCCCAGCATCTTCCGGGTCTCGATGAGCCCGAAATACGCGGGCTTGGGCACATAGAACGACCGCTGGCGCTGGATGGAGCTGTTCCCGTACAAGGGATGGAACAACAGGCCGAAGCCGTCCTGGGTTCCGTACTTGTTCACGCTGGCGAACTGGTGCGGAAGCGCGCCGGCCGCATGCAGCAGGATGGCGGCCCGGGCGTGGTACGCCGCCTGGTCCAGCAAGGCGAACTGCTTGTCCGTCACCCAGTCCAGGTCGGCGATCAACGCCTTGCGGCCCGTGGCGGTCAGCTTCAGCCTGGCGTCGAGATCCTCCAGGAAGTCCTCCATCTGGACCTCCTCGGACGAGGCGCTGCCGGGAGTTACGTGCACCTCGAATTGGTCAAAGGGCATCGTGTCGGGATCCGGCATGCCTGCCAGGTAACCCAGGACCCGGTCAAAAGTGAATCCGCCGGCAATGATGCAGGCGTCCGCATTGTACTGCCTGATCCACCGGCAGAAGACATCGAACATGCTCCGGTACTTGTCCTGCGGCAGGTAGAGCGGATTCGGATCAGGCATGTCCGGGTTCGACCAGAAGACCCACTTGGCGAACTCCCGGGCATGTTCCCGGCCGACGTTCCGCATGAACGCGTTCCAGTCCGCCAGGCGGATCGGCGCCTGCATGTAGTTGCCCACATCGCGGACATAGGTGCCGTCGGCCACCGCCAGTTGCTTCTCCGGGCCGGCCCAGTCGGCGCAATACCCGACGATCGGTACGACATCGTACGTCTTCTCCTGGGAGGCGTTACGCGCATACCGGCGGAACCAGTTATGGTGGTACAGGTTCGGAACCGGCTCGGCGGTGTCCCAGTCAAGGTTGATCCGCCTTTCCGTCAGACCGAGATCGCCGTCCAGGCTCCGGAGATCGGCCAGCCGGGCCATGACGTCCTCGCCGAAATACCGTTTGCGGTCCGGCGCCTGGACATCGGTTTCAAAGACCCGTCCGCCGGGCAGGCCGTCCATGCGCACGTGGTAGAACCCCTCGCGCAGGTTCTCGACCAGCGTGATTCCCGTGCGACTGCCGGGCGCCAGTGTCGTCCTGGCCACACCGGCCTGCGCCACCACCCCGACGGGCGTGATCACCTGGTAGCGCGCGTCCACCGGCACCGGTTCCAGGGCGAAATTCACCAGTGTCAGCTTCAGCGGCTGCCCGGGAACGTGGAGCATCGTCTCGTCCGGGTATTCCAGTTCGACGACAAGTTCCTGCTCCCTGGGCACATGCGTGCTGACCTTGACCTGGTCCACACGGATGGCCGCCGGCCCGCCGTCCTCGGTCCATGCGCTCAGCGCCAGGTTGAGCGGATACTGCGGCGCGTAGAACGGATTGATCTTGGCGTCCGACGACCCGTAGGCCGGCGGGATCGGCGGGGCGGGAAAACGGCACGGTTTCCATCCTTTCCAATCCACGCGCACCGGCCGGCCGGCGTGCTGCTGGAACGGCATGTCGAACTCCGCCGACTTGCTGTCGACAAAAACCGCCCACAGCATCACGGGAACACCCTCGCCGAACACCTGCATCTCGACGCTTTCGACAATGCCGGGCAGGGCCGGGTGCAGGAGTACGGATACCGGGATGTTGGTCGCGATCGTCAACGGCAGCGCGCGGGCCGTGCCGTCCGCGCCGCCGGCCCCCGGTTCCGCGCCCAGGGGACCGGGCGCCGGCATCCAGTTGGCCTCGCTCGAGACGTGGCTCCTGTTGTTGTCGCGCAGGCTGACGTAGGTCTTGCCGCCGCCCATGGCCATGGAGTGCTTGTGATAGGTGGATTGGTAGTACCACTCCGGCGCCATGGGGTTGAAGCGCTCCTGGCGTTCGAAATCCCAGACGAGGCCCGCGCCGGTCGGCCGGCTGAACACCACGCGCCCCTGGGCGCGCTGCCCCGCCACCGGCCCCGTGACCGTCACGACGGCCGTCACCGGCCCGCGCGGCTTGCGCGCCTCGAGCGCCGCCAGCGACAGGGATTTGACCGCCACTTCGCCCATGGCCGCGTCGATCCCCTCCGCCATTTCGGCGTCCTTCACGGTTTCGCCGTCGCCGTCCAGAAACGTCACGGCGATGCGCCCGTTGCGAATCTCGTAGGGCGTTCCATTCCCCACCGCGACCAGCAGCTTCGCGTCGGCATGCAGTCTCCGCTCCGGCGTGTCGCCGCGCAGCTCCAGCGTCATCCGCTCGTTCCGGGGCGCCTGCGTCTCCACCAGGATATCGTCAACCCAGACGCTCCGCGGCGCGGCGTCGGCCGGCGCGTCCTTGCCCCGCGGCTCCGGGATCACCCGCAGCGCGGCGCAATGGATCGGCGCCTGGATGGGATGCCGGACCTCAATGCCCGAGTGCCCCGTCAGGTAGGACCGGTTGTCGCGCCCGAGCAGGCCGTCGCCCAGCACCGGGACCGTAAAGCACTTCCAATCCGAGAAATCCAGGCGGCAGATTTCCACGCTCATGGAATTCATCCAGCGCTGGTAGCTGGCGGTGGAGAAGTTGCACGGATCGCGCCACTCGATCACCAGCCGGTCGCGGGTGTTGTTTCCCTTGACCCAGATTCGCGCCGCCATCGGCAGGCCCGGCAGGCGCACGTTGCTCCCGATGACGGCCGTCGCCCCCGGCGAGTAGTCGATCCGGAGGCTCCGGGCGCCCTGGCGCTTCACCTCGGAATCGAACACCGGGCGGACGAACGGCTGATGGGCGCTGAACAGGATGTTGGGCGTCTTCTGAGAATCGCCGTCGCTCAGCGGCTTGCCCGGGATATGCCAGTCGGCGAGCGTGTCGCTCTCCATGCTCGATACCGGCACCAGGAGGGTGGCGAACGGAAACCGGGCCTCGCTGGCCGCGGAGATCTGAAGCGCCTCGTTGTTCACCGCGAAGGTGATCGTGTAAGGTCCGGTCGTATCGCGTTTGGGCGTCACTTCCTGTTCGTAGTCCGTGGGTCGGGTGTCGGACAGGACGATCTCGGTATCGCCGCTCGACAGCTGGTTTCCTTCGGCATCCAGAAGATGGTACTCGATGGCCGCCTTCTGCTCCACGCCCCGCCCGTGAGGGCCGAAATGCAGCGTGAAGAGCGCCTTGCGGTCCGCAAAGCCCCCCGCCAGGCGCACGGTGCAGGACTGCAGCGGCGAGCCCGGCCGGAACGGATACACCAGCTCCTCGCCGGCCAGACCGAGCGCATCGTCCCGCACGCTCAGCCGGATATAGTCGCCCGGAATCGGGATCATCTCCTTGCCCGACTGGCCAAGACTCGTCCAGAGGCGGTCCTTGGGAACGCCCGGGTTCAATACCGGGAAGTCCGCCGTCACCGGCTTGCCGTCGCCGGTCAGTTTCACGGCGAAGCCGCCCGTGAAACCGTCGGGGCTCTCGCCGCGCTGGTTGAACGGCCTGGCGGCGATCCACACGGTCTGCGTCGCCGCCGCTCCCGGCTCGATCGTGACCTGCATCCGGGGCTCCTCGCCCACCCAGATCATGTGCGCCCGGAAGGACGCCGCGGCCTGAACGTCAAGGCACAAGCCCAACCACGCCAGCACGAGTAACCGCGCGACCGGTTTCAGGTTTCGGGTTTCAGGTTTCAGGAATACCGAGATCAACGACGGTCGCTTCTCCGGCTGCTTCCTGACGCCTGACGCCTGAAACCTGAAAACTCTCCTCATCACCTGGCTCCCAGAATGGCGCTGCCGTAGTCGCCGGCCGTCTTGTCGAGCGCGCCGCGCACTTCGGGGCGGGCGTCGATGATCCGATCGGCCTTGAAATCGCTCTTGTAGCTCTCCGCCGTGTCCAGCTTCTGCGGCATCGTGATGGCGCGCGATCCGCCTTCCTTGGCCTTGTACACGCGCTGCGCCCCCGCGCCTCTCACCGTAAACTTACCCAGAATATCCGTCCCGCCGCCGGCCATGCCGAGCTCGATGCCCTGCCCCCGGATGAAGATGGAGAACATGGAGGAAACCGCCGACTGCGGTTTGGGATCGCGGTTGTCGAACGCCTCGACCTGGAAGGTGAAAAGGTCGCCCGCCTCCGCCGTCTGCGCCTGATCGCGGAAGAGATTCTCGAAGGCCGCCACGGCCGCGGGGCGGGGCGGGAGGAAGACGCGTTCGATCGGCTCGCCCTGCACCTTCACGCGGCTGGGCTCGTCCGTGGACGACTTGCGCCACTTCACCACGCACCTGGCCGCGCCGAAATCGTCCTCCACGCGGGCGCCGAAGGTGAACCCCGCCAACTCGTCCAGCGTTTGCGGCATGTCGGTCTTCAGGAACGACGGCACGATGAGCTTGGGCGGGTTGTCCACCGTGAGGCCGAACTCGATGGCATGCGGCTTGTCCAGGGCGAACCCGTGGATATCCTCAACCTGCAGCGCGGCCCCGCGCTCCAGGGAATGCACGAACGACACCGACGCGAAGCGGCCCACCACGTCCAGCGGCATGCGGGTCTCGTCGTCGAATGTCAACACGGCGGACTTGAGCGGCTTGCTGAACACGAACCCCAGGTTCACGCGCGTTCCGGTCAGCGCCGTGACGCGGTCCAGTATGCCTTCCAGCTCTTTGGGAACCAGCCGGGTATAGAGCGGATACGCGAGCTCCGCCTGCATGTTCTCGATCATGGGCGTTGTCGTGAACACCAGCTTCATTTCCTCGGTCGTGCGTTTCCCGAAGGCGAAACGGATCCGGTATTCGCGCTCCAGCGTGGGCTGCAGCGCCACGGCGGCGAGTCCGCTCCTGTCCGTCGGCAGCACGATCCGCTCCACTCCTTCCGCGCCCGCCGTCTCGCGCAGCATCGTCACTTCCGGGTAGCGGAAGCGGGTGAAGCGCAGTCCCGTCTCGACCCTGCTGCCGATCAGGTAGACGTTCGGCCCGGCGCCGGGCAACAGCGCGTAACGCGTCGGGAACATGGCCTCCCGCAGATTCATGGCGGCGTACGCGACCGTGCGGCCCAGGCGGGAGAAACGGAACCACTCGGTCGAACCCAGGAGCAGAAAGGCGACGAGCAGCAGCGCAAGCCGCGTGCCCAGGCGATTGCGCGCGGACCGGTCAAGCATCCGTTCGAAAGGCCGCTCCAGATCCTGCCGGGCCTGCTCGATCACCACCTCGGTCAGCGGCGTGGGCGCCGGCCATTCCAGAAAATCCACGGCGCTGACGAGGCGGCTGTTCAGGCCCCCGGCGAGCGCTTCCGCCCGGAAGGCCTCGGACAGGACGCTGCGCCGCTTCTCCCAGCCTTTCAGAAGGCGCGCGAGCAGCCAAGCCAGCGCCGCCGCCGCCGCCAGCGCAAAGGCGCCGTTCACGAAGGGGTTGGCCGTCCATCCGCACAGGAGAACCAGGGCCGCGCTCCCCACGCCCAGGGCGCCCACGCCGACGCCGCAGGCCAGCGTGGCGTTCGCCACGGCGCGCCGCGCGCGGCCGAAGCGACTGAGCCGCTTCTCAAAATGTTGTTGCAGTTCCTTCATTCCGGTCCTGCTCGGCACGGTGCGGTGAGCCGGCGACCTCATGACGCCGCTGGTCTGACCGATTTGCAGTCCCCAATCTTCAATTTTCGATTTTCAATCTTCAATGCTTCTACGCCAGTCCCTGCCGTTTCCTTATATAGCAGTCCGCGCTCACGAGCAGAATGAACAGCGCCAGGATCGCCGGGCTGTTCCACAATTCCAGATCCCGGACGGCCGGCTCGGTCACGGGCCGGCGGTCCACCTGCCTGGCCCATGCGGCAAGATCGTCCACCACGGTTCCCGCCGCCGCCGCGGCCAGCGCCTTCATGCCGTCACGGTCAACCGACAGGTCCGCATACTCGTCGTCCTGTCCGCGGACCACAAACTTCGTCACCCGCTTCTCCTTGCCGAGACCGGCGGTCGCGGTCCAGTCGCCCGGCTGGTCGGCCGGGAACCGGTATTCGTAGTAGCCGGGCCGCTCCGGCAGATCGCACGGGTAGAGCGTCAGCGACCGCCCGTCGGGCTTCGTCACCAGCACCTTGAGGTCCGCGCCGCGCAGGGGCTCGTAGCTCTTGTCGCGCAGCAAAGTGGACAGCACCACGGTGTCGCCCAGCGCCGGCGTCGGGTCGGCCGCCACGACGTTGACGCCCCCGGCCCGCAGGCCCGGCTCGGGGGCCATGTACCGGACGATGTTGGCCATCAGCGTTTCGAGCGGCGGCGGGTCGAACTCGGGCTGCAACTGCCAGTACCAGAACGTGTCCACGGAGGCGGCCAGGATCTTGCCGCTGCCGAAGTCCTGGTAGGCCAGGACCGGCACCTCCACGGTGTTCGTGAATCCGGTGGCGGACCGGACCTTCGCGGTCCGCGTCAGGAGCGGCCTGGCCAGCGGCTTGAACGCGCCCACGTTGTTGCAGCCGTCGAGCTCGGGCAGCGCGTTCCAGCGGGCCTTGTTCTCCGCCGCGTCGGGCAGGAGGCGCAGCAACGGGTGGTCGTACTGGTCGTTCACGACGTTCACGTTGAACCGGCCGGGGAACTGGGGGTCCTTGGAAATGCCGTCGCTCAGGTCGAACGGCAGGACCGCCGCCAGCGGGCTGTCCTGATAGCCTCCCGCGCGGTACACGTCCTTGCCGCCGGTCACCATGAGGCCGCCGCCCCGCTTCTGCATGAAGGACACCAGCAGCTTCATGGAGGTCTCGGACAGGTCCCCGCCCGCCCGGAAGAGGGCCCGCGGCACGTCGCGCAGGATCACGACGTCATACTTGAACAGGTCCGGCTCGCTCTTGATGACGCCTTCGGTCGCGTTGGCGTGCAGGGCGCCCCCCTGCACATAGACCCCGCCGCCCGGCATATGGCAGACGGTGACCAATTGCACGAGCGGGTCCGTTTCGAGCGCCACTTTAGCCAGTTTGAACTCGAAGCGGGGCATACCCTCGATCATCAGCACATTGATCTTTTCCTCGCGCACATCGGCGTAGAACGACGCCGCGTTGTTGCCCGGATTCAAGTCGTCCGCCGGCATCGACAGAGTATACCGGTGCAGGCCCGCCTTCTCGGGCTTGTAAACGACTTCGAACCAGTCGAACGATTCGCGCCCCACCGCCACCTCCCGCACCTTCTTGCCGTCCTCCTCCAGCGCCAGCGTGCAGGCCGGCTTCCCCGAGGCATCCCTGAGGGCGCCGCGTATGAACAGCGACTCGCCGAGCCGGATGACGGTGCGCTCCGGCCTGGCAATGATCCCCGCGTCTGAGGTCGGCTTGTCGGCGCCGTAGAGCACGACGTCCAGCGCCACGCCGCGCGACTTCAGCGCCTCGCCGGTCAGGGCAAAATCCCGGCGCTCCACGTCCCGCCCATCGGCGAGCAGGAGCAGGCGCTGCAGGCGCGGCCGCTCCGCCAGTTCCCGGAGGATGCCCGCGTTGATAAGCGTGGGAGTTTTTTCGCCGGCCGCCGCGCCGAGCGGCGCGCCGCTGAGCGTGGCCGCCTCGACCGTCACGTGGCGCCCGGCGGCCCGGCGCACGACCTCAATGTCCCTGACGGCCGCCTCGAACCGGGCGCCGTCCTTCACGTCCTTCGTCCGCATGGACCCGGAATCGTCCACCAGCGCCAGCCAGGCCTGGTCGCGCGCCATCCGGAAATCGAGAACAAGGTGCACGCGCAGCAGCGCCAGCAGAAAGAGGCCGACCATCCCCGCGCGGAACAGGAACGTCAGCGCGCGCACCCGCTTCTGCATCTTGACGGCCGGCAGGAAGTTGAGCGCCGCCATGGCCAGGCCGAGCCCGACCGCCCCCCACACCACCGCCCCCGGGATCCCGGGTTCGGTCACGAACCGTATCCCGGTGATCCGGTCGACCTGCGTGAACGGGTCCAGGCCGAACCAGCGCAGGAATTGAGAACCGAAAATCGAGTCAATTTTCAATCTGTCCGCCTCCGGCGGAGAAACGCTCCGCCCGCGGTCTCGGCCGCCAGGGCCGCGAAGACCAGCGCCAGCAGCGGGGCCAGCAGCTCGCGGCGGGGCCGGAAGAGACCGTCGAGCTGGTCGGACGTCGCCGTCGCCCTGACGCCGCCGCACAGATCCGTCAACTGGTCCGCCGTGATGAACTCGGCCGCGGATTCCTCCGGGGACGGATTCACCGCCAGCCACCGGTCCCGCGCCGCCGTCTTCCCGGAATGGGTCGCGCGGTAGGCGCCGGCGACGTAGATATCCTTGACCGTTATGTGGGCGTCCTCCGGCGCAATCTTGAAGGAATACGTCCGGGGGCCCTCCAGCGTCACTTCCCCGCCCAGGCCCCGGAACTGCGACAGCATCATGCGGTGGAAGGCTCCGGCCTGGATGTGATCGGGACGGTCGTCACCTTCCGTGTCCGCGTCCGGCCTCGACAGGCGATCCAGGACGGCGTGCGCGACGCCGACGAAGGAGAGGCTGCGCGGCAGGGAGGTATCCTCCACATTCCAGCTGTGGGTCTGGATGCAGACCCGCCCCTTCCCCATCTCGGCAACGGCCAGCAGGATATCGCCGTCCCGCGTCTTCAGTGCCGCCCTGGTGTTTCCCTGCTCCAGCGTGTCAAAGTAGCGCGCAAACAGGATGTCGTTGATGGTCCCCCATTCGCCGCGTATCAGTTTTGACAGCAGGGGGTCCGCCACGTTCTTCTCGTTGTCGTCCAGGGGGGCGGCCAGCTTGGGCTCGCGCAGGTCCCCCAACTGGAATCCCGAAAGCAGCGGGGCGAGTTCCCGGTTGAACGTCGAGGATACCACCGCGGCATCCGGAATGAGGTACAGGCCGCCGCCCTGGCGCACGTAGCCCGCGAGGTCCTGGACCACATCGGGCGAGGCCAGTTCTTCCAACCCGTAAAGCACCACCACCGAATACATCGACAGCGCCTTGCGCTCCAGATCCGTCACCGGGACTCGCTTGACCGAAATGAAGGTTTCGCCACGGGCCTCTCCGGTAGCCTCGGCCGGATTTACCGCGCAGGAGAACAGGTCCGCCCCGCTGGTGCCCAGCGTCAGGCCCTCGGGTTTGGGATAGCGCGCGGACGTCACCAGCAGCACCTGGCGCCGCTTCAGCATGCGCATCGTGGCGTAGGCGTCGTTGTCGGCCGGGAAACCGTCCTCGGACAGGCTCACCCCCCAGGCGGTATCGTTGGGCGACTCGAACATCTGCCGGATCTCCACGTGGGCGGTCTCCCCGCTGGCCAGGTTGCACGGCCGGGTCTCCAACGTCACCGGCCCGCTCTTCAGCGCCACGGTCACCACCTGCTGCGTCTCCGAGGCGTTGTGCAGGCGCGCGGTCACCTTGCCGCTTGCCCCCAGGTAGGTCTTCTCGGGATGGAACTCCGCGCCCTTCAGTTCGACGTTCGGTCCGTTCGTCACCGGGTCGACGACGAACACCGGCTTGATCCGGCTCCCGCGCAGCAGGGGCGCCAGCGTGGAATTCTCCAGATGCGACCGGTAATTCCGAAGCTGCTGGTCGGAGAACACGATGAGGGCCGTGTTGGGCGCGCGCCTGGACCGCAGTTCCCGCAGGCCATCCTCGATCGCCGGATACAGGCCGCGGCCGCCGCCGTCGCTGATCCATGCGTTGGTCACGCACCGCTCCAGCGCCGCGCGGTCGCCCGTGAAGCCGGTGCTCGCGAACGTCTTGTCGCCCGCCAGCGTGAAGGAGAAATAGTCCCCCGGCTTCATGCCGCGGACCAATTCGAGAATGCGCGCCCGCTGGGACTCGAACAGGGCCGTCTTGCCGTCGGGAATCGGCCGCTTCATGCTCATGGAGTTGTCCATGACGATCGCCACCGCCCGCGGGCCCACCGCCGCGCTCGGCCCCGTGAGGCGGGCCATCAAGAGAACGAACAGCGACAGCAGAAGCAGCCGCAGCAGGAGCTGCCACACGTCCCGCGGCACCGGCGCGAAAACGTTGGCCACATCCTGCTGGTCGAGAAACTCCAGAGTGGCCAGGGGCCGCGGCCGCATGCGGCGACGGTTGATAAGGTGGATCAGCACGGGCACGCCCAGCCCGAGCAGACCAAGCAGCATCAGGGGGTTCAGCATCGAATGCTCCTGCGCACCAGGCGTTGCAGAAAATGCGAGGACAGCAGCGTGATCAGGTCGTCCCCGTTGTGCACGCGCAGATAGTCCACCCCCTGCTGGTGGCAGAAAGCGCGAATCCGTTCCTGGTGGGCCTCCAGCCGCGCGAGGTAGCGGGCCCGAAGCGCCAGCGGGTCGCCCATGATGCGCCGCCCGGACTCCGGGTGCCTGAACTCGGTCATCTTGTCGAAGGGAAACGTCAGCTCCGTTTCGTCCAGCACCTGCAGGAGCGTGACATCCTGCTCACGCACCATGAGCCCCTTCAGCGTCTCGAAAATGGGATCGAGCGGATCCAGGGCGTCGGTCAGCAGGAACGTCACGCCCCTGCGCCCCAGCCGCCGCATGACTTCCCATGCCACCTCGCCGAAATTGCCGCCGCCCCTCCCCCGCGGAGCCCCGAGGTGCTGGTAGAGCTGCGCCAGGTGCCGCATCCCCTGGCGCGCCGGGATGGCTTCCTCCATTCTGTCGCCGATGCAGAACAGCCCGACCGAGTCCTGCTGCGAGACGGCCATCATCGCCACGGCGCCGGTGATGCAGGCGGCCAGGTCCAGTTTCGTGGGGCGGCGGTCCTCGGCCGGAACGCGCATGGAATCCGAGGTGTCCAGGATGAAGTGCACCCGCATGTTCGCCTCCATCTCGAAGCGCTTGACGAACAGCCGGTTGGTGCGGGCGAAGACGCGCCAGTCGATGCGGCGGATGTCGTCGCCCTGCTGGTAGTCCCTGTGCTCGATGAACTCGTTGGAAGCGCCGAAGTCCCTGGTGCGGTGGCGGTTTTCATAGAACCCGCGCACCAGAAAGCGGGACTTCAGCTCGATTCCCTTCAAACGCTCCAGCAGCCTCGGGTCGATAGTCAGGCTGTTGGTATTGCCGTTGGCCATGGCGGTTCCCAGGAAAGGTTTCAGGTTTCAGGTGTCAGGTGTCAGGGGTCGGGGGTCGGACGGAACGGCGTCCGTCATCGGCTTCCGTGTTCTTTCCCGCGACAGAGAACAGGCTGACGCCTGCCCCCTGATCTCACTCCTAATTGCCCTCCGCCGGCACTTCCTTGAGGAGCCGGTCTATGATTTCGACGTCGGTCAGCTTGTCGGCCAGGGCGTTGAAGTTGAGCGAAACGCGGTGCCGCATGACGCTGCGCGCCACGCGCCGCACGTCCTCGATCGAGGCGTGCTTGTTGCCGTGCAGCACGGCGTTGGCCTTGGCCCCGAGCGTCAGGTACTGCGCCGCGCGCGGGCCGCTGCCCCAGTTGAGATATTTCCTGATGAATTCCGGCGCGGAGGGATCCTTCGGCCGGCTCGCGGCGCTCAGCCGCACGGCATAGTCGACGATCGGGCGGGCGGCGGGAATCCGGCGCACGATGCCCTGGATGGCGACGATCTCCTCGCCCGTCATCACCCCGCCCGCGATCGGAAGCTGCTCGCCCGTGGTCTGTTCGACGATCGTCACGAGTTCGTCGTTGCTCGGATAGTCCACGAACGTGTTGAACATGAAACGGTCGAGCTGCGCTTCCGGCAGCGGGTAGGTTCCCTCCTGCTCCAGCGGGTTCTGCGTCGCCATGACCAGGAACGGGCGCGGCAGGGGGCGCGTTTCGCGGCCCGTGGTGACCTCGCGCTCCTGCATGGCCTGCAGCAGGGCGGCCTGGGTCTTGGGCGGCGTGCGGTTGATTTCGTCGGCCAGCAGGAGGTTCGTGAACACCGGTCCCTCCACGAAGCGGAACTCGTGACGTCCCGTTGTCGGGATCTCGTCCACCACGATGGTTCCGGTGATGTCGCCGGGCAGCAGGTCGGGCGTAAACTGCACGCGCTTGAAATCCAGCTGCAGCACCTTGCCCAGGGTCGAGATCAGCAGCGTTTTCGCCAGGCCCGGCACCCCCACGAGCAGGATGTGCGAATTGCAGAACAGCGCCATGAGCACGTCGTCGATGACGTCGCGCTGTCCCACGATCACCTTGCCCACCTCCTTGAGGATCTGCTGGTAGGCGGCGCTGCATTTCTCGATCGCGTCGATATCGGCATGTTTCGGTTTGTCGGCCATCGCGTTCTCCTTTCGCCGCTGCGCGGCATTTCTATTCTTAGATCAACGCCCGCCTTGCGCCGGCCATGTTTTCGCAGGAAACATGCCACGCGGGCCGGACGCGGCGCACCCGCGAGAATCTAGCCCTTCCGCTCCGGAAAGCCAGCATTATCCTGGCCTGGCGACGAGAAAGGCGCCAAGGCGTGGCGCAGGAGGCGCGTCTGCCTGCGTATTGCCATACGCACCCGCCCGGCCGGTTACTGCCTCCTGTATGCAGCGGCCGGCGATCATCGCCGCCGCCGTCAGCGGATTTCGTCGAAGGCCGCGCGGAGTCCGGCCGTTTCCGCGGCGCCGGCCCAGACGGCCAGGCGCACGTTGGTGTCGCCGGCCACGCCGCGCAGCGCCCTCAGGATTTCGCCGGCCGGCTGCTCGGCGCGCGCCCATACCAGGTGTAAGGTCCGCCGCGCCGCGGCGCCGGTCTCGCGCCGGCGCCTCAGCAGCGCGATCAGCTCCGACAGCACCGCCTCCGCGCCGTCCGATCCGGGCATCACGACCGCGTAGCGGCCGAACCAGGCGCCGTCCAGGAGGAATTCCGCGCCGGCCGGCACGCCCGGCGCGCCGGCCACCAGCTTCGTCACGCCCCACGCGATCCACGTCCGCACGGAAACCCGCGCCACGCGCGCCGCGCCGTCCCACGGATCGCGCCCGCCGAAGTAGATTACGTTCTCGCCGCGCCGCATTGCCGCCCCGGCATAGTCCGCGGGGGACAGCGCCGCCGCGCCGGGCGGCGTTATCAGCACCAGCCGCGCCTTGGGCGAAATCGCGTCCAGCCACGGCCCGCCGATCGGGACCAGCCAGCGCGTGGTCAGCGTCCGGTTGAAGGCCCGCAGGTAGTCCGACGCCATCATTCCCAGGGTCCCCAGCAGCAGCAGCCTGATCGCCAGCCGGTTCAGACGATCCAGGCGCCTCGCCGCCGCCAGGTCGTCGGCCTTCATGTAACGGATGCTCGTGTCCTCGATCCTGACCCCGACCTTGCCATCGCCGCCGACCTTCTTGCCCTCCGCGCGGGTCCGTTTGCCGCCCCGCGCGTACGCGGGAACAACATCCGGCGGCGCCTCAGCCGCCGTAACGCCGCTGAGGGACGTCTCGCCGGCGGACGCGCCCGCCTCCGTCCCGGCCGCGGTTCCTTCCGGCGTTTCGCCCTTGGCTTCCTTGAGAGCCGTCAGATCCTTGCCGGCCAGCACGTCTTCGGGGGAATCCTCCGCGAAACGCGCGGTGAGCTTCTGCTTCTCGATGTCATCGGCCATCTCCTCGTGTTCCTTGAGGGTCATGGCGATCTGCTCGCGGTCGTCAATCCGCGCGTTCATGATCGCGTCGGACGTGGCCCGCCCCAGACGCGTCGCCAGCACCGCGGCCGCCAGCGCCCCGAACAGCCAGCGCCAGCTGTTGGGCTTGTCGTGCCGGCTGCGCGCCAGCGCGTAGGCCGCGCCGATCCAGGCCAGCACCGACAGGGTTCCCACCACGCCGAAGTATTCGAAGAACTTCACGATCACCGCCTGTATTTGCGCGTCAGTTCAAGATAGTGCGTGAATGAGTAGTACAGGATATTGACGCCGATCTCGACGGCGCCCTCGGCCAGCTCCTTGCGCATGCCGGAACGGCCCGTCTTCCAGGCGTCGTTGACGTCGCCGGGATGGTAGAAGACGACCCATCGGCCCTTGTGCTTGACGCCCAGGGCGTCGTTGCCGCCGTGGTGCCACAGCGGCGGGGCGCCGTTGGGGAAGGCGAAGGGGATCTGGAAGATGATGTCGTCGTCGGCGATCACCCGCAGCGGCTCGCCCGGCAGAACGCGCGCGATGAGGCTGCGGAAGGCGCCATCCCAGTGCCGGCTGCCGCAGTCGGCGAAGAGCATTCCCCCGCCGTAAAGGTACTCGCGCAGGATGCGCACTTCGCGCTCGGACACGTTGATCCCGCCGTCGCCGGTCATGTACACGAACGGCGGCGCATAGCCCTTGGGGTACCTGGCCAGCAAACCGATGGAATGGCTTTCCGGCCGGGTGGCCACGTTGAACCCGGTCATCTTGCGGAAGGCGTCCAGGAAGTTCAGGTCCGCGCGGGAGACCACGTCCATGCCGTCGTCCCATCCCGGCCCGTTGTACTCCAGCCGGATGAGCCGGACCAGGTGGTTCTCCATGCCGTCCGGCCACCCGCCGGTTTTCCCGCCGCCCACGCCCATCTTGCCGGCGCTGGCCATGACCCGGCTGGGGTCGGCCTTGTAGGTGACGCGGCTGATTTCCTCGACGATGCGCTCGATCTTCGAATCGTCCAGATCCGGCACGTGGAACGAGATGGCCGACTGCGGATTCACGACGAGGCGCTTCTTCTTTGTCTTCTTCTTCTCGACTTTCATCACCCGGGCCACGGCCACCGCGGGCGTGCCGCTGCCCTTGGGAACCCGGTAGGGATTGACGCACCCGAAGTAGGTCAGCAGCCAGGGCAGGATGAGCACGACGAAGATGTGCGTCCAGGCGCTGGACCACAGGCTCTTGCGGAAGCGCGGGTCCGCGCCGTGCGCGCGCAGGTTCTCCAGGACCAGGTCGCCGGGCCCCGGCTCGTCCGACTCCCTGCCCGTCCAGGCCGCGATCGCGGCGCGGCGCCACGCCAGCAGGTAGATGGCCGCGAACGCCACCCCCGCCAGAAGCGCGGGCCACAGCAGATCCCAGCGCCACATGAAGACGTTGTAGGAATCGGGCGCCGCTCCTTCGATCTCGATGTTGTGCGTCTGCAGCGCGCCCGTGGCCTTGCCCAGCACCACGCTGTAGAACCACACCGCCAGCCATGCCGCGATGCAGGCCTTGCGCACCAGGCCCAGCACCCAGCGGCCGCGCAGCAGCAGACCGGCCAGGGCCACCAGCGCCAGCAGCCCCGCCGCCATCCCGCCGACCCAGACCAGCGCTTCGGCCAGATCGCCGACGCCCTGCGCCGCGAAGGCCGGACGCATCGCCGGAAAACGCGCCTGAACCGCCTCGTAGCGCACCGGCAGCAGGAGCGCCTGGCGCGCCGCGAAGGCGCCGATGACGCCCATGGGCAGGCACAGCCGGATCGGCCAGGAAATCTGGAACCTGAAAGAACGCATAAGATCTCAGCCGGCGCCCGGCGGGACGGCCGCCTCAGACAGCCCTTCCCTCGTTCTCGGGCGCGGCAGCGCCCGCCCGCCGTTCGTCCGCCATCTCCGTTCGCGCCGCCGCATCATCTCACGCTGGTGTCTTCCAGCGTGATCCCCAGCTCGTCGGGTTTCTCCGGTATCTCTTCGGGTTTGGCCGCCTCCGTGATGCGCTTGATCACCGCCGCGTTGGTGCGGTCCGCCGGAACGACCTCGCCGTCGATGGTCATCGTCGCGTTGGTTCCGCTTTCGGACGCCGCCGCGGTTGCGCCGTTCGTCGTCGCGGCTGCCGCCGTCGCGACCGTGCCGGTGGCGGACGTCGCCGGAATGCCGCCCTTTCCGGCTTTCAACGCCGCTTCCGCCGCCTCCTTGCGCGCGATCGCGCCCTCCGGGTCGATCCACCTGTCGCGGACGTATCCGGTCGACGTGCCCAGCAATATCACGGCGTGAACTCCGATCGCCACGACGCACCAGAACACCAATCGCCCCTTCGAGAACACGTTCAGCAGTTTGTCCGGCGAATGCCGGGCGTAGTCCTCATTGCCTGTCGTCATTTGATTCTCCTCCTACTCTTTCCTGCGTCTTTCGCCCACGGCCACGACCACCCCGCCGGCGCTCACGATGGCGTCCAGCGCCGGCTCGAAAACCTTCCGGGCGACGTTGAGGTCGCACTTGAACAGCACGTTGCGCTGGACGGCATCCGTCTTGTCGCGCAGCATCGAGGTCAGCATGCCCTCCAGCGTCGCCGCGCTGTCCAGGGCGCGGCCGTTCAGGTAAATCTGCCCTTGATCGTCCACCACCACGGACAGGCCGGCCTCGCGCACGGCCGCCACGTCCTGGGCGGAGGGCGACTTGTAGCGGATGTTCGCCTCCTTGGCGAAATTGCTGCACACCATGAAGAAAATGATCAGCAGGAAGGCGATGTCGCCCATGCTGGCCACGGGCATGCTGATGGGGCCCCGGCGTTTGCGCCGCAGCTTCACTTGCCCTCCTCCTCGCTGAGAATTCCCACCACCCCGTCCGCGGCGGTGATGATGGACATGACTTCGAAATAGACCTGGTAGACCACTTCCGCCCCGGCGTCGAGCAGCACCACGCGATCGCCGGGCGGCCTGGAGGCGAACTTGCGCGCCAGCAGCTGCGTCTTCAGCTCCTCCAGCGAAACCGGACTGTCGTTGAAGAGCACCCGGTCCACCTGCAGCCCCACCGTGGGCGTCTTCTCGGTCGTGGGCGTGGCGGACTTGTCCCCGGCCGGAAGCTCGGTGTTGAATCCCGTGAGCCGCCGGATGGAGGTCGTGAGGATGAAGAAGATGATCAGCAGGAAAGCGATGTCCGAAAACGAGTCGATCGGCACCCGGCTTTCGCGCTGTCGCTTCCGCAGGCTAAAGGGCATGGCGCGGAGTCTCCTCAGTCGGCGGACCCGGAGTGCCGTATCGTGATGAAGTCCAGCAGCTCCGCCGCCGCCTCGACCACCTCGGTCTCGATGCCTTCCACGCGCGACACGAAGTAGTGGTACGGAATCACCGCGCCCAGGGCGATGAGCAGCCCGGCGGCCGTGGTGATCAGCGCCTCCGAGATGCCCGCGGCAACCACGCTGCCTTCCATGGCGCCGGCGGCGGCGATGGCGTTGAACGAGCGGATCATGCCCGTGACCGTGCCGGTCATGCCGAACAGGGGCGCGGAGCTGCCGATGAATGAAAGGATGTTCAGGCGGCTCTCGACGGCCCGCATGGCCTGGTTGGTGTAGTCCTGCATGGCGTCCTGCACCACCGCGCGCAGGGAATCGACGCGTTTCGTGCTGCCGCGGTGCTTGAGGTACGACTGCATGCCCGCGGCCAGCACCGCGGACACCGGGCCCGGCGTGTTGAAGCACAGGCCCACCGCTTCCTCGGCCCGACCCTCGTTCAACAGGGCCACCGCCTTGGCGCGCAGCGTGCGCACGTCCACGCGCGCGTTGGCCCTGAAGGCCATGAACCGGTCCAGCAGAACCGCCAGAGCCAGAACGCTCTCCGTCACCAGCGGAACCATCATCGCGCCACCAAGTATGATCATCTCCAGCATGGCTAGTCTCCTTTGCCCGTCATGTATCCCAGCAGGCGCCACCCCTCCAGGGGCGGCACTCTGAGCCTGCGCACCGTATCGTCCGCGGACCTGGCCAGGATCAGTTCGCCCGTGACGGGGTTGTACTGGCTCGCGCCCATTTCGGCCGTCGGCACCCGCTCCACGTGCGGGCGCCGGCCGTGGGCCAGCATCGCCAGTTCACGCCCCAGCACGGCGACCCACACCCGGCCGCCGCCCCACCATTGGTTGCACCACTCGCCCACGTCCACCCGCGTGCCCGTGCGCATCAGGCAGTCCGGGTCGCGGCCGCCGCGCACGCGGTCCAGCAGCGCGCGCTCGCCCGAGGTCATGCCCTTGCCCAGCCAGAAAATGACGAGGTCTTGCGCCAGCACGACGCAGCGCGTCCGGGCCAGCAGGACCCAGGCCTGGGCCGCGCGGCCCGCCCGCGTATCCATGAGGCGCAGAAACGCGCGTCCGGTCGCGCGGCCCAGGTGGCTCTCGCGCAGCCGCCCGAAGGCGGCCCCGGCGGCGGCGGCCGAGGCGCGGACGAACCGGCTGTCGCGCAGCCGCACAAGCGCGGGCCCGGTCGCGCGGATCAGCCGCCCGCTCTGCGCGCGCAACACCGCCACGGCCGCCTGGACCGGGGGGCTGCGCAGCGCCCGCGACAGGGCCGCCCCCGCGGCCCGCTCCAGCCGCGCGGCGAAGGCGCCCGCGGCGCGGACGGGCGGGCTGCGCAGCAGGCGCACGACCGCGGCGCCCGCCGCGCGGGCCAGCCGCCCGCCGAGCACGCTCATCCGCCGGCCGATCTCGGATATCTGCTCTCGCATGGTCATCCGCCAGAGGCACTGTCGGCCTGCGCCAGCGCGGGCTCGGTCAGACGTCCGCGCGCGTACTTGGCCCACTGCGATTCCGGGTAGTCCCACGTCAGCTTCTTCAACATGCGGTACGCGTCCACGATCGCGGACTTCGATGTCTTGGCGAGCTTGAGGTAGCTGTCCCCGCACCAGTACATCGCCTCCGCGACGAGTTCGCTCTCGCCGCGCTTGCCTTCGATTACAACCTTGAAGGCCGCGACGGCGCGCTCGAAGTCGCCCGCCCGCATCCAGCACTGGCCCGAGAGCACGGTGGTCTTCTCGGCGAGTTGGTGATCGGGGAAGCGCTTGGCGAGCCGCGCGAACACCTGGGCGGCGGTCTTGAACATGTCCACCGACTGCAGGCGCAGCTTCTCGCGCCGGATCGGATCGGCGGCCGCCGCGATCTCGGTCTCGATGCCCTTGCCCTTGGTGAGGAAGTACTGTCCCAGACGCGCGATGGTCTCGGCCACCAGTTCGTTGTCCGGGTACTTGTAGGACAGCTTCACGTACTCCTCGCAGGCCTGGTCGATCTCGCCCATCTTCTCGAGCGTCAGGGCCTTCTTGAACTGCGACTTCGGCGCGTAGGGGCTTTCCCCGTAGGTCGATACGATCTCGCTGAAGCGCTGCATGGCTTCGCCGTAGTGTTTCTTCTTGGCCACTTCGTCGGTGGTGTCCTGCGCCAGCTCCAGCGAGAGCTCGGCCAGCAGGTACTCCGCCTGCGCCCGCGCCTCGGTCTGCGGGAAGTCGCGGATGGCCTCCTCCAGCAGCTTGCGGCCCTGCGCGATCTCGCGGCGCGCCAGCTCCTCCTGCTTGAGCTGGCGGTGATTCTTGGCCAGCTCGAAGTAGCTCTCCGCCACCGTGAACTGCGTCTGGACGGCGATGTTGGGGTCCTTGAAGCGCTTGGTGAAGCTCTGGATGGCCCCGTCGGCGCCCTTGCTGATCGAGAACGCGCGCCGGAGTTCTTCGGCCGCCGAGCCGCCCTTGTAAGTCAGGGCGATCCTCTGGCCGTGAGACGCGCCCAGGATCCCCGGCCGGTTGGTGTCGGCTTCGCGGGTGGTAACCACCTGGAACATGCCCTTGAACACGCCGGAGTGCGGGAAGGTCTCGCTGAGGGGCACGCGCACGGGCGCGGCGTCGCCGACGTGGACGTCGATCCCCACTTCGTCTTTCTGCCCGGACGCGTCGGCCGTCGGGTCAATGACGCGGAGGAAGACTTGATCGCCCATGTTGATGGCGCGGACCGGCTGCTGGTAGCGCCGGTCCATCACGTCAAGCGCGGCGTCCCCGGACAGGCTCACGCGGCGCACGACCCAGTAGTTGTTGGTTCCGTCCTGGTACTCGAAGCCGATCACGATCTCGTCGTCCGGCCGCACCGCCAGCACGCCCGGGGGCACTTCGCCCGGCGTCACGTCCGGCGCCAGTCCGTCGGCCTTCACCAGGCCGGCCTGCTTGCGGCGCTCCTCGGGATCGGACGCCGGCGCCGTGGAGGGCGCGCCGAGCTGCAGCGGGATGGCGAACGTGAATTCCCCTTCATCCAGCGCGTTGCCCCTCAGGCCTGCCCGGCTGGCCTCCGAAAAACGCACCTGCGCGTTCAGATACCCCGGCGGCGCGCTGAATGCCCCGGCGGTTCCCGCCGTGGTCTCGTACGTCACCGTGCCGGGCATCTTGGGATCGAAGGCGTTGGGGTCGGTCACGCCCGCCGCCGTGCGGGACGACAGGGTCTGGGCATGCAGCCGCACCGTGCTGAGCGGCGAAAGCGCCACGGCCGGCCACGTGATCTCAACCAGCACGGGGCAGACCACCATTCCGGTCGACGTGCTCTCGTCGACGGTCGAATCCCGGCGCAGGGCGCCGATCACGCGGTGCTTGGGCACAAACTCGTCCATCAGCTCGGCGGCCTGCCAGTGCGACGGTCTGCCCGAGGTCGAAGCCTTCTGCAGCTCGTTCGACGGCGGGTTGTCGACCCACAGGTTGGTCGGCATGAGCGTGGAGGCCAGGTCGAACATGCGCAGCACGGGCGGATTGGTGCCGGCCTGCTCCACGAGGATGGAGCGTTCCCACGGAATCCCGTAGTCCGTGTTCTCCGCGTCGCGGTACGTGATCTGGATGTCGTCGTTCGGCTGCAGCTGCATCTCGGACTCGCGCTTGGGCGCCTCCTCGACGGTGAAGATCCGGCCGAGGAAGACGCCGGAGTGCGCGCCGCCCGTGCCGCCCACCTTCGGATCGGATTCGAGGGCATCGAGCGTCACGCTGGCGCCCGAAGACGACCGGGCCGTGAACTTGACCACGTCCGCCTTGTCGCTCACGTCGCAATCGGGGTCTCTGATGAACACGTTGATCGCGTCGCCCAGCCGGAAACGGCGCATGGGAACGTAGAAGGCCTCGCGCCCGCCGCGGCCGTCGTCCTTGGTCTCGATAAAGCACGCGCTCAGCGAGGCGTTGTTGAACGTCGCCGACAGGCGCGCTTCCTGGACCCGCCTCTCGGGCGTGATCGGCGTGGGATCCTCGTACGTGATCGTAATCTGGTCGCCCGGCAGCGTCTCCAGGACGTCGTTCTTGCGCAGGGCCAGCAGGTCCTCCTTCGTGGGAAGCACCGCGCCGCCCTTGGCGTCGCTCAGGGCCAGCCGGCGGATGGCCGGCGCATCGCCTTCGAAGTCCAGCAGCCCCAGGCGGATCACGCGCGCCTGCGATTCCGCGGCGAAGTCGATGTCAAAGCCGTTGTTGTCGGCCTGGGCCGTGATCGCCGCGGGCTTGAAGGTGAGCGCGGCGCTGATCTGCGGGTTCCGCGCGATGTCGAACATGTCCGCCGGGCACGGCGCGAAATAGGGCGGCTCCTGGGTATCCCACTCGATCGTGAACGACGGCGCGGCGCCCCGCTGCGCCCACAGGTAGAAGTCCAGGACGTGAACGCCCTTGCCGAACGAACCGGTCAGCGCCACGCCCGCCTCCTTGGTCTGCGCGGCCACCTTGCCGTCAACGGCGAGAATGTTGAACACGCCGCCTTCCACGCCCCTGACGTTCGCGCGGAACGTCCGCTCGGCGCGCCGGGACAGGTAGAACCCGCCGCGCATGTGCAGCACGTACCAGCTGTCCGGGCTGTTCCTGTCGTGCGATATGCCGAGCTTGTCCGCCTGGCCCATGACCTGCTGGCCCACATCGACGGCCAGCGCGCCCGGCAGAATCACCGGGTCGGGAGCGCCCGGGACGCGGCTGCCGACCGCGAAGAACTCGCGAATATCGTTAACGCCGATCATCTGGTTTGCCGCGGGACGCGGAATTGCCCCCTTCACCAGCGTTATGCGCAGCGCGCCGTCCCATGCCGGCATTTGCTCCGGCCAGGCCCCCACGGTCTCGAAGTCCCTGCCGTTCAGCGACGTCTGCACGATGAAACGCTTCAGGCGCCGGGCGGGCACGTCGGCCAGCACGGTGAGTTTCTTCAACGCCACGTTGTCGTTCAGATCGACGGCGTAGGACTTCGGGCGTTTGCCGTCCGTCAGCCCGACCCACGGCGGGTGGTCGCCGCCCGAGACGGCGAAGTTCGGGTCGGCCCCCTCGTTGCTGTCCGAGGCGAAGGCGGTCGCGGGAGCGATGCCGGTCTTGAGTTTGCCGTCGAAAATGCCGGTGGCTTCGCCGGTTTCCTCGAGGTAGAACGCCGGCACGCTGTCGCCGCTCGATGACACGGCGCGCAAATGAACGGTATCCTTGCCCGCCGAGACGCTGCGGTCGGGATCCACGACGCGCACGCTGATGGAGTTGCCCGGCTTGACTTCGTCGGTCTTGCGCACGGTGCTGAGCGCCGCGACCACCGCGGCCATCTGCGCGTCGCCCTGCGCGGCCTGCGCCTCGAGGCGGGCGCGGATCTGGGCTTCCAGCGCGGCCTCCGCCATTTCCTCTTCGCTGAGGATCTCGCCGGAGGAGGCGAACATCTGGGGATCGGACATGACGGTCACGGGCGGGGCCTCCGCGCCGGCGAGCTTGTTGATCTGCTTGAAGCGCTCCGAGAAATCGTACCGCACCTCGTCGCCGCCCAGCACCTGCAGCATGCGGTCGCCTTTCACCGCCGCGCCCAGCGCCGTGGCGATCTGGCCTTCGAAGCGGACCTTGGAATCGCCGAAGGGCAGAAGGTTGAAGATTTCCTCGTCGCCGGAGGCGGTCCACACGCGCACCTCGATGCCCATCGCGGCGCCCACCACGGACAGGTTGCGGTCCTCGAGCTGGATCGTGAGGACCCGGCCCGGAACCAGTATGCGCTGGGACGCGGTCAGGCCCAGCTTGAGCTGCGTGGCCTCGATCAGCTTCTTGAGCTTGAGGTACAGCCTGCCCTCGAGAATGCGCCCCTCGGCGAGGGTCGGATCGAGCTGCAGCGCCTGGTTCAGGTTGTCCCTGGCGCCCGCGTAGTCCTCCTGGTCGTACTTGACCAGCGCCAGCAGGTAGTTGGCCTGGGTCTGGAGGTAGCGGTCGTCGCGCTGCAGCAGTTCCTCCAGGCGCTTGGTGGCGCCGGCATAGTCGCGGGTGAGCCGCTCCACGTCGGCCACCTTGACCTCCGCCACGCCCTTGGCGCGCGTGCCGTCGTATTCCTTGGCCAGGGCGATGCGCTCGTACTGCGCCTTGGCGCGCGGATACTCCTGGCGCGCCAGGGCGATGTCGGCGTAGGCCAGGAAGAGGCGGCCGCGGGCCTCGTTGTCGGACATCTGCACCGTGGCGGTTTCGACGGTCTCGATCATGGCCCGGGCCAGGCGCTCGGCCTGCTCATACTCGCCCTGCGCGGTGCACCGCTCGATGGCCCAGATCGCGAAGAGCGGATCCAGGTTCTTCAGTTCCGAGATCATCAGGTCGCGGGCGCCGGCATAGCCGCTCCAGGCCTGGTCGTACTGTCCGGCCAGGTACGCGAGCTGCGCCGCGTAAATCGGATAGCGGCGGTCCCCGCGATCCACCGGAATCACGCCGCCCAGGGCCACCAGGGTCTGGGCGCGAATCGACTCGACGGTCTTGCGCAGGTGGTCCGGGAGGTGCTCGCCCACGGACATCGCCGCGGTGCTGTGCGAGGCCGCCAGCTCCAGCAGGTTGTTCTCGGCCGCGGCGGCGGCCCGCGTCACGAGGCGGCCGTACAGATCGTTGCGCCGGTTGCCGTCGCGCAGCGCGCGGGCCGCGGCCCAGAAGCCCGGCACCTCCGCCAGCAGTTCGCCGGCGCGTTTGCGGGCGACGTAGGCGTCGTGGACAAGCTCGATGCCCGCAAACGCGGTCTCGTAGTCCCATTCGTTGATGCGCAGTTCGCTGAAGGCGCGCTTGAGGGCCGCCAGTTCCGCGTCGCTGATGTTGCCCGCCTTGCTCAGGCTTGTCAGCGACCCGGCGACGCCGGGCATGACCACCTGGCGCGGCTGGGTAAGCGCGCGGCCCAGCAGGGCGCCCAGGCGGTCGAAGAACGCCTTGCGGGTCTCCGGCGCCTCGGCGATCGCGGTAAACCGCAGGCCGACGGCGCCGATGGCGTAGTCGTCAAAACGCGTCGTTCCAAAGGCCGCCTCGGCGGCGGAAAGCATCGCCTGGCGGGCTCCCTCGTCGGCCCGGGCGGCGGCGTCATGGGCCACGGACCAGAACTCGTCGCGGGAATACACCGGCGCGCCGCCGTCATAGCCGAACGGCAGCCTGGCGAAACCTTTCATGACCGCGGCGACGGCGTTGGCGCCCTTGCGCTCGCCGTCGGCGCTGCGCTGCCAGAACTGGGGATCGGCCCGGCCCGTCTTGGCCACCTCCTCGGCGAACATGTCGTCGAAGTACCTGTCGCGGGGGTACTTGTCGTTCATCCACGGGAACTCGCGCTCCAGGAGCCACTGGTAGGTGGTGGCGGCGTTGATCCGCCCGTCCAGGCGATAGTCGGGCTGGCTCATCAGGACCTTGCCCTCGACCAGCTTGGTCATGATCTCCCGGCTGGCGGGGTTGTCTATGCGCGTTTCGCGGTAAAGGTTGAACAGCCGCGCGTTGAACTTGCCGGCGCCGAGCATGGCCAGGACGGCCTTGGAGATCGCCGCCTCGAGACGCACGCGGTCCTCGCCCTGCGCCTGTGCCAGAGCGCTGATCCGGCCGCCGGAACCCAGCCGCAGATCTTCCGCGATGGCGGCCAGGACCGCATCGAGCCCGCCCGCGCTGCCGTCCTGAAGGTGCAGGTTCATCTGGTCGGTCAGCGCCTCGGCCAGCAGATCCATCATGTCGACATCCGGCCGCGGCCGCAGGACTTCGCCCAGGCAGATCCGGCCGAAGGGGGTCTTCTTGGCCTCGTAGTCCCGCAGCGCGGCGTAGGCCGCCCGGCCCGCCGCCAGGGCGGCGTCGCGGTCTTTGCGGTCAAGCGCTTCGCGCTCCCGCGCCATGTTCTGGCACAACTGGCCGGGCGCCTTGCCGGCGTCGTAAACGGCGGGATCGACCACCTGCCGCAGGGCCTGGCCGATGGGCTCGATCAGCGCGATGACCGCGTCGAACTTCTTGCCCTCCTCGGGCGAGCGCTTGGCGGCGGCTTCCTGCTCGCGGCGCACCGACTCGCTCCAGGCGCGGAACTGATTCTGGACCTCGCCGTAGATGTGCTGGCGGTCCCCCGCGGACAGCGGCGCCCAGTCCAGCAGATGGAGGTACTCGACCGTCTTGGTCCGGTCGCTCCACTGCCAGACGTGCGTCATGTAGATTCGGTTTATGTCGCGGTTCATCAGCGCCAGCGGCGACTTGAAATAGACCTCGACCAGGTAGCGGGCAAAGGCCTGCTCCATGGCTCCCTGCTGCAGCCGGCCGGCGTCATCGCGCGGGAAGCTCCGGTACACGTTCGACATCAAGTCGGCCAGACTGCGCATCTCATCCGCGCTGCCCAGGAACCAGCTTTCGTTCTGCGCCAGGTGAAGCAGACAGGCGCGATACTCGTCGCCGGCCGCCAGCGCGCGCATGACGGCCGCGCCCCCGCTGTTGACGCCGGCCAGCGCCGGCGCGGCGGCCTTGTGCAGCGCCGCGTCGGCCGTGCGCCAGGGCAGTTCCACGCGGCTCGCCCATCCGTTGCGCTCGGCGCTCGGCGGCGCGGCGCGGACCAGTTCCAGCCAGGTTTCGGGGGTGGCAAAGATGCTCGAGAGTCGATAGCTGTCGGCCATCGCGTGGAACGCGGCCTGCTCGGCCGGGGAAAGCCGCGCAAAAGCCTGCTTGAAGAAGGCGAGCTTGGCGTCCGCGGCGCGGCTCAACTGCTCCTGCCATCCGCCGGCGTCCCTGCCGCCGTTGCTCCACATCGCGCAGACGGCCGCCAGGGTCTCGCCGCGCGGCGCGGCGTCGAGCCAGGCCTGGGCCGAGGCCGCCACGGGGGCGAACTCCGCCGTGAGCGCGGCCGCTTCCTTGCCCCTCGCGCCCGCGCACATGGTCAGGTAGTCCGTCTGGAACCGCAGCCGCGCCTGCCGCGCGGGGCTCTCGCGGATCAGATCCACTATGCGGCGCATCTGCGGCAGGGCGTCGTACGCCGCGGCATTGTCCTGCCTGGTCGCGTCGATCAGACGGTCCAGATCGTCCCAGTAAAGCAGCCGCTCCAACTCCACGGGCCCCTGATCGCCCATGCATACCGCCAGCCAGCGCGCCACGCCGGCCAGATCGTTGCGCTCCCACGCCACCTGGATGAACCACTCGTCGTACTTCTTCGCGTCCACCGTCGCGCGCAGCGCCTCGCCGGACTGCTTCATGAACGCATGGGCCTCGTCCTTGCCGTCTATGTCCATGAGCATGCCGCAAAGCTCCGCGGCAGCCCTCGAAGCCTCGGCCCCCGCGGGCAGCGCGCGCAGATACTGCTTCTGGCGCGTGATCGCCGTGCGGTAGTCGCCCGTCAGGCGCGCGTTCTCGGCCGCCAGCTTCAGCAGCGGCGCCGCCGGCGCGGGGTTGCGGGCCAGGTAGGCCTTGACCAGGGGCGCGACCGCGTGCGGGCGGAACAGCGCGGCGCCCAGTTCGATGGCCCTCTGCACTTCCGCCGTGGACAGTTGCTCGCCCGCGCGCAGGCCCTTGGCCAGCAGGTCGTCGAGTTCGGTCGCGCTCGCGCCCGCCGCGGCGGCCGGCTGCGCCGGCGGCGCGCCGGGTGTCTGGGCCCAGGCCGCGGCCGCGCAGGCCGCCGCCAGAACCATGGCTGCAAACGTTCGTGTACGCATGGGGCTGCTTCCTCCTTCTTCGCTTTGGGATTTATGCTCTCGGATCGCGCGGTCCGGATTGCCGGTCCCGGCATCCCGCCTGCTCAAGCTCAACTTCCCGACTTTCTCTCCGGCGACCGGATGTGCGCTTGCCATGTTCGATCCTCATCACTCGCCGCTCGGGCCGGAAGACGGAGCCGTCCCCGATGCGCCGGCCAGCTTGGCCTGAATCCTGGGCAGAATCTCCTTGGCCTTCGCGGCGTAGGGACTTTCGGGATACTCCGAGATCAGCTGCGCGCACTTGTCGCGCGCCTTGCTGTAGTCGCCCGACTGGTAGGCGACGAGCGTCCACTTCAAGTACATCGAATCCAGGAACGGCGCGTCCGGATAGTCGGTAAACACCTGGTCGAGCAGCACGCCGGCCTGCACGAAGTCCTGGGAATCGACATAGTAGTCCACCACCTTGGCGATGGCCTGCGGCGCAAAGGGGCTGTCGGGATAGCGCTCGGCGCAGAGCTTGTACTCCTGGATGGCCTGCGCCCGCGCCATGTTCCGCGTTTCCTTGCCGCCGCTCTTCTGGGCGTCCTTGGCCGCCTCCTCGCCGGCGGCCTCGATCGCTTCGCCCAGCCGGTAGTGCGCCTCGCCCTTGGCCTGCGAGATCTCCAGGGCCAGCACCTGGCGGTACGTACTGATGGCGTCGGCGTACTTGCGGTTCTCCATGTGAATGTTGCCCATGCCGATCAGGGCCTCGTCCACCAGCGGCGAATCCGGATAGAGCTGGTTGAACGCCTTGCAGACGGCCATCGCGTTGGCGAAGTCGTCGGACGCGATGTGCAGCTCCCACGTCAGTTTGTAGGCCTGCTGGTGCACTTCCGGCGGAACGCCCTCGGTCATGCGCACCACTTCCTGGCTGCGCTCCAGGCCAAGGAGGGCCTTCTCGCCCGCGCCCTTCACCAGCCCCATGGACCGGAAAATGCGCGCCAGCTCCAGGTAGGCCGTGGCCTCCACGACGTTCTTCTTGCTGCGCACGACCGGGTCGAAAACCACGTCCTGGCTCGCGCGCGGCCGGCTGTCCAACTGGCCCAGCACGGGCAGCGTCGCGCTCGTCGTGCGCGCCACCGGGCCTTCGATGTTCAGCGTATCGACGTAAGTCACGACAATCTCATCGCCCTGCTCGCAGGACAGGATGTCGTCGTCCTGATTGGGGACTTCCCCCGAGGACAGCATGCCCACCTTGAACTTGCCGCCGAAGCGGCCCGTGCGCAGCGGAGCGTTGGTGCCCAGCTCATGCACCTCGAACCGCACCTGGTCGCGCGTGACGTAGATCACTTCCTCTTCCGCGGGACGGGTCAGCACGTCCTCCGACTCGGACTCCTGCTTGTAGCGGCTGATCGCCGTCAACTGCGCCTTGTCGCTCTCGTCCGAAACGTCAAGGTCCGCGTCATGCAGCAGCGCGAAGCAGGGCTGCCCCAGGTAGGCCGCCGCGGCGTCCGACTCGTAATCCCCGAGCTTGAAGGCCACCGCCCCGCTGGATACGACCGTAACCGTGCTCGTGCGCGCCATCTCCCTGACGCCTTCCGCGGTGGTGTCATCGAGGTAGGTGCTCAGGATCTCGTCGCCGCTGACCACCTGCAGCGTGCCGTCTCCCGGCCTGGGCGCCCCGATGGCCGTCGGCAGGGAGCCGATGACCGTTCCGTCGGCGGTAAGCGGAATGCTGTCCACTTCCTCGCGGTCCCCGCGCGAGGTCGTGACGAAGATGCGCGTGGGCTTGCCCAGCTTCAGCAGGATCGGTATGTCGCGGTCCTCCACGCGCAGGTAGAAGCGGCGGCCGGCCTCCATGTACTCGGCCGTGGCGCTCTCGGGGTCCATGAACGCCCCCACCATGTTGAGCGCGTCAATGGCCTTGCTCCAGTTCCGCTGCACGAAGTGGCACATACCTATATAGTAGTAGGCCTGGTTGGCCCACACGGTCCCGGAGTAGTCGGAAGTGATCTTGCGCAGGACCGGGAAAGCCTCGCTGAACCGGCGCGTCTGGAAATGGGCCACGCCGGCAAGATAGAGCGCTTCCAGGAACCACTCCCGCTCTTCGCCGGTCGGCTTCTTGTCCGGCTTCTCCAGCGCCTTGAGCTTGGACAGCATCGAAACGGCCTTGGCCTGGTCGCGGATTTCAAGGTAGTGGCGTCCGAGCTCCAGCGATGCCGGATAGACCGTGACGGTGTTGGGGTACTGCTCCAGGATAGACTCGAAAATGCGCACCGCGCGGTCCGCCTCCTTGGCGCGCATGAGATCCATGCCGCGTTCGAACAGCCGGCGCGCTTCCATCGCCGCGCCGCCCGAGGCCACGGCCGCCGTGTCGCCCTCCGGCGCTTCCCGCCGTTCGCGCGCCGCCTGCGCCCGCGGCCCCGCCAGCGCGCAGGCGATCGCCAGCCCGATTCCGGCCAGCTTCGCCGCTCTTCCCCGCGAGATACTAGTCTGCATCTATGCCTCCTCCTATCTTGATGCCCAGCGCCTCCAACTCCTGATGAGCGGCGCTGGACTGGCCGCTCCTCGGATACTTCTTCATCACGTCCCTCAACCCGGCGACGTACTGCTCGCGCCTGCCCGCGCCGCGATACACGTGCGCCACGCGCAAGCCGGCTTCCGGGGCCTCCCGCTCAAAGAAATTCTCGATCTCCTGGAGCTGCCCCACGGCCGGGTCCACGCGTCCGAGCCCGACCAGGCATTCGGCGATGGCGAACAGGTTCCGGGGCGGGTCGTCGGTCATCTGGTAGGCCTGGATCGCTTCTTCCAGCTTGCCGATCCCGCGCAGCAGCCCGGCCTTGATCCAGTAGGCCTCCCTGGCGTAGACGGTGACCACGGTGCACATGTCGGCCAGCGGCAGGCCCCTTTCGGCCTTCTTGTTCGCGTCGCCGCGATATTCGAACCAGAAACGCAACTCCTCCATGTGGCCGAGATCCTTGTCGTCCATCCGGTTGCAGGTCTCCACCACGAGTTCCTCGTCGCGGTGCCAGAAGAAGCGGGCCAGGGAAACCTTCTCCGGGTCCTTCATCTCGTTGAACTTCAGCTTGAAGAACAGGTTCCTGGCGATGGCCCGGGCCGTGGACACGTCGAACAGATCCTCCATGAGCTTGCGTATCAGGTCGTTCGACATCTTGGCGAAATTCAGCTTGGCGTAGTAGTCGTTCACCTTTGCGGGGTATTCCCGGTAGAAAACGATCCACTTGGCCACGCGCGCGTAGTCCTCGGTCTTCTGGTACGCCTCGAACTGCTTGTCCAGGCGCGCGAACCAGGCATCCTGCTTGCCGTCCGCCGCCCGCCGGAAGTCGGCGTTGTCCTTCACGAAGTCGTCGTCCGCCGGCCGCTTGCCTTCCATCGCGTCGGCCCAGTAGCGGAAATATGCCGTGCGCTTGTCCGCCTCGTCCTGATTGAACCCGCCCATCTCGCGGACCTTGCCGCGGACCACGGTCCAGAAATACGCGTCGTCTTCGGCCTTCTCCTTCCGCGGTGGCCAGTCGAAACCGTTGAGCTGGACGCAGGCCGCGCGCAGACGCCGCACGTCGGGGCTCACGCGGACGTGAATGAACAGCAGCTGCCGGATGGCTTCGTCGGACGCGCGCCGGTTGGCCTCGCGGAAGTCGGTCGCCACCTGCAGGTAGTACTTGGCGGCATCCGCGACCTTGCCGTCACCGAGCAGCCGCCCGGCCAGCGCGTTCAGGGCATGAGCCGCCAGGGCGTGCCTGCGGTAGTCGGCGTCTTCCGCCATCTCCTTCCAGCACTTGAGCGCATCCTCGACGTTGCCGTTGCCCTCGTGGCATTGGCCCATGTAGAAGAGCGCCGCGGCCGCGTAATGAACGGAATCGGGGAAGTAGTCCAGGACATCGTTGTATATCTTGATCGCATCGTGGCGCTTGTTGTCGTACTGCATCGCGCGGCCCTTGCGCATGATGGCGTAGGCCAGGGCCGCGGAGCGCGGAAACTCCTGCAGGAATGCGTCGTACTCCGCCACCGCCTGCCGCCAGAGACCGTCCTCGAAGGCTTTGTCCGCCCGCGACAGGCTGCGCGCCTCGAAAGGATCCAGGGCCTTCAGGTCCGGGTCGGTAATCGCGACGTCGCCGTCGCGCAAGGCAAACGCCGCGCTCGCGGCAAACAGCAGGACGAAACCCAGCGCCGCCGCCGCCCGCCCGGGAGACATGAATGGCGTCGCTGGCGTCAAGCCCTTCTTCCTTCCGACAACACCGGATGCGTGCGGATTGTCCACTGTCTCGTCTCCGCGGTCCCGCGTCCCGCGCCTGCGCCGCGGCGCAGCCGCGCGCGCAGCACGCAAACAAAACTCACGGGGCCAGCAGCAGAAAACATGCCATCAGAAACCGGGAAACGCCCCTGAAACACAAACACCCCTTTTCCATGGCTTTCCGGAGACAGATGGCGCCTCACCCGGCTGCCACCCCGGGAAGCCCCGCGTACTGGCGTACACACATGCCGTATTCGCAGTCGACCGTGTATCCTGCCTGATTCTCCTCACAATGAAAGCGGGAGATGGGAATCGAACCCACGACGTGCAGCTTGGGAAGCTGCCATTCTGCCACTGAATTACTCCCGCATCTGTGTTCCAGGCTCCGTAGGCTAGCACACGCCGGATGTAACGCCAGACAAAAAAACGCGCAGCGGGTCAGTGAAACGCGGGGAAGGCGGCCCGCGTGATTGACGCGCCACGCCGCGCTTATTGCGCCGGAGCCCACTCCGGACGCGCGCCCGTCTGACGCCACGCCGCGATGTCGCGCGCCATGCGCGCCGCGTCCGGGTCGAACCGCCACGCCAGCACGCGGCAGGCGCCGGCCTCGCAGACCAGCCGCAACGCGCATTGGTACGGCGCAAACCCCTTGACAAGTCCGAACCGCAGCGTGGCGGGGCCCGCCGGCGCCGCCGCGCCACGCGCCTCCGCCGCCGCGCCGCGTCCGCCCGCGTCCTCCAGCACGGCCCTCAGCTCCACGCCGCCGTCCCCCGCCGACACATCGCATGCCAGCGTATACGCGCCGCATGCCAGTCCTTCCTCCGCCAGCGTTACCGTTGCGGCCGCGCCTGCGCCGTCCGCCGCCAGCTCCACATACGGCGGCCCCGCGCTTTCCAGGTAGCGCGCCCCGGCAACCAGCTCCCCCAACGCCTCGGGCGCCGTCCCGGCCCCCGGCAGGCCGTCCGGCGGCGCGGCTTCGCCGCCGCCGAACAGGCGGAACACCGCCTCCTCGCGCGGCGTCGCCAGCACCGTCACCCACACGTCGCCGCCCTTCGCCGCGGCCCGCAGCGGCGCCATGAAGATCGCGCCCCCTTCGCCGCCGGGGTCCACGCGCCGCCAGCGCCGCGGGACGAGTCGCACGATGCGCTGCGCGTCCGGCCCGAGCCGTTCGGCGGCGCGCGCGCCGCCGAACGCGATCGCCGCCTCCGCCGCGCGCGCGCCCGAGCGCAGCCCGATCGCCATCGCGCCGCCCGGATCTTCCACCACGACTTCGCGCCGCGCGGTCCCGCCGGCGGCCACCCGCAGCATGCGGTCGTTGCGCGGGAAAACCGGTCCGTTCGCGAAGATCCAGTCGCGCGCGCCGGGCAGCGGAACCGCGGGAACCGGCGCCTGGCCGAGCGCGCGCCATTCCGCGCCGCCCCAGGCCAGCACCCGCTGCCCCCGGTTGCGGAACACCGCGGGGTTGTCCGGCTCAAGCCGCACGTCCTTGATCTTCGCCCGCTTCCAGGGCTTTCCGCTCTGCGCGCGCAGCACCGCGGAGGGCAGGTGACGCCGGAACCAGAGGTTGTCCTCGCGGCTCCAGTAGAACCGTTCGCGCCACGCGACGCGGCCGATCTCCGCCGTAACCAGCAGCGCCAGCGCCAGCGCCGCCGCCGCGCCCGCCCGCCCCGGCCGCCGTCCAGCGCGGCAGGCCAGGAAAGCCGCGCCCAGGCTCAACGGCAACTGCAGATACGAGAAGTGAAACGGCTGCACCACCGGCTTGCCGGCGATCGACGCCGCCAGCGCAAGGAACGGATACGTCAGCACCGCGGCGGCCGCCAGGCGCCGGCCCGCCTCGACCGGATCGCGCTCCCGCAAGGCGCGCGCGCCGCGCAGGCGCGCCCAGGCCGCCGCCGCCCCGCCCGCCGCCGCCAGCGTCAGACCCGCCCCCATGGCGCGCACGACGAGCGGGAGATTGCCGGCCAAGGAACGCGCCAGGCGCGCGCGCGCCGGCAGCGCGCGGAATTCATCGGCGATGCCGTAGTCGCGAATGAAGGCGAAGTTGGCCGCCACGTCGCGCCACGCGCGCGTCCATTCCACCAGGCAGGCCGGGGTCGCCAGCACCGCGCCCGCGGCGAAGCCCAGCAGCGCGGCCGCCGCCGCGGCCGCGACCCGGACCAACCGCCGCCCCGCCGCCAGCTCCAGCGCGAGCAGCAGCGCCACGGCCGTCCCGGCCAGCGCGCCGTTGTACTTGCAGCCGAAGGCAACCCCCACGGCCAGGCCGCAGACCGGCATCCACGCCGCGCCGCGCCCCGTCGCCCAAAGGAGCAGCGCCGCCAGCGCGGCCGCCGCGAACAGGTCCGTGCCGACGTCGCCCGTGGCGTGATGGCACACCGCGATCGAAACCGGCGCCAACGCCAGCAGCAGCAGCGTCCACGCCCGCGCGCCGCGGCATTCGGGCATCAACACCCGCGCCGCCGCCGCGCCCAGGCCCATTGCCAGCAGCCCGTAGAGGACCCGCAGCCCGCGCGCCCATCCGGTCAGCGCCCGCCTGTCCGGCGGCGCCGCCGGCGCGGCGCCGGAGAGCGCGCCGCGCGCGAACAGCGCCGGCCGCATCAGCAGTTCGTCCACGCGGTTGAGGCCGTAGGGATACCCGTCGTAGAAAAGGCTGCCCGTGCGCCACGCGTAGCGGCCCCGCAGGTAGTTCTCCAGCGCCGCGATCTGCTTCGCCTCGTCCGGATGCGCGCAGGCGTCGGCGTCGATCCCGCGCCGGAGCCCGGCCGTCCGCAGGTCGAAGGCGACGAGGAAGACAACGGCGCCGAAGAGCCACGCGGCCGGGCGGCCGCATACGTCGCGGATGAAACAGCGCGGCATGGAATTCCAGAGGGCCGGGCTCCGTCCCGGCCGCCACATCGGCGTCACGCCGATGCGCCATGGCACTTCTTGTACTTCTTGCCGCTGCCGCAGGGACACGGGTCGTTGCGCCCGACCTTGGGCGCGTCGCGGCGCACGGGCTCGGGCGGCGGTCCGCCCGCCGCCGCCAGGCGCGGGCCCGCCGCCGGTCCGCCCGGCGGCAACCCGCCGGCCCGCGCCAGCGCCGCGTCCATGGCCGACGCCTCCTCGTGCACGGCGCGGCGCGGCAGGGCCCGCAGGAACTGCTCGAAAGCCTCCAGCGACGTGGCCGACCGGAAGAGCGACGAGGCCACGTCCTGCTTGATGTCGCTCATCAGCGTCTCGAACATGTCGAAGGCCTCGCGCTTGTACTCGATCAGCGGGTCGCGCTGCCCGTAGGCGCGCAGCCCCACCCCCTCGCGCAGGGAATCCATGCTGCGCAGGTAGTCCTGCCAGTGCGAATCGATGGCGTGCAGCAGCAGGTGGCGCTCCAGCGAGGTGATGCGCTGCGCGTCCTCGCTGGCGATCTTGAGCTCGTAGGCGGCCTTGACCCTGCCGAAGACCTCCGCGGCCAGCGCCTCGGGGTCGCCCGCCCGGGCGCGCACCTCGTCGGCCCGCAGCGCCACCGGGAACGAGGACTGCACCCACTCCACGAACGCCGCCGCCGCGTCGGCGTCGTCCGGCGCTCCGATCGCCCCGGCCTGGGTCGCGATGACGTCCCGCAACAGGTCGTAGACCTGCTCCCGTACGCTCGCGGCGCGCACGATCTCGCCGCGGAAGCCGTAGATCACCTCGCGCTGCCTGTTGGTAACGTCGTCGTACTCGAGCGTGCGCCTGCGGATGCCGAAGTTCTGCTGCTCGACGCGACGCTGCGCCGTCTCGATCGAGCGGTTCAGCCAGCGGTGCTCGAGCTGCTGGCCGTCCTCCAGGCCCAGCCGGCTCATGATCCCGGCGATGCGGTCCGACCCGAAGAGGCGCATGAGGTCGTCCTCGAGCGACACGTAGAAGCGCGAGGAGCCCGGATCCCCCTGCCGCGCGCAGCGGCCGCGCAACTGCCGGTCGATGCGGCGCGCCTCGTGGCGCTCGGACCCGATCACGTGCAGGCCGCAGGGGTCCTTCGCCAGCAGGTCGCGCAGTCGGTCGCCGTTGACGCGGTCGTCGAGCCGGAGGCCCGACTCCACGAGCTTGCGTTCGACGTGCACCACGCCCGGCCCCAGCTTGATGTCCGTGCCGCGCCCGGCCATGTTCGTGGCGATGGTCACCGCCCCGGGCTGCCCGGCCAGCATGACGATCTCCGCCTCGCGCTCGTGGTTCTTGGCGTTGAGCACGTTGTGCGGAATGCCCGCGCGGCGGAGCATGCGGCTGATCACCTCGGAGGTGTCCACCGAGGCCGTGCCGATGAGGATGGGCTGGCCGCGGCCGTGGCGCTCCGCGACCTCCTCGATGATGGCGTTGTATTTCTCGCGCTGGGTTTTGTAGATGACGTCGTTTGCTTCCAGGCGCCGGACCGGCCGGTGGGTTTCAAGCTGAACCACGTCCAGTCCGTAGATGTGATGGAATTCGTCCGCCTCGGTTATGGCCGTGCCGGTCATGCCCGCCAGCTTGTCGTACATGCGGAAGTAGTTCTGGATCGTGATCGTGGCCAGGGTCTGCGTCTCGCGCTCGATCTTCACGCCCTCCTTGGCCTCGACCGCCTGGTGCAGCCCGTCGCTCCAGCGCCGCCCCGGCAGGATGCGGCCGGTGAACTCGTCCACGATCAGCACCTGGTTGTTCTGGACCACGTACTCGACGTCCTTCTCGTAGATGCAGTAGGCGCGGATGAGCTGGTCCACGTTGTGAATGCGCTCGCTCTTCTCGGCGAACTGGGTCTGGATCTCCTGCTTGCGGCGCAGCCGCTCCTGCGGCGAGAGGCGCGCGTCCGCGTCAAGATCGGCCATGGCGGTGATCAGGTCCGGGAGCACGTAGGTCTCCGGGTCGGAGGGGTTCAGCGCGCTGCAGCCCTTCTCGGTGAGGCTGGCGTCGTGGCCGCGCTCGTCGATCGTGAAAAGCATCTCCTCCCGCAGCGCGCGCGCCTGCTCCTTGCGCATGTCGGTCAGCATCTGGTTGTCGACCTGCTCGAGCAGCTTGCGCACCTTGGGGTCCTCGATCATGTGCAGCAGCTGCTTGTTCTTGGGCATGCCGTGCTTGACCTGGTAGAGGTGCAGCTGCGCATCCTCGACCTCGTCTTTCTCGAGGTGCTCCTTCGCCTCCTGGATGAAGCGGCTGCACAGCGCGCGCTGCTCGCGCACCAGGCGCTCGACCTTGGGCTTGAGCTCGAAGTACTGGTGCGAGGAGACCGGCGCCGGCCCGGAGATGATCAGCGGCGTGCGCGCCTCGTCGATGAGGATGCTGTCCACCTCGTCGATGATGGCGTAGTTGTAGCCGCGCTGCACCTGGTCCTCGGGAGCGCCGGCCAGGCCGTTGTCGCGCAGGTAGTCGAAGCCGAACTCGCTGTTCGTGCCGTAGGTGATGTCGCAGCCGTACTGCTGCCGCCGCTCCTCGGCGTGCATCTGGTTCTGGATGCAGCCCACGCTGACGCCCAGGAAGCGGTAGACCAGGCCCATCCACTGCGAGTCGCGGCGCGCCAGGTAGTCGTTGGTCGTCACCAGGTGCACGTTGCGGCCCGCCAGGGCGTTCAGATACAGCGGCATGGTGGCCACCAGGGTCTTGCCCTCGCCCGTGGCCATCTCCGCGATCTTGCCCTGGTGCAGCACGATGCCGCCGACGAGCTGCACGTCGAAGGGCACCATGTTCCACGTCATTTCGTGCCCGCAGACCTCGAAACGAGTGCCCTCCAGGCGGCGGCACGCGTTCTTCACGACGGCGAAGGCTTCCGGCAGAACGGGATCCAGGACGCTATGGTATGCCGCGCCGATGCCGCGTTTGACCCGCAGTTTTTCCTTCTCGTCAATCGCCCGGGACACCCTCTGCTTCAGTTCCAGCAATAGAGAGGCCAGCGGCTCTTTGCGAAGAGACTCTTGGACGCGGCGCCGCAGATCGTCCGTCTTGGCGCGTAACTGATCGTCGCTCAGGCCGCCATACTGTTCATCCAGCGCGTTGATTTGCGTCACGATCTTCCCCAGCGACCGCAGATCGCGCTCGTTCTTGGTCCGCAGAAAAGCCTTCAGTACGGCCTGCATTACGCGTATCTCTCCATTATGCGCCGGATCGCCGGCTCGCGCGTCTCGATGCTCTCGCAGAGCTTCAGTTGCACCAGCGCGCGCCGCAGGTTGTGGCCCTCGTAGCGCGTCTTGAAGTACGTGTCGCCGGCAATGTAGTCCGCGAAGAAACGCACCCCCAGCTCGAAAGTGAGCAGCCGCAGCGCGTCGAACCGGTAATGCCGGTCGGCTTCGGTCAGAAAGCCGCCGGCGAAAGACATGTACCCCCTGACTATAGCGTCGCACAAATCCGTGTCGAGATAGACTTCGGCCAGGTCCCGCGTCTCCTCGCCGCCCGGGTTGCAGCACGAACGCAGGCAGTCGCCGAAATCGTAGTGCACCAGCCCGGGCTTGACCGTGTCCAGGTCGATGAGACACGTCCCCTTCCCCGTGTCCTCGTCGATCATCACGTTCGCGAACTTGGCGTCGCCGTGTATCGGGCGCACGATCAGCTCGCCGCGCGCGCGCGCCTCTTCCAGCACGCCGGCCCAGTCGCGGCGGCGCCGGATGAAGCGCTCGCACTGCCGCGCCTCGGACGAGCCGCGCAGCCGCTCCACGCCCCCCGGCGTGCCCAGGGCCGCGTCCAGCGCCGCGAGGTAGCGCGGCGTCTCGTGAAAACCCGGCAGCGTGTCGCGCAGCCGCTCCGGCGGCAGGTCGCTGATCAGACGGTGGAACTGCCCCAGCACCACGCCCGCCTCGTGGGCGTGCTCGGGGCTCTGCACGCGCTCGAAGGACTCCGCGGAGGCGATCAGGGTGACCGCGCGCCACCAGTGGCCGTCCTCGTCGGTCAGGAAGTCCGCGCCGTCCCGCGTGGGAATGATGCGCGGCAGCTGCCAGATGCGGTCGGCGTCGTCCGCCTCCGCCTCGAGCCGCCGGTGCACGTGCTCGGTCAGGACTTTCAGGTTGTGCATGATGTCGTCCGGCCGCTTGAAGACCTGGCTGTTGAGCCGCTGCAGGATGAAGCGGAACTCGGAAAAGGTCGTGCGGAAAATCGCCAGGTAGGTGTCGTTGATGTTCCCGTTGCCCGTGGGCGCCACGCGCACGGGACGTCCCTCCACGGCAAACCGCTGGGCTATCAGGGCAGCTTTCACGGGGGGAAGGGGGCTCGGGGTTAGGTCTCTAATTTGCTAATTAGCGCCCGACGCTGTTCTTCCAGCGCGGCGGCAAACCGCCGGTCTTCGTCGCGCCGCCGCTTCACTCGCGCCACGGCGTGTCCCGCCGCCGCCGTCTTCACGGCGAACATCCTGCCAATCTCCTTCAGCGTCCGTTCACCCGCCTCGCGGCACAGGTACATCGCCGCGTCTCGCCGGACGTGGTTCCGCCGCCGTCTGCGCAGTTCGTCCGGCGCCGCGCGCAGCACGTCCGCCACGGCTTCAAGCAGTCTGTCAAAGGAGATGTCTCTGCGCCACTGTTTCGCGCCGACGATCTCTTCGGACAGAACACGGTCCGGTCCCAGCAGGTCCTGGACGAAGTCCCTGAAACGGTCGCCGCCCAACACGCAGCCCATCCGCACTTCACCGAGCGGATTGAAAGCCGCCTCGTCCCGCTTCCCTTCCGGCTTGTTGCGCTCCTCCTGTTCCTTCACCAGCCATCCGCGTAGGTACTTCCGGTATTGCCGCCGCCCTTCCTTCGCCGTTGACGCCCCAAGCCCGCCCCAGACCCGGTCGCACTCGATCCGCGGCATCCCTTCCACCGCCGCCACGTCCTTCACGTACGACCGCACACTGCTCCACGGATAGTCCATGACGCGCGCCAGACGCTCTTCCATCGGCTTCTCGCGCCAGCCCCGCACCCGCACCGGGTTCATGTGCACGTAGCCGCTCACACTCAGCAGATAACCTTCCTCCTCCATGACAATCGCCTTGTACGGACCTTCAAACAGGTGCCCGCTGCGGCCGTTGCGCTTGTTGCTCCACACCGTGTAGGCGGTATTCAGGTAGTGCATGAAACTGTGCAGGTTCGCATGCTCCGTCCGGACAACGAGATGATAGTGCGTCTCCATCAGCACGTACGCGAACAGCCGCACTTCGTACCGCTCCTGCCCTTCCGCCAGAAGCCCCAGCAAATGCCCCCTGTCCGCGTCACTGCGAAATATCCGCTGGCGGTCGTTGCCCCGCGCCGTGACGTGATACAGCGCCCCCGGATACTCCACTCGCAGCTTACGCGCCATCCCCCATCCCTACCAACAACCACCCCCGCCCGCAAGCCGTTATTTGGCAAATTAGAGACCTAACCCCGAAGGTCACGAAGGTCAGCACGCAAGCCGTTATTTAGCTAATTAGAGACCTAACCCCGAAGGTCACCGAAGGTCAAAGCACGCAAGCCGTTATTTAGCTAATTAGAGACCTAACCCCGAAGGTCAGCCAACCCCGAAGGTCAGCCTGTCATGCCCGGCGAACCCGCCTTGACCGTTCCGGCGCGCGATGGTACTCACGCCGCATGACCACGGAATGCCTGTACGGAATCAACGTCGCCGACGAGATCCTGCGCGCCGGACGCCGCCGCGTCCGCCGCGCCTTCCTTTCCGCCAGGAAGACCCCCCACGCGCGCATGCGCGCGCTGCGCCGGGCTCTCGAAGCGGCACGCGTCGACTGCGAGGAAACGGACGACGGGCGGCTGGCGCGGCTCTGCGGATCGCGCGACCACCAGGGCATCGTCCTGGCCGCCGACCCCTACCCCTACGCGCATCTCGATGAGGTCTTCGCCGCCGAGCGCATCCTGCTGCCGGACAACATCGAGGACCCACACAACCTGGGCGCCATCCTGCGCACCGCTGAATTCCTGGGCTACTCCGGCGTATGCCTGCCCACGCGGGGCACGCCCGAGGTTTATGCTTCGGTGATGCGCGTCTCCGCCGGCGCGGCCGAACACCTGCGCATCGCGCGCTGCCGCACGGCCAACCACTACGCGCGCCTGGCCCGGGAACGCGGCTTCAGCCTGATCGCCCTCGACGCGCAGGGCCGCGCCACGCTCGCCGCGCTCGCGTCCGACCCGCCCGCGCGCTTCATGCTGGTGATCGGCGGCGAGGACAAGGCCGTCGGTCAGTTCATCCTGAACATGGCCGACCACACCGTGCGCATCGGGGGACCCGGCAGGGTCGGGTCGCTCAACGCCTCGGTGGCGGCCGCGCTGGCGATGTACGCCCTGCGCCCGGAAGCCGCAAAGACGGCCGCAGCCGCCCGCGCCTGACTCACCCTACGGTTCGGCCGCGCCAAGCGCGGCGGAACCGCTCTTTCCAGGCTCACAGGCCGACGCGCTTCTTCAATTCGGCCAGCTGCGCCTTCATGCGGGCCGGCAGACGCGAATCCGCCGTGTTGAGATAGGCCTCAATCTCCGGCACCTCGCTCTTCCAGCCTTCCACGTCGACGCGCAGCAGTTCGTCCACCACGCCGTCGGTCATGTCCAGGCCGCCGACGTCCAGGTCGCCCTTGAGCGGCAAGTAGCCGACCGGGGTTCTCACGGCCCCGACTTTGCCTTCCACGCGCTCGCACATCCATTTCAGGACGCGGCTGTTGTCGCCGAAACCAGGCCACAGCCACTTGCCCTCGGGGGACTTGCGGAACCAGTTGACGTAAAAGATCTTCGGGGCCTTGTCCCCGAGCCTGTCGCCCATGTTGAACCAGTGCTGCCAGTAGTCGCCGATGTTGTACCCGCAGAACGGCAGCATCGCCATGGGGTCGCGGCGGATCGAGCCCTTGACGTCCAGCGCCGCGGCGGTGGCCTCCGAAGCGGCCGTGGCGCCCATGTACACGCCGTGGTCCCAGTCGAAAGCCTGCGTCACCAGCGGCACGAGCTTCGTGCGGCGGCCGCCGAACACGAAGATATCGATCGGCACGCCGTCGGGATCCTCCCAGTCCGGGCAGATCACCGGGCACTGCCGCGCCGGAGTCGTGAAACGCGCGTTGGGATGGGCGCCCTTGACGGGCTTGCCGTCGGCGTCCTTCTTGTCGGGCGTCCAGTCGTTGCCCTTCCAGTCGATGCCGTGCCCGCAGGAAACACCCATCTCCTCCCACCAGATGTCGCCGTCGTCGGTCAGAACGCAGTTGGTGAAGATGGAGTTGGACTTGATCGTCTCCATCGCCATGGGATTCGACCTGTAGCTCGTGCCCGGGGCGACCCCGAAGAAACCGGATTCCGGGTTGATGGCGTGCAGGCGCCCGTCCGGCCTGATCTTCATCCAGGCGATGTCGTCGCCGACGCACTCGCACTTCCAGCCCGGAATGGTGGGCTGGAGCATGGCCAGGTTGGTCTTGCCGCAGGCGCTGGGAAACGCGGCGGCCATGTGGAAGCGCCGGCCCTGGGGATTGGTCAGGCGCAGGATCAGCATGTGCTCCGCCATCCAGCCCTCGCGACGGGCCATGGTGGAGGCGATGCGCAGCGCCAGGCACTTTTTGCCCAGCAGGGCGTTGCCGCCGTAGCCGGAGCCGTAGGACCAGATCAGGTTCTCTTCCGGGAAATGGGCAATGTACTTCTTCTCGATCGGCGCGCAGGGCCAGGGGACGTCCTTCTGGCCCGGCTGCAGCGGCGCGCCCACGGAGTGCAGGCAGGGAATGAACTCGCCGTTCCCGCCGAGCGCGCTGATCACTTCGTCGCCCACGCGCGTCATGATGTGCATGTTCACCACGACGTAAGGCGAGTCGGTGATCTCGACGCCGATCTTCGAGATGGGCGAGCCGATGGGCCCCATGCTGAAGGGAATGACGTACATGGTGCGGCCCCGCATGCAGCCGTCGTACAGCCCGCGCAGGGTCTTTTTCAGCTCGACCGGATCGATCCAGTTGTTGGTGGGCCCGGCTTCCTCCCGCGTCCGCGAGGCGATGTACGTGCGGTCTTCGACCCGCGCCACGTCGCTGGGATGGCTGCGGAACAGGTAGCTGTTGCGACGCTTCTTCAGCGGCGTGCCCGCGCCGGCGTCGACCATGATCCCGATCATGGCATCGTACTCGGCCTTGGAGCCGTCGCACCAGACCACCTTGTCCGGCGCAACCATGGCCCGGACTTCGGCAACCCAGTCAACGAGTTTCCTGTTGTTGCATGCGACGCTCATGTTGCGTTTTTTCCTTTTACTGGCTCGTCCGTTTTTTCAACCGGCGCCGCAAACACGAAGGCCGGTACCGGCCCCTGCGGGGCCTTGCGCCCGTCCCTGCGCCGCCCTGCCCCGCCCCTATTGCCCCGCCGTGACCTCCCATTGCGCCAGCGGCGCGCCGCCTTCCACCGCCCATCCGGACAGCACCCGGCCGCCCGGCGCGTATCTGACCACGCGGTGGCCGTTGTTGATCGTCACATAGACGTCGCCGCCGGGGCCGGCCGCGATGTCTCCGGGCACGCCGGCGGCTATGTCCCATCCGCCCAGCGGCTGACCCGCCGGACCGTATCCCAGCACCCGGGGGCTGTTGCTGATCGTGACGTATACCTCGCCGTCCGGCCCCGTGGCGATCGCGGACGGCGCGCCGCCCGCCGCTTCGCCCGCGCCCGTTGCTTCCGCCGCGACGGCGTCGCCCGCGGCCGCGCCCTCAACCTGGCTTGACGCCTGCTCCCCGCCCTCGTCACCCTCGTCCGCGGAAACCGGCGCCCCGGTCTGCGCCCACGCCGGCGCAAGCGCAAACGCCGCGCCAAGCAGCGCCGCCATACCGATTCCGCCCGTCCATGCCGCGCGTCCTCTTGTCGACTCCATGACGCTCATCCCGTTCTTCCCTTCTCCTCCCCCGCGGACTCCCGATTCCACGCCCCGCCACGTCACATCTCTACCACACTATCGGCCGCACTCAAGCCCTGAATGGCCGCGATGCCCCATTGCGCAACGCGGAGACCCGGCCCCGACGGCTCCGGTTGATCTCTCTCGCCGCGCCGGCTATCGGTTCTCGTGTTGACATATGCCATATCGAGGAAGCAACAGGTGACGATTGGAGGACCCCGTGCGAACTATTGCCCTGATGCAGCCGCCGCGCATCGTCATCGGCGAACAGGCTGCCGAGGCCTGCGTCGCCGGCGCGCTTCGGCGGGGACACCGGCGGATCTTTGTCGTCACCAGCCCGCCGCTGCGGGCGCTCGTGGCGCCGGTTGCCGCCGCATTCCGCGAGGGCGGGGCCGAAGTGGCCGTTCACGACGCGATCGCGGTCGAACCGACCGTCCGTATGCTCGATGAGGCGCGCGCCGCCGCCCGATCCTTCCGTCCGGACGCCGTGATCGGCATTGGCGGCGGCAGTGCCCTGGACGCGGCCAAGTTCGTGGCTGCGCTGGCGCGGGAGACCAGGCCGGTGGGCGAGTTTTTCGGGCCGGACAAACTGCCGCCGCGGCAGGTCGGGCTCGTGTGCCTGCCGACCACTTCCGGGACCGGCAGCTACCCGTGGCTTGGTCCCTTCGCGGAGGCGGCGGAGCCTGCCGATCTCCGCAAACCTGGGACTTCCTCCTTCACGCCGCCACCCCTTCCCGCATGACATTTCCGCGGAAATCGTCACCATCTCAGGCCCGCAACATCCCGCGGCGACTGCGGGCGCGTTCCCTCTCGCTTGGGTTCGCGCGGGCCGCGGCGGTTCAGCGCCGTGTCGCGGTGACTTCGGATTCGATGCGGCCCCGGGCCAGGCGCGTGAGGAGGCGGTCACCGCTTGACACCGCCGCCGCGTCGGTCACGGCTTTGCCCGAGGCGTCGCAGGTCACGCTGTAGCCGCGCGCCAGGACCGCCAGGGGATCCAGGGCCTTGAGCTGCGACGCCAGCCGGTTCACGTTCTGCGCGCGCGCCTGGCGCGCGAGCGCGCAGGCATGGCCCAGCCGCAGGCCGCCGTCGTCCACGCGCTGCTGCGCGGTCCGCAGCCGGCCCGTCGCGCTGTGCGCCATGCTCAGGCCCAGCCGCTCCAGGCGGTCTTCGAAGCGCCGCACCAGATTGCCGGGCTCCCGGAAGACGTAGCTTCGCTCCGCGGCCAGCAGGCGGTTGCGCGCCCTCAGTCCCGTCTCCACGGCCGCGCGCCGGATCAGCCGCGCCAGCTCGCTCAACCGGCCCTCGAACGCCTCCTTGGTGCCCACCACCAGCTCGGCCGCGGCCGACGGCGTGGGCGCGCGCAGGTCCGCGACGAAATCGCTGATCGTGAAGTCGATCTCGTGGCCCACGGCCGAAATCACCGGAATCGCGGAACGCGCGATGGCCCGCGCCACGCTTTCCTCGTTGAAACACCACAGATCCTCCAGGCTCCCCCCGCCGCGGCCGACGATCATCACGTCCAGCCCCCCCCGCCGGTTGAGCAGGTCGATGGCCGCGGCAATCTCGGCCGCCGCCCCCTCCCCCTGCACGCGCACCGGCGCCAGTACCAGGTGCAGGTTCGGGAAGCGCCGCGTCACGACGTTGAGGATATCGCGCAGCGCCGCGCCGGTCTCGGAGGTCACCACGCCCACGTGCTGCGGCAACAGCGGCATGGGTTTCTTGCGCTCCGCCGCGAACAGCCCTTCCGCGCGCAGTTTCTCCTTCAGCGCCTCGAAACGCGCCTGCAGCGCGCCCAGGCCGCTCTGCTCCATGCGCCGGACGACGATCTGGTAATTGCCGTAAGGCTCGTAGACGGTGATCTCGCCGGAAGCCCGCACGGCCAACCCGTCGGCCGGCTCGAACTTCAGCCCGCCGCGCGCGCCCCGGAACATCACGGCGCTGAGCTGCGACCCGGCGTCCTTGATCGTGAAGTAGAGATGGCCCGACGCGGGCCGCCGCACGTTCGACAGCTCGCCTTCCACCCACACCTCGCCCACCGCGCGCTCAAGCGTGCCCTTGATCAGGCGCGTCAGCTCGGTCACCGTGTAGACCTTGGTCACGTCCGGCACCCCTTCCCTCCCCGTCTCCGGCGGGGAACGCACGCCGCTCCCGCCGCATCCGCCCGCTTACTCCCTTTCCCGCACGCGGGCGATCTTCTTCGCCCGGCCCGTGGCGGCGTCAAGCGTGATCAGCGCGCCTTCCAGCACCGCGTCGCCCGCGGCCACCTTGAAACGCTCCGGCATGCCCGTAAGAAACACGGAAAGCACCGAATTCAGGTCCCGGCCGAGAGCCGAGTCAAGGGCGCCGGTCATGCCCAGGTCGGTAATATACGCGGTTCCCCTGGGCAGGATGTGCTCGTCGCTGGTCTGAACGTGGGTATGCGTTCCGACCACGGCGCTGACGCGCCCGTCCAGATAGCGCCCGATGACGATCTTTTCCGAGGTGGCCTCGGCGTGCATGTCCACCAGCAGCGGGCCCCGCAGGCGCCCGTCCGCCAGAAGCGCGTCCACGGTCCGGAACGGGCTGTCGCAGGCACTCATGAAAACGCGCCCCATGAGGTTCACAACCGTCAGGGCGCCCCTGGCCGTCTCGACCTTCGTCCAGCCGCGCCCCGGACAGCCCGGCGCGAAGTTCGCCGGACGGATCAGGCGCGGCTCCTGGTCAAGCAGCCCGCGCGTTTCCTTCTGATCCCAGGCGTGGTCGCCCAGGGTCAGAACGTCGGCGCCCGCCGCGAGCAGGTCCGCGGCCAGCCGCGCCGTGACGCCCCTTCCCCCGGCCGCGTTCTCGGCGTTGGCCACGATTGCGTCCACCTTGCCGGCCGCCTTCAGGCGCCCGGCCACGCGGGCGAACAAGGCCCGGCCGGGCTCGCCCACGATATCCCCCACCGCCAGCACTTTCATGTCCATGGTTTGTCCCCGATTACGCGCGCCGGTCTTTCATCCCGCGGATCAGCGCGCGTATTCCACGCAGCGCGTTTCGCGGATCACGATGACCTTGATCTGGCCCGGATACTGCAGCTCCGCCTCGATCTTCTTGCTGATGTCCCGCGCGAGCACCACCGCGCCGTTGTCGTCGATCTTCTGCGGCGCGACGATGACGCGCACCTCGCGCCCGGCCTGGATCGCGTAGCTGCGCTCCACGCCGTCGAACCCGTTGGCGATGGATTCCAGGTGCTCGAGGCGCTTGACGTAGATGTCGGTGGTCTCCGACCGCGCGCCCACGCGCGAGCTGGAGATCGCGTCCGCCGCCGCGGCCAGGAGGGCGTAGATGCTCTCCGCCTCGACCTCCTCGTGGTGCGCCGCCACCGCGTTGATCAGGAGCTGCGGCTCGCTGTGCCGCCGCAGCACGTCGGCGCCGATCACGGCGTGACCGCCCTCGACCTCGTGGTCCATCGATTTTCCGATGTCGTGAAACAGCCCGATGCGCTTCGCCAACGAGACGTCCAGGTTGAGCTCGCCGGCCATCACGCCCATGAGGTGCGACACCTCGATGCAGTGCTGCAGCACGTTCTGCGTGTAGCTGGTCCGGTACTTCAGGCGGCCCAGCATGCGGATCAGCTCCGGGCTGACGTTTTCCACGCCGGCCATGAAGGCCGCCTCCTCGCCGGCTTTGCGCATGCTCTCGTCCATGCTTTCCGTCGCCTTGGCCACGACTTCTTCGATCCGCGCGGGGTGGATGCGCCCGTCCGCGATGAGGCGCTCCAGCGACTGGCGCGCGATCTCGCGCCGCACCGGATCGAAGCCGGAGATGACGACGGCCTCCGGCGTGTCGTCGATGAGCACGTTCACCCCGGTGGCCGCTTCCAGGGCGCGGATGTTGCGGCCCTCCCGGCCGATGATGCGCCCTTTCATGTCGTCGCTGGGCAGGGCCACGGTGCTGGTCATCATCTCGCTGGCGTGCGAGACGGCGTAGCGCTCGATGGCCAGCGCCACGATCTCCCGCGCGTCGCGCTCGGCCGTCTCCTTCGCCTGCTCCTGGCGCCGCCGGATGAACCCGCCCACTTCGCTCTGAATCTCCTTTTCCACGCGCTCCATGAGCGCCTGGCGCGCCTGGTCGCGGCTCATGCCCGCGACGCGCTGCAGGGCGTCGCGCTGCTCCGCTTCCTGCTTCGCGACGCGCGCGCGGGCCTCGGCCAGATCCGCCGTGCGCTTCTCGACTTCGGCCGCGCGTTCTTCCAGCGCGCGGTCCTTCTTGTCGAGCATGGCCACCTTGCGGTCCAGGTTGGCTTCCCGTTCCGCCAGGCGCGCTTCCAGATCGGCCAGCTCCTTGCGCCGCGCCTCCGTGGTCTTGTCGAAGGTTTCGCGGAGCTTGATGGCCTCGGCCTTGGTGTGTATCTGCGCTTCCTTCCGCATCGTCTCCGCTTCGCGCCTGGCCTCGGCGAGCGCCTGCTTCGCGCGCGCCTCGCTACTGTCCACGGAGACCTTGCTCAACCACCACCGCACGAGATACCCCGCGCACAGCGCGATGATTCCCGTGATTGCCGCCACGGCTGCCGTATTCATCCCTTCACCTCCCTTTCCCGAACGGAGCAGCGCTCCGAATGGTTCTTGACTCCGTCACGACCGCCTGCATGCGGCGATCGTGTTCCGCCACGGGAACGCGCTCGAAGACCTGACACTCGAACGCCAGTCCCACCGCAAAGAGCTTGCCGCCCGTATCCGCGGCCAGCAGGCGGTCGATATGCCCCCCGCCCCGCCCGACCCGGCCGCCGCGCAGGTCGAAGGCCACGCCGGGCACAACGGCCAGCGCGACCTCTTCCAGGGCCACCCACTCCCTGTCCTCCGGCTCGGCCACGCCCAGCGGGCCGCGCGTCAGGCGCGTATCCGGCCGCAGCCGCGCCAGACCGTACGTCCCCTCCGGCCGGCGCGCCGGCACGCACAGGCCGATGCCCCGTTCCCGGCACGCCGCGATTATCAGGGCCGTGTCCGTTTCGCCGCGCAAGGCGAGATAGCAGCACACCAGCCCCGCGGCCTCGAACTCGGGCAGGGCCGTGACGCGCGCCTGCGCCATTCCGCTCAGCCGCAGGGCTTCGTCCGGCGCCAGGCGCCGCCGCCGCGCTTCGGCTTCGCGGCGCACCGCCGCCTTCGCCGCCCGCAGCGCCTCCCGTTCCGTCTTCTCCGCGCCGGCGGCGGTCATTGTTCTGCGCCCTCCCGGCGCTCCCGCGCCCGCCGCGCCGCCGCGGCCTTCTCTTCCCAGCGCGCCATGCGCTTGGCGATCACCTCTTCGTAGCCCTCGCCGGAAGGCCTGTAGTAGCGCGCCACGTCCGGCGCGTATTCCTGGTCCACGAAATGCCCCGCGTAGTCGTGCGGATAGCGGTATTCCGGCTCGCGCCCGCCGCCCGCCTCCCCGGCGGCGCGCAGGCGCACGTTTTTCAGGTGCGCGGGAACGGCCAGCGCGCGGCCCTCGGCCACGTCGCGCGTCGCCGCCTCCACCGCCAGGCAGGACGCGTTGCTTTTCGGCGCCGTGGCCAGGTAGGTCGTGGCCTGCGATAGAATCAACTGCGCCTCGGGCATGCCCACGAACTCCGCGGCGTGCATGGCCGCCACGGCCACGGTCAGGCCCCGCGGGTCGGCGTTGCCGATGTCCTCCGACGCCAGGATCACCAGCCGCCGCGCGATGAAACGCGGGTCCTCGCCGGCGTACAGCATCTTGGCCAGCCAGTAGACCGCCGCGTGCGGATCCGAGCCCCTCACGCTCTTGATGAAGGCCGAAATCGTGTCGTAGTGCCCGTTCTCGTCGTGGTCGTACACCACCGCCTTCTTCTGAATCGAGTCTTCCGCCGCCCGGCGGGTAATCACGATCCGGCCGTCGGCGCCGGCGGCGGTGGTCAGGGCCGCGATCTCCAGCGCGTTCAGCGCCCGCCTCGCGTCGCCCTCGCACATGCCGGCCAGGTGCGCCGCCGCCTCGTCCTCCAGGACCACGCGCCGGTCCGCCAGTCCGCGGGGATCGGTCACCGCGCGCCGCAGCAGTTCGCGCACCGCGGCCTCGTCCAGCGCGCGCAGCTCGAAAACCAGCGAGCGCGAAGTGAGCGGGCTGTTGATGAAGAACATGGGGTTGTGGGTCGTGGCGCCGATCAGCGTGACCGTGCCTTCCTCCACGTGCGGCAGCAGCAGATCCTGCTGGGCCTTGTTGAAGCGATGAATCTCGTCCAGGAACAGGATCGTGCCCGCGCCCTCGACGTCGCGGGCGTGCCGGGCCTTGCGGAAGAGCGCGCGCAGCAGCGCGGCGTTGGCCGTAACCCCGCTGGCGCGCTCGAAACGGCGGCGCGTTACCGCGGCGATAACCTCGGCCAGGGAAGTCTTGCCGCTGCCCGGCGGGCCGTAGAGGATGATGCTGCCGAGCCGGTCCGCCTCAACCGCCCGGCGCAGAAGCCTGCCGGGGCCAAGGATGTGGTCCTGGCCGAGAATCTCGTCCAGGTTGCGGGGCCGCATGCGCACCGCCAGGGGGGGAGGACCCGCCTGTTCCCCGGGCGGCGACTGCTGCTCGAACAGATCCAACGAGGTCTCCCCGAGGGAAAAATACCCCGCCATCTGCCGTAGAGGCCATCATCTCTGAACCTCGCGAACGAGGTGGGTGCTCTATCCCACGCTTTCCGAGTCCCCCCGAAGGGGCCTTCGGGCCGCGCGGCGTTCGAGCTCCCCTGTATGTGATTACTGGGTCAGAGATTTCAGCCTATTAACGAACAAGGCAGGGTATTTTTCCCTGGGGGCGATCCTCTTACCCGTCTTTCCCGGAACGGCGCGCCGTGCCGGCGGAACAGCATCCCGTCGGCGCTCATCAACGCCCCGCAATCATCGCGAGCGAACAAACGCGGCGTCGCCTCCCCGACGGGGAACGTCGCAGCAGGTAATCGATCTCTCATCCACAGGATCATGGGTTTCTCACAACCCGGCCCGTTCGTCTCATCGGATGCCGGAGCTAACCCTCTCTGATTTGTGCGTTCAGCTTCTTGCGCAACACGTTCTTGACGGCTTCATGATACGCGTTCGCATCCTCATCCGTCAAGGTACGGTCCATTGCCCTGTACACGAGGGAATAGGCCAGGCTCTTCTTGTCCTTGCCGATACCCTCACTACGGAATGTATCAAACAGACAGGCTTGTGTCAACTCCTTGGGGGCGCCCGCGGCGATGGCCTCGAGCACGCGGGCGTGCGTGACGCTCTCGTCCACCACCAGCGCGATGTCCCGCGCCACCGCGGGGTAGAGCGGCACCGGACGGCAGACCGGAACGTCGAAAGCGCCCGCCAGCAGGGCCGCCACGTCCAGCTCGGCGAGCCCGGCCGGCCCCGGCAGGCGCCACTCGCGCGCGATGTCCTCGCGCAGCAGGCCGGCCATGCCGATAACCGCGCCGGCGGCGCGGAGAGCCACCGCCCAGCCGTCCTCAAGCGCGGGAAACGCGACGCTTTCCACCTGCAGAGGGCCCAGGCGCCGGCAGACGCACAGGCCCTCGATGAGGCCTTTCAATTCCAGGAACGTTTCTTCTCCGGTCGCGGCGCCGCGGCCGGGCATCCCGATCCGGGCGGGCCGCCCCAGCAGGCCCAGCGCCACGCGCGTCTTCTCGGCGGTCGTGCCGTCCGCCTTGCGCGCGAACGTGCGGCCGATCTCGAACAGGCCCAGATCGCACGACTGGCGCGACACGTTCCGCCCGACGGTCGCCGCCATCTGCGGCAACAGCGAGTCGCGCAGGACCGACTGGTCGCGGTTGACCGGGTTGGGCAGCTCCACCCGCGTCGCCGGGTCGCCCGCCGGGACCGTTTTCAGAAGGTCCGCGGACACGAAGCTGTAGTTCATGATTTCGCTGAGGCCCAGCGCCGCGAGGTCGGCGCGTAAACCATCCAGGGCCCGGGCCTCCTGCTCGTCGGGCCCGCCCGGCGCCACGCGGCACGCCGGCATCGGCGCCGGAACCCGGTCCAGGCCGTGCAGCCGCGCGACCTCTTCGATCAGATCGGCCTCCAGCTCGATGTCCGGCCGGTAGCCGGGCGCGACGACTTCGCAGGCCGCCGCGGTGCGCCCGGCCACGCCCATGCCCAGCGCGGACAGAATGTCCACGATCTCGTCCGCCGGCACCTCCATGCCCAGCAGCGACCGCACGCGCGCGAAACGGCACGTCACTCTCCGCGGCGCCGGCGGCCCGGCGTACAGATCGATGACGCCGCGCGCCGCGCTCCCGCCCGCCGTCCGCAGCATCAGCGCCGCCGCCCGGCGGCTCGCCCAGTCCACGCCCTCGCCGTCCACGCCGCGCTCGAAACGATACGACGATTCCGTGCTCAGCCCCAGCGCCGACGACGCCGCGCGGATGGCGGGCGGATGGAAGCGGGCGCTCTCGATCAGCACGGCGGAAGTCGCGGGGCGGATCTCGCTCTTCATCCCCCCCATGACGCCCGCCACGGCCACGGGCCCGGCCGCGTCGGCGATCACCAGCAGGCCTTCCACCTTGCGCCGCGCTCCGTCGATGGTCGCCATGATCTCGCCCGGCCGCCCGCGCCGCACGACCACCGCGCGGCCCTCCAGCCGCTCGCGATCGAAAGCGTGCAGCGGATGCCCGCATTCCAGAAGCACGTAGTTGGTCACGTCCACGACGTTGTTGATCGGACGCACGCCGCACTGCAGCAGGCGGCGCCGCAGCCACCATGGCGACGGCGCAACGCGCACGCCGGTCAGAACACGGGCCGTGTACCGCGGGCACCCCGCCGGATCCTCCACCCTGACCGCGGCCAGCGCGGCCGCCGGCCCGCCCTCTTCCGCGAACGACACGTCCGGACGCCTGACCGGCCGGCGGAAGATGGCGCCCACCTCGCGCGCGACGCCCATGATGCTCAGGCAGTCCGGCCGGTTCCAGGTGACCTCGACCTCCAGGACGGTGTCGGGCGGCCCCAGGACTTCCGCCAGGGGCGTTCCCGGCCTGACGCCGTCGGGCAGGATCATGATGCCGGAATGGTCGTCGGAAAGCCCGAGCTCGTCCTCGGCGCAGAGCATGCCGGCCGACGCGCGGCCGCGGATCGCGCTTTCCCTCACGACCGTTCCGTCCGCGAGCGAAGCCCCCGGCCGCGCCAGCGGCGCCGTGACGCCCGGCGCCGCGTTGTCCGCGCCGCATACGACTTCGACCTCGCCGCGGCCGTCGTCCACCCGGCAGAGGCGCAGGCGGTCCGCGTCGGGATGCGGCGTCACCGCCACGATGCGGGCGGCCACGACGCCGTCCGGGGCGCGCTTCTCCGCGACGATCCCCTCCACTTCCATGCCGGACATGGTCAGCGCCTCGGCCAGCGCCCCGGGGGTCGCGTCGAAGTCGACGCATTCCCTGAGCCACGCGATCGGGACTTTCACCGGAACTGCTCCAGAAACCGCACGTCGTTCTCGTAGAGGGTGCGGATGTCCGTGATGCCGTACTTGATCATGGCCATGCGCTCCACGCCCATGCCGAAGGCGAAGCCGGTGAACTCCTCGGGATCATAGCCCACCTTCATGAAGACGCGCGGATCCACCATGCCCGCGCCGGCGATCTCGATCCAGCCGCTGTCCTTGCACACGCGGCAGCCGCCGCCGCCGCACACGTGGCAGGAGAAGTCGTATTCCACGCTGGGTTCCGTGAAGGGGAAGAAATGCGGCCGGAAGCGCACCTTTACGCGCGGGCCCATCATGAGGTGCGCGAAATGCGCCAGCGTGCCCTTCAGGTCCGCCAGCGAGACGTCGCGGTCCACGACCAGCCCCTCGATCTGGTGGAAGTTCGCGCTGTGCGTGGCGTCGGTGGTGTCGCGGCGGTAGCAGCGGCCGGGCGTGATGACGCGCACGGGCGGGCGGCGGCTTTCCATGACGCGGATCTGCACGGGCGAGGTCTGCGTGCGCAGCAGCTCGCCGCTGGCCAGCCAGAAGGTGTCCGTCGCGTCGAGCGAAGGATGGTGCGGCGGCGTGTTGAGCGCCTCGAAGTTGTGATAGCCGGTTTCCACGTCGGGGCCGTCGGCCACGGTGAAGCCCATGGTGCGGAAGATCGCGGCCGTATCGGCGATCACGCGCGACACCGGATGCAGCGTTCCCGGCCGGTGCCAGCGTCCCGGCAGGCTGCAGTCGAACCGCGGCCCGGACGCGCCCGCCGCGCCCGCCGCGAGCGCGGCGCGGCGCGCCGCCAGGGCTTCCGCCAGCGCGGTCTTGAGCGCGTTGGCGAGCCGTCCCAGCTCCGCCCGCTGTTCGGCCGGCGCCGTCTTCAAAGCCGGCGTGATGTCGCGCAGCAGCCCCTGCCGCCCCAGGTACCTGACGCGCACCTGTTCCAGGGCGGCGAGGTCCGCCGCGGCGGCGCAGGCGGCCTGCGCCTCATCCTTCATCCTCCGCAGTCCTTCGGCGTCCATGGCAACAAAAAAAGGCCATCCCGAAAGATGGCCTTTCTCCACGCGAAGCGATTTACGAAAGGCCCGCCTTCGCGATTTCGACGATCCTGCCAAAGCCTTCCGGATCGTGGATGGCGATCTCGGAAAGCATCTTGCGGTTGAGGCCCACGCTCCTGCGGCGCAGGCCTTCGGTAAAGCGGCTGTACGAAAGACCGCGCTCGCGGCAGGCGGCCGAAAGCCGCGCTATCCACAGCGCGCGGTAAGTGCGCTTCTTCTGCTTGCGGTGCTCGGTGGCCATGCGCATGGCGCGGTCCACCGCCTCCGTGGCCTGGCGGAAGAGCTTGCTGCGGCCGCCCCGGAACCCCTTCGCCAGGGCCAGGCGGCGTTTTCGCCTGCGCCGCGAAGCCGGCGCATTGGTCGCTCTGGGCATCGGTCAACCTCCCGAAGAAATCATCTGGCCAGCAGGGGCTCGACGCGCCTGGCTTCCACCGCGCTCAGCACCCGCCTGCTGCGCAGGCCGCGTTTGCGCTTGCGCGTTTTCGACGACAGCAGATGGCTCGCCCCGGCCTTCCCGTAGCGGATCTTGCCGCCGGCCGTGCGTTTGAACCGCTTCGCCGCCGCCTTCTTGGTCTTCTGTTTGGGCACGCTGTCTTCTCCGGCCGCTCCGCGCGCGCGCACGCGCGCGCGCCGTCGCGGGCATCAAAGGCGGGAAGACTAGTGGCCGCGCCCGCCTCCGTCCAGTCTTTTTTTGCGGTTCAATTCCGGGACGGCCGGCCCGAGAGCATGGCGATGATGGTGCGGCCCATGAGCCGCGGCGGCTGGTCCACGCTGCCGCCGTCGCCGCAGTCCTTGAGCACGCGGTTGACCAGCTCGAAACCCAGCTCGCGGTGGGCGTTCTCGCGGCCGCGGAACATCAGCGACACCTTGACCTTGTAGCCTTTCCGCAGGAATTCCTTCAGGTGGCCGACCTTGGTCTGGTAGTCGTGCTCCGCCACGTTGGCCCGGAACTTTATTTCCTTGATGGCGTGGCTGTGATGGTGCCGCCGGGCCTCGCGCTGCTTGCGGCTTTCCTCGTACCGGTACTTCCCGAAATCCATGATCCGGCACACGGGCGGCTCGGCATTGGGCGACACCTCCACGAGATCGAGCCCGCGCTGTTCCGCCAGCGACCGGGCCTCGCGCGTGGCAATCACGCCCACCATGTTGCCGTCCGCGTCGATGCAGCGCACCTCCGGCACCCGTATGTTGTGGTTCACCCTGACAAACGTCCGACTCTGTGATCTCGCTCGGTCTGGATACGGCGCCATATACTCCTTTCTACTGTCTACTCCCGGGGAACGTTCTCGGCGGCCAGCAGGGCCGCGAGGGCGTCAACGGTCATCGCCCCCCGGTCGCCTTCCGTCCGGCTGCGCACCGACACCGTTCCCTGTTCAACCTCGCGCGGGCCGACGATCAGCATGTAGGGCACCTTCTCGATCTGCGCGTCGCGGATCTTGGCGCCCACTTTCTCCGATCGCCCGTCCACCTTCACCCGCACGTCCCGTTCGCCCAGCGCGCCGGCCACGGATTCGGCGTAGTCCGCCTGCTTCTCCGTGAGCGGCAACACCCGCGCCTGCTCGGGGGCCAGCCACAGCGGGAAAGCCCCCGCGTGATGCTCGATGAGAATGGCGAAGAAGCGCTCCAGGCTGCCGAGCAGCGCGCGGTGCACCATGTACGGGCGGTGCTCGCCGCCGTCGGCCCCCACGAAGGACAGGCCGAAGCGCTCCGGCTCGTTGAAATCGAACTGGATGGTGCTGAGCTGCCACTCGCGGCCGATGGCGTCCCGGATCTTGAGGTCGATCTTCGGCCCGTAGAACGCGCCGCCGCCCTCGTCCACGTGATAGGGCATGCCCTCGCCGTCGAGCGCGCCGCGCAGGGAAGCGGTGGCCTGCTCCCAGCGCGCCGTCTCGCCCACGGCCCGGGCCGGCCTGGTGGAGAGGTAGGCCGAAATCTCCGCGAACCCGAACGCCCGGAGCATGCGCCGGGCGAAGCGCACCGTGTCCGCGACCTCGGATTCGACCTGGTCCGGCGTGCAGAAGATGTGCGCGTCGTCCTGGGTGAACCCGCGCACGCGCAGCAGGCCCTGCAGCACGCCGCTCTTCTCGTAGCGGTACACCGTGCCCAGCTCGGCCCAGCGCAGGGGCAGCTCGCGGTAGGAATACCTGCGCCGCTTGTAGACCTGGATATGGAACGGACAGTTCATGGGCTTCGCGAAGTACGCGTTGCCGTCAATGTCCATCGGCGAATACATGTTTTCCTTGTAGAAACCGAGGTGGCCGGAGGTCTCCCAGAGCGTGCCGCGGCCGATGTGCGGCGTATACAGCAGCTCGTAGCCCGCCTCGAAGTGGCGCCGGCGCCAGAATTCCTCGATCACGGCCCGCACGCGCGCGCCCTTCGGATGCCAGAGCACGAGCCCCGGCCCGACCTCGTCCTGCAGGCTGAACAGGTCCAGCTCGCGGCCCAGCCGGCGATGGTCGCGCCGGCGCGCCTCTTCCATGCGCGCCAGGCGCTCCTCCACGGCCGCGGCGCTGGCCTCGGCGACGCCGTAGACGCGCTGCAGCATGGGATTGGTCTCGATGCCGTGGAAGTAGGAGCCCGAAACGGAGACCAGCTTGAAGGCGCCGACCGCGCCGGTCGAAGCGAGGTGCGGGCCGCGGCACATGTCCTCGAAGTCGCCGCAGCGGTAGAAGGTTATCTCCTCTTCCGGGGGAATCTCCCGCAGCCGCTCCAGCTTGTAGGTCTGGCCGCCCGCCCGCAGCCGCCGCTCGGCCTCGGCGCGGGTGACGGCAAGGCGCTCGAACGGCAGGTCCGCGGCGACGATGCGCGCCATCTCCGCTTCGATGTCCGGGAAATGCTCGGGGCTCAGCCGCTCGGGCAGGTCGAAGTCGTAGTAGAAGCCGTCTTCGGTCGCCGGGCCGATGTCCAGCCTGACGTCCCTGAACAGGCGGCAGACCGCCGCGGCCATCACGTGCGCCGCGCTGTGACGCATTCGATCGAGGTCCGGTGCCTGCCTGTCGCCCATCGTCGTCACGGTAATACTTCACGCCGATAGGGCACGTCAATACCGTAGGCGCGGGCGGTGGCCCGGATTTCGTCCAGCAGCTCGGGCTGTCCGCCGCGCGCGTGGGCGCCGATCAGGTGATACAGCTTCTGCCTGGCCCACTCGGCCCGCAAGTCCTCGTCCCGGCTGCGCGCGGCCCCGCGCAGGCCCACGTCGAAGATCATGTCGCAAACCGCGTCGCGTCCCCTGCCCACGGCCTGGAAGAGAACGCTTTCGGTTCCGCGCGGGTAGCGCCCGAGCAGCACGAGCGTGCGGTCGAGGTACAGGTTGCCCGTGGCCGCGGGGAAGACCTCGCAGCCGCCGCCCTCGGCGAAGCGGAAGCCGATGTCGTGCAACACCGGCCGCGACGTCTCGCTCGCGACGCGTTCCAGCGCGTCCGGAATATCCCACCGGCCCCGCGTCACCACCAGGGAACCGCCGCCGTTGCAGTAGGCCAGCAGGTCGAGCAGGTAGGCGTTGGCGGTCTGGACGGTGCCCATCGTGAACAGGGCCATCTCGCCGGCGTTGGCCCTGGTGAACTGCGCGATGATGTCCGAGCTGTCGGTCAGGCCCGTCGTGGGGCGGCCGTCGGTCACCAGCACGACCACCACCGGCCGCGTCGCGTCGCGCTTCAGGCTCAGCAGGGCCTTCGTCGAAGCGAAGATGTCGGTCTCGCCCGACGACTGCAGCGCCTGGATGAAAGCCCGGGCTTCGGCCCGCCGCTCCGGGTTGTTCGCCGCCCAGTCCCGGAAGCACCATTGCACGTCGTCCTTGAACCCGACCACGTTGAAGCGGTCGTCCGGGCCGATCTGGTCCAGGGCGCGGATCATGCCCTCGCGGCAGAAGTACAGCCGCTGTTCCGTCATGCTGGCCGAGCCGTCCTGCACGAGCGCCACGTCCTTGGGCATCACGGGCAGCGCCTCCGGCCCGATGCGCCGGATGACCATGCGGAAGTAGCCGTACCTGATGTCCCGCAGGGATTCGAAAACGGTGATGTCGACCGTCAGCAGGTCCTCGACCGGCTGGAGCGAAGTGATCTCCTCGCGCGGCTCGGGATAGAGCCCCGCGCCGGACTCCGCCCGCTCCTCCCCGATGGCGACCACGCCCACGCCGCCGGTGGTTCCGCCCGCCACGGGACCGGCGGACGCCGCGCCCGTCGCGGCGGACGGCGGCGCCACGGCGGCCAGGGCCGCCCCCGCGCCCGCCGCCGGAGGCATGATGAAGGAAACGTCCGCCTCCTCGACGCGCTCCACGCCGGGGACGCGAACGCGCCGCGGGATACCCACGTTGTCCGCCACCACGGCGTGCTCGATGACGAGCATTTCCTGGCGCGTCAGGCCGGTCGGCGGCGCGGGCCGGGCCTCCGGCCTGGCCAGCGCGGCCTCCTCGCCGGCCAGCAGGCCGTCGCCCAGTTGCGGCGGGCGCAGGGCGGCTTCGTCCGGCGCCAGGCGCGGCTCGTCGACCCCGCGCAGCGCCTCCTCGGCCAGGCCCGCGTCCCAGGCGCGCGCGCTCTCGCGCGGCTCTTTCGCGGCCGCCCCTCGCCACACCTCCAGCAGACGCATCGAACGCGCGGGCAGCTCGCGCAGGGCGCGCCCCGCCGTGACCGGCACGCTCAGTTCGACGCCGCGCAGGTAGACAAACAACACCAGGTGCAGCGCCAGCGAGAACGCGGCGGCGGCGACAGCCACGGCGACGTGCTGCCGGCTGAATCCCGCCGTTTCCGTTCGCGCACCGTTCATCACGTGCCGCCGCCCTCCTCCGGCGCGGCGGGCGGCGCCTCCGCCGCCCCGGGCAGCCGCGCGGCCCTGACCGCCCATTCGCTGCCCGGGAACCTCTCCCGCAGCTCCGCGATCGCCTTGCGCCCGTCGCCGGCCTGGCCCGCGCGCAGGAAGGCCGCGGCCGCCTCGTACAGGCATTCCGGAACGAGCTGGTCCTCGTCATAGAGCACGGCAACGCTCATGAAGTACCGCGCCGCGACCGGGTCGTCGCCCGCGTCCCGCGCCGCGCGGGCCAGGCCCGCGTAGGCCCGGGCGCGGACGGCCGGATCCGCGTCCGGCCCTCCGGCCGCGGCCGCCTTCTGGAAATAGCCCGCCGCCGCCGCCGCGTTGCCGGCGGACAGCTCGCCCTCGCCCAGCCGCAGCGCGGCTTCGGCGCCGAACCCCGTCCGCCCGTCGGCCGCCAGCGCCGCGCGATACGCTTCGCCGGCGCCCTTGGCGTCGCCCTTGGCCAGCATGGCCCGTCCCGCGAGACACCAGCCGGCTTCCTGCCACGCGGCCGTCCTGTCGCGCGCGATCAGCGACCGCGCCGCGGCGAGAGCCGCGTCGTATTTCTTCTGATCGTGGCGGTACTCGGCAAGCCAGCGCATCAGCTCGGGCGGCAGCTCGGACGCAAACGCCGTTTTCAGCAGGCCCTCCAGAAGATCCGCCGCCTCCGCGTCGCGGTCCGTGGCCTGCAGCGCCAGCGCCAGGCGGTAGCGGATCAGCGGCGCCAGGTCGTCGCGCGGCGCGGCCTGCAGCGCGGCGCGCAATTCCTTCTCCGCCTCGGCCGGCCGCCCCTGCTTCATGATCAGCAGGCCGCGCCAGTAGCGCGCGTCGGCCGCGAAGCGCGAACCCGGAAAGCGTTTCAGCAGCTTCGCCAGCGAGACGAGCGCGTCCGCGTCGCGCGCCAGGCGCGTTTCGGACATGGACTTCTGGTAGAGCGCGTCCTCCAGCGCGGCGTCGTCGGGGTGCGCGCGCTCCAGGGCCGACCAGTCCTGCACGGCTTCGGCGTCCTGCCCCGCCCTGGCAAAACACGCGCCGGCCGCGAACAGCGCCTGCGGCGCCAGCGGGCTGTCGGGAAAACTCTCGGCCACGAGCCGGAAGCGGCGCGCGGCTTCGGCGAAGTCGCCGCTCTCCCGCAGGTGATAGCCCAGCCGGTAGTTGGCGTCGTCGGCCAGGTCGCTGTCGGGAAACTCCCGCGCGATGAGCCGGTAGTACTGAACGGCCTCCGCGTCGCGTTTCAGCGCGGCGTTCGACTCGGCCAGGAGCCAGTACGCGTCCTTGCGCAGGGCCGGGTCCGACCGCACCGCCGCCGCGGCCTCGATGGCGGCCGCGTAGTCGCCCATGCGGTACCGCACCAGCGCGCTTTCGTAGCGCGCGGCGCCGGCAAAGGCGGAGTTCGGAAACTTGTCCAGAAGCTCCTTGTAGAGCGCCGCCGCCTCAGCGTTTTTCATGAGCTGCCGCTCGCAGTTGGCCCGCAGGTAGAGCCACTCCGCCGCGTCGGAGCCCCCGTTTCCGGAACCCGCCGCGGCCGCCGCCTCAAGCGCCTCCGCGCAAAGGCCGGCGTTGTGGAAGGCCCACGCCGCCTGCAGCCGCGCCGCGGCCATCCGCTCGTCGCCGGGATAGTCCTTCAGCAGGCGCCGGTAGGCCTCCGCGCTCTCTTCGTATTCCTTGCGCTCGAAGTGAATGCGCGCCGTCTGAAACACGGCTTCCGCGCCCACGCGCGGCGTGGGCGGCGCCTTCGCGGCGCGGCCGAAGCAGTCCAGGGCCCGGCCGTAATCCTTCCGCGCGGCGTGGACCTCGCCCAGCTTGAGCAGGCCGTAGGCGCCGAACTCCGCGGCCGCGTATCCGTCGACGAGTTTCTCCAGGACGGTCAGCGCGTCCTTTTCCTTTTTCAGCTTCAGCAGCGAATCGCCCAGGAAGTACATGGACGCCGAGGCAATCTCGTCCGTCGGGTTCTCCGCCAGGATCTTCTGGTAAAGATCAACGGCCGAGTCGTAGAGCCCCGAGTCGTAGAAGATGCACGCCCGCCGGAAACCCGCCCGCGTCCGGTACGCGCTCTTGGGATAGTCGCTGAAGACCGCGCGGAATTCCTTTTCGGCCGCCACGCGGTTGCCCGTCAGACGGTGGCACTCGCCCAGCCGGAAGCGCATCACGTCCGCCAGGGCGCTGTTCGGGAAGTCGCGCAGCAGCGCTTCGTACTCCTTCGCCGCCGGCGCGTGCATCTGCCGGGCGTAGAGGCCGTCGGCAAACTGCATGCGCTCCTCCTCGGTCAGCGCGCGGCACGGGGAGGCCCCGCAGAGGGCGGCGAGCAGAACGGCGCGGCAGCACGTGCGAAACGTCATCGGGACGGCGGCTCCTTCACGAAGCTGGTCGCGAAAGATATGTTGTAGATGTCCGCGCGGCGGCACAGGTCCAGGACCCGGATGATGTGCTCGTAGGCCGTGCCGCGGTCGGCGCGGATCAGCACCGGCTGGCCGGGCGAAAGATCCACGATGCGGCCGAAAAGGCGGCCCAGCTCGCGATCGTCCAGCTCCCGCCGGTTGACCACGTACCGGCCGTCGTGCAGAACGTTGACGATGACCTCGCCCAGCATGCGGTCCTGCGGCAGACCGGTGGTGGCCGTCGGCAGCTGCACGTCGACCTCCGTCTCCCACTGCGAGAAGATCTGGCTGGCCATGAAGAAGCACAGCAGCAGGAACATCACGTCGATCATGGGCGCCACCTGGAAGCCCGGCGCCTGTCCCTTGTCCTCGCGGCGGAATTTCATTCGGACTTCTTGCGCAGCAGGGCGGTGAGCACCTCCGTGGAAGCCACCTCCAGCTGCGACACCAGTTTCGACGCGCGACGCCTGAAGTAGGCATAGAAAGCCATGGCCGGTATGCCCACGATCAGGCCGAAGACCGTGGTGACCAGGGCCTGGGATACGCCCGCCGCGAGCACGACGGGCTTGGCGCGGTCGATCTCCAGCGCGATGCCGTTGAAGGCCCGCAGCATCCCCAGCACGGTTCCCAGCAGACCCACCATCGGCGCGACCACCGCGATGTCCAGCAGGTACTGCGCCTGGCCCTGCATCGTCTCGGATTGCCGCTGCCCTTCGCCCTCCACGACGTCCTTCAAGAGCATCGGGTCGGTCTGCGGGATGTCCCGCACGTGATCGATCGCCGCCAGGCAGACCGCCGCCAGCGGGCTGGGCCTGTACTCGCAGGCCCGGCGCGCGTCATCGACGTTGCCGGTCCGCAGCTTGTCCATGAGCTCGCGCCGCAGGGCGCGCGGCACCACCTGGCCGGCCCGGAGCACGATGAAGAAATAAACGATCATCGCCACGGCCAGCACGGACATGCCGGCCAGCACATACATCAGGGACCCGCCGCTGGCGACGATCTCGCGCAGATTCATCGTGGTCCTGCCGCTCGCGCCGGCCGGCGCCGTCGCTTCCTCCGCCCGCGCCCCTCCCGCCGTCGCCGCCGGCGCGGTCGCGCTTGCCGCGGCCGGCGCCGCCTCCTCCTGCGCCGTCGCCGCCGGCGGCCGGGCCGCCGCGCAGGCCAGGGCCACGCACGCCACCAGCAATGTCTTCCGCATCATCTTTGCCGTCCTCCCGATCGCTTTTCTCTTGTATCGCACGCAACGCCGCATGGCAACCCCGCGCGCGGCCGCGTCTCCGGCCGCCGGCCGTCCGGTTGACCGCGCGCCGGTCACCGGGCTATCCCAGATCCGGGTACGGCACGCCGAGCAGCCCTGCGATCGCGCGCCGGCAGCGCGCGCTTTCCGCGCGCGCGAAACGGCGCGCCTCCCCGGCGCGCTTCTCCAAACCGTCGAAATCCACCCGCGCCGTGCCGGCGCGCATGCGCCGGGCAACGGCCTTGTCCGGGTCCGCGCCGGGCAGCGCGCCCAGGTTCGCCTTCACGCGGCCGTAGGCCGCGCGGAACGGCGTTCCGGCGGCGACCATGTCCAGGGCCGCGTCGGCCGCGAACACCTCCGGCCGGAACGCGGCGCGCAGCGCGCCGGGCACCGGCTTGAGCCCCCGCATCAGCGGCAGGAGCACCCGCAGGCAGTCAACGGTCATCCTTGTGCCGCCAAGGAACGGCGCCTTGGTCTCCTGCAGGTCGCGGCTGTAGCCCGAAGGCAGGCCCGTCACGATCGCCGCCGCCGCGCTCTCGCAGGCCTGCACCCTCGCCGCGCGCGCGCGCACGATCTCCAGCACGTCGGGGTTGCGCTTCTGGGGCATGATGCTGCTGCCCGTGCAGAAGCCCGGCGGAAGCGCGAAATAGCCGAATTCCGGCGCCGCGTACAGCACCAGGTCTTCCGCCAGGCGCGAAAGCGTAAGCATCACCTGCGCCATCGCCCCCAGGGTCGCGGCCTCGACCTTGCCTCGCGCCTGCGCGGCATACAGCGCGTTGGCGTACGGCCGCGCGAATCCCAGCAGCCGCGCCGTCCTGGCGCGGTTCAGGTTCAGGGGCACGCCGTAGCCCGCCGCCGATCCCAGCGGACACACGTTGGTCAGGTCGTAGGCCGCGCGCAGCAGCACCACGTCGTCAAGCAGGCTCTCGGCGTGCGCCGCGGCCCACAGGCCCACGGACGACGGCATCGCCGGCTGCATGTGCGTGCGGCCCACCATCGGCAGCAGCGCGTGGCGGCGCCCCAGCGCCAGGGCCGCGAACGCCAGACCGGCCGCGGCCTCCACGGCTTCCAACAGCCGGTCCCGGCCGTGCAGCCGCAGATCCACGGCCGCCTGGTCGTTGCGGCTGCGGCCGGTGTGCACGCGACGCCCCAGGTCGCCCAGCGCGCGCGTCAGGGCCCGCTCCACCGCGAGATGCACGTCCTGGTCGTTGAGCCCGATCCTGAACGCGCCCCGGCGGGCCCGCCGCATGACGGCGATGAGCGCGCGCACGATGCGCGCGCGGTCGCGCTCCGCCAGCACGCGCGGCCGCAGCGCCTCGTCCGACAGGGCCGTCACGTGCGCCGCCGTGCCGATGCAGTCAGCCTCCACCAGCGCGGCGTCGAGCGCGCGGTCCTCGTCCGCCGTGAAACGCAGCACTTCGGCGTCCACTCCGCCCACGATCGTCCTGGCCAGACTTTTCTTCATACTGCAACGGTATTCCGGATCTCCGGCACGCGACAAGCAACATCCGCCTTCACGCCATCAAAAGCCCTCTCGCGCCGGACGCCGTCCGGTCATTCCCCTTCCCCATCCGCATCCCCCAGCCCGGCGGCGGCCGCTTCCGCTTTGCGCAGCAGTCCCGCCAGCCCGGTCTCCGGCAGGCCTTCGGCCAGCGCGTCCAGAAACGCGGCATACGCTTCCGCGGCCGCGCCAAACTCCGCTTCGCGGCCGACCGCCAGCAGCCGCAGCGCGGCGCTCCTGTTCCGGGCGAAAGCCGGAACCCATTCCTCCCCGCGCCGCGCGATCAGGTCCGCAAACGTCAGAATGCGGTCCGGATCGCCGTCAACTGAGATACCACGATCGCGGGGGTGAATCAACAGTTGAGACCGCAACTGGTCCAGCAGCGCGGGCGTCGTGCGCGCCGGCCCCTCCGCCACGTAGACCACGCGCTTCTGGCGCAGAAGCCACGCGTCCCACATCCCGTCCAGGTCCGCCGCCGAGACGCCGGGCCCCGCGCAGGCCGCCAGGCGGGCCGCCGTGAGCTCCTCCCCGCCCGCGATCGCGCCGAAAGCCGCGTCGAAGAAGCGCTTCCCGTCGGGCAACCCGGACAGCCACTGCACGAGCGCGCCGCAGACGGCCTCGGACGGAGCGGCGGATCCCGCCGCCAGCAACTGTCCCAGCGACGCCAGCCGGCCGGCCTGCCACAGGGCGAGGGCGGCCGCGCTGTTCTCCGCGCGGCGCGACGGAAGCAGCGCGCGCGCCACGCCGATCACCATCCATTCGGGCGCGCCGCGCAGACCCGCCCGCCGATCGGCGGGCGTCTGCCGCGCCGCCACGCGCGCGTCGAGCAGAAGCCGGCACAGCGCCCGCTCCGCCTGCGCATACTCGGCCTCGTCATACCCCGCGATCACCAGCCGCTGCGCCAGACCGCCGTCCCGCGCCTCCTGAAAGAACGTCACCGCGCCCTTTCCCTCGGCCACGGGCGGCGCAATCTCGATGCGCAGAACATGCGACGACGGCGGGGGCAGGCGCGTCGCCGTGGCGCGCTCGACGTCACGGGAGATCCGCTGCGCCCAGCGCGCCACCTCCATGTTCTGGAGCGCGTCCGCGCCCGTGACGCGCAGGCGGCCACCCTCGCGGGTCAACACCCGCGGCAGGGAGCGCGGACGGGAGGCCGGACGCCCGGCCGGCGACGGGTCCGCTTCCCCCGACCGGGCGCAGAGCGACGCCGCAATCCACATCACCAGCGCGGCGCGCGCCGGGCGAAGGACGGACTCAACGCGCCACGTGCACGACCACCTGGCCCCTGCTGACCTCAATCTCGGTTGCATGCCGGAAGCAGGCCCACTCCTTTTCGGAACCGACCGTCGCGAGCAGCGCGCGCACCGCCGCCGTCCGCATCGGTCCGGACAAAGACAGTCGCCCCAGATACGCCTTGCGCACCGACAGCCGCCCGCCCACCGGAACGAACAGGTAGTCCCAGGTCATGCGCGGCGCCACGCGGAACGAACCGATCTTCCGCGGTTGCATCGCGCGCGCCATGCGCACGGCCAGATACCCCTCCCCCGCCGCCATGCTCAGCGCGTCGGCGCGTATCGCGCCGATTTTCTTCGCCTCGATGTAGGCGTTCACGTCGCCCTCCGCGAAAGTGGTGGCCATGGAGCGGCCTTCCGTCAGGGCCGCGAAGCCCTTCAACTGGGCCTCGACGCGCCGGGCGCCCAGTTGCGTGCCGCGCTCGCCGATGTAAGGCGGCCGCGGGTTGAAGGCCAGCACGACCAGGAGAAGGACCAGGAAGACCGGGATGATCAGAAACTTCTTGCCGTGCCCCGCCAACGGGTTCTTCCGCTGCATCCTGGCCAGGTCTTCGCTGCGGATCCCAGACGTCTCCAGCTTGGCGCCGCAGCCCGCGCAGAACACGCGCCCCACCTCGTTCTCCGTACCGCATTTCGCGCACTTCAGCATGGATTCACTCCGTTCTGCCCGGGTTGCCTCCGGCCTTCGCCGGTTTCTTGGAATCGGCGGGCGCGGCGCTCTTCCCGGCGGAAACGCTCTCGCCCTTTTCCTTCTTCTGCGCTTCCTTGTAGCTGCCGCTGCGATAGTCCGTGGCGTAGAACCCGGACCCCTTGAACAGAATCCCCGCGCCCGGCCCGAACATGCGCCGGATCTTGCCGCGGCACACCGGACAGCGTTGGAGAGGCGTGTCGCTTATCTTCTGAAACCGCTCGAAGCGGTGTCCGCACCTGTCGCATTCGTATTCGTATGTCGGCATCAACTCTCCAATTCCGGAACATAGTCCGGAAAACGCTCCGTGTCGAACGCAAACACGGACGCCTGACGCCCCACGGAAACCCTTGCGCATCGCCGCCCGCGCCGGTATGGTAGGCGATTATGGGCGACGCCTTCTATCCGCTGCTGTTCGATTTCGTGTACAAGAACTACGTGTGGGGCGGAACCCGCATTCCGGCGATTTTTGACCGGCCTCCCAGGGCGGGCCTCTCGGCCGAATCCTGGGAGATCTCGGCGCGCCCCGAAGGCCCCAGCACCGTCGTCAACGGCCCGCTCGCCGGGCGCCGGCTGTCCGACGTCGCGGCCGCATACGGCGCCGACCTGCTGGGCAAGGCGTGCGGCGGCCGCGCCTTCCCGCTGCTGATCAAAGTGATCGACGCGCGGCAGCGGCTCAGCCTGCAGGTGCACCCGGACGAACGCGGCGCGGCGCTGACCGGCGGGCAGCCGAAGACCGAGATGTGGTACTTCCTGGACGCCGAGCCCGGCGCCACGATCTTCGCGGGCCTGAAGCCCGGCGTGGACCGCGCCGGTTTCCTGGCCGCGCTCGAGCGCCGGCGCCTGGAAGACGTGCTGTCGTCGCTTCCCGTGAAGCGCGGCGACGCGGTCTTCGTGCCGGGCGGACGGGTCCACGCCATCGGCGCCGGCTGTCTGCTCCTGGAAGTGCAGCAGGACTCGAACACAACCTACCGCGTCTACGACTGGGGCCGCCTGGGCAGCGACGGCCGCCCGCGGGAGCTTCACGTCGGGGAGGCCTTGCGGACCATCGACTGGGAAGACCGCGCGCCGTCGATCCTGGCGCGGGGCCCCGCGCGCGTCGCGGGCGGCAACACCCGCACGGAAGTGCTGCGCTGCCCGTTCTTCGTCGTGACCCGCCTGGACCTGCGCGAACCGCTCGACAGCGCAGGCGACGGGCGCAGTTTTCACGCGCTCTTCACGGCCGAGGGGGGCCTGAGGATCCAGGCGGGCAACACGGTCACGCGGCTCGGCGCCGGGCGGTCCTGCCTGATCCCGGCGGCCCTGCCGTCCTACCGGCTCGTGCCGGAAACGCCGGATGCCGTCGCGCTGCGCATCAGCCTGGAGTGACCCCCAGCGGGACTTCGCGCAGCGCCGCGTACACCGCGCCGGCGGGCTCCAGGCGGCTTCTGTACAGGACGACCGCGCCGGCGTCAAAGAAACCGAATTCCCTTTCCGCGGCCGCCTCGATCTGGCGGAGCAGCGGACCGGCGCCCGCGCCGGAGCGCACGCGGCCCATGGTCACGTGCGGCACGAAGGGGCGGTCTTCGACCGGCAGGCCGCGCTGCGCCAGCTCCGCCGCCAGCGCGCCCTGCAGCCCGCAGAGGTTCTCGGCGCCCGCGCCGATCCCGGCCCAGACCACGCGCGGGGCGCGCGGGCGGCCGAACACCCCCACCCCTTTCACCTCGCACCGGAACGGCGGCGACGCGCGCGCGGCGGCGGCGAGCGCTCCGGCGGCGGCTTCGACCTGCTCAACCGTGACGTCACCCAGGAAAGCCATGGTGACGTGCAGGTTCTCCCCGCGCACCCACCCCACCCGCGCCCCGGCGCCCTTGAGGCGCTCCTGCAGCCGGGCAACGTCGCGCCGCACCGCATCGTCCAGGGGCACGCCGACGAACGCGCGAATCAAACCTTCACATTTCATACAGCGTCTTGTCCCGGCGCGGCGGGCGGCCGCCCGCCGACGCCCGCCCGCCCCGCCCCGCCCCGGATTCGGGCAGGATGAAGGGCTCTTCGTCCTCGGAAAGCAGATCGCCCATCTCCTCCTCGATACGGTCGGGATCCTCGCCGGACGCCATCCGGCTCATGGCCTCTTCCATGCCCTTGCCGAAACGGACGCCGGTCATGCTCGAGAACTTGCGCATCAACTCGGCGGCCTGGCGCGGATCGTCCTCGCCCGCCTTTTCCGCGTCGGCCGCCAGCGCCTCCACGGCCCTTTCCATCCTGGCATCATCGATCGGGAGATCGGCGTCCTCGCCCCCTTCCTTCGCCTTGCCCGTCGTGGCGAAAGCCGATACTTCGCGGCGGAGGTTGCGCCCCCCGCACTTCGGACAGTCCGGCCGCCCGGATGTGTTAACGGCGCGCGAGAGGAAATTGAAGATCACGTGACAGTCCGGGCAGTAGAATTCGTATATCGGCATGCGCATCCTCCTCGTCCCGGTCCGACCGTCTTTCCCCGGCCGCGCGGGCGACGCCCGCGCGACCGCCCGTCACGACGCGTTTGCGGCGCCGGCTTGAGCCGGCCTCCGCGCGCGCGCCGCGCGCTCGACCGCGTCGGCCACCCGCTCCGCCGCGTCCGGCCGCGCGCCCTCGCGCATCTTCACCCGCATGCTAGCAAGAAGCCCGCGGTCGCGCCAGCCTTCGCGCACCCAGTCCGCGACGCGCTCCGCCGACAGGTCGCGCTCCGGCATGATCGCGGCCGCGCCCCGCCGGGCCAGGGCCTCGGCGTTGGCGCGCTGGTGTCCGCGCACCGCCGCGGCCAGCGGCACGAGCAGGGCCGGCACGCCGCACGCGCTCAATTCCGCGCAGGTGGCCGCGCCGGCCCTGGTCACGGCAACGTCCGCGGCGTTGTAGGCCTTGCCGATCTCGCGCAGGAAAGGGAACACGGCGTGCGGCACTCCGGCCGCCACGTAGGCGTCCCGCACGGCGCGCTCGTCACGCGCGCCGCTCAGGTGCACCGCCTGCACCGGAACGCCCTCCCGGCGCAACCGGCACAGGGCCTCCGTGCAGATCTCATTGAGCGCGTGCGCGCCCTGGCTGCCGCCGGTGACCAGCACCGTGAACAGACCTTCGCGCAGAACGCCCGCCTCAAAACGCCGGTCCAGCCCCGCCTTCAGCGGCAGACCCGTGAGCGTGGTCTTCCGCGCGCGGGGCAGCAGCGCCGCGGCGTCTTCGAACGACAAGGCCACGTCCGCGGCGAAGCGCGCCAGGAAGGCAACCGCCCGGCCGGGCACGGCGTTGGCCTCGTGCAGGACCAGCGGCACGCCCAGCGAGCGGGCGCCCAGGGCCGGCCCCACGGAGGAGTAGCTGCCCATGGCCAACAGCGCGTCCGGACGGGCGCCGGCCATCCGCCGCCGGCACGTTGCCGCCGCCGCCAGCATCGCGCGCGCCGCGCCGAGCCAGGCCAGTGAAGGCGGCCCGGCCAGTCCCGCCGCCGGCACGATGACCGTCTCGCCCTTCCACCCCGCCGCGCTCTCGCCCTCGATGCCCTTCCCCGCCAGCCAGACCGTAACCGCGTGCCCGCGACGCGCCAGCGCTTCGGCCGCCGCCAGGCCCGGATACACGTGCCCGCCCGTCCCGCCGCATGCCACGCCGATTCGCATGGCGGCATAATAGGCGCGGCTGCGCCCGAGACAATGCCATTTGTCGCCCCGCTTGCGGCGGCCCCACTTGCGGCTTGAGCCCCGGACGCCGCGCGTGTAGCGTGTCCCCGCCATGTCGCATGCTCCTGAGATACCGGGCTACGAACTGCTGCGGGTTATCGGGTCCGGCCCGGCGGCCACCGCCTGGCAGGCCAGGCAGCTGTCGCTGGACCGCCTGGTGGTCGTCCGCATCCTGAACACCGGCCTCTTCGCGTCGTCCGGCGACCGGGCCGCCTTCCTCAAGGAGGCCCGCGCCGCCGCGCGCCTCGCCAACCGCCATATCGTGGCCGTTCATGACGTGGGCGAGCACGGCGGCAATTGCTACGTCATCACGGAATTCGTGGAAGGCTCTTCCCTGGTCCGCATCCTCCGCGCGCGCGGCGCAATGCCGCAGAAGGACGCCCTGGCGGTGGCCGAAAGCGTGGCGGCCGCCCTTCACGACGCCTGGACCGCGGCCGGGATCGCGCACCGCGAGATCAAGCCGGACAACATCATCGTCGAAGAACACGGCGCCGTGAAGCTCGCCGACCTCGGCATGCCCAAGGGCACGGACCGCGCCCTGCTCGCCCCGCAGATCGCGAAAGGCGAAATCGAGATCGCCGCGAACTATGTTGCCCCGGAACAGGCCGCCTGCGTTCCCGACGTCGATTGCCGCACGGACATGTACGGCCTCGGCGCCACGCTCTACCATGCGCTTACCGGGCGGGCGCCTTTCGACGGACTGGCGCCCGCCGACGTCATCCAGGCCCAGCTTTCCGGCGACCTGCCGCATCCGCGCGATCTCAACGCCGGCGTCACGCTGGGCGCCGGGCAGCTGCTCACGCGCCTGATGATGAAACGCCCGGAGGACCGCTACGGGGACTGGGGCGAGGTAATCGACGCGATCCACAAGACCGCCAGGGGCCGCGTCGTGCTGGGCCAGAAAAGCCAGCCGGCGAGCATGATCCGGCCCCCGGCAAACGCGGCGGCGGCCGCCGCGCCCGCCGCGGGCGCCGTGCGATCACGCGCCGCGCGCACGCACGCGCCCGAAATCTTTCCGGTCGCGGTGCGCGTCACGGGCTGGATCGTCGTGGCGGCCTGCTCGGCGCTGCTGGCCGTCGCGCTGTTGCGGAAGCCGCCTTCGGAGCCGCCCCGCCTGCCGCGCCCCCCCACGCCCGCGCCCGCGCCACACACGGCGCCCGCGCCACACACGGCGCCGGCGACGACGCAACCGGCGGCGGCGGCCCCCGCCGCGGACGCCATGGCCTCCACCGCGCGACAGGTGGCGCAATGCCTGCTTGCCGCCGACTTCGAGCGCGCCAGGCTGGTCATCGAGGACGCCGCGGCCGCGCGGCCCGCCCCGCCCGCCGGGGAACTGGCGGAACTCCGGCGCGTGACGGCCCAGGCCTCGCGGATGGAAGCGATCGTGCTGGCCGCCTTCCGCGGCCGCGTGGGCCAGCCCGTGGCGCTGCGCCAGGAAGGCGTCGACCGCAATCTGGTGATCGAAGAAGTCAAAGACGGCGCGATCACGGCCGCCATGCCGGCGGCGAACGGCGTGCGGCGAATCGTTCTCACCGTCGGGCAGATCGATCCCCTGGAACTCGTCAAATGGGTCGGCGCGGACGAAGCCCCCGCCGCGCACGCCATGAAGTTCATTCTCTGCTTGAAGGGGGGCGACAGGGAACAGGCGGCGGTCCACGCCGCCCGCAGCGGCCCGCTGGCGCAAGCCTTCGGGGACCTGCTGCAAGCCGCGCCTTAGACACGTTCGCGAAGGAAACGGACCCGGCGGTCCTCCGCCGGCAAGGGACGCATGGCATCGCGGAGCACAACGCCCGCCGACGACGCGCGCCGCGCCGCCCGGCTGCGCGCCGAGATCGAGCGCCATAACCGCCTCTACTACGTGGAGAACGCGCCCGAAATCGCCGACCGCGAATACGACCGCCTCTACGACGAGCTGCGGGCGCTCGAAGCCGCCCACCCCGAGCTTGTGACTCCCGATTCCCCCACCCGGCGCGTGGGCGGCGAGCCGCTCGAAGGCTTCGCGCAGGTCCGCCACGAACTGCCGATGCTGAGCCTGGACAACACTTACGCCGTCGATGACCTCCGCGATTTCGACGCGCGCCTGCGGCGCCTGCTCGGCGCCACGCCGTTCACGTACGTCGTGGAGCCGAAGATCGACGGCGTGGCGGTGGCGCTGCGTTACGCAGACGGACGGCTGGCGACGGGCAGCACGCGCGGCGACGGCTGCGTCGGCGACGACGTAACCGCCAACCTGAAGACCGTCCGCACGATCCCGCTGCGCCTGGCGGCGGAAAAGCCGCCGCCGGTCTTCGAGGCCCGGGGCGAAGTCTTCATGCCCAAGGAGGGGTTTGCCGCGCTGAACGCGGAGCGCGCCGAAGCCGGTCAGCCGGCGTTCGCCAATCCGCGCAACGCGGCCGCCGGAACGCTCAAGCTGCTCGATCCGAAAATCGTGGCCGGGCGCCCCCTGCACGCGATCATGTACGCCGTGGGTGCGGTGGCGGAGGTCGAATACGCCACGCAGGAGGAACTGCGCGCGGCCCTGGCCGGGTTCGGCTTCCGCGCGCCTCCGCGCCAGTGGAAGTGCGCGGACATCGCCGCGGTCATCGACGCCGTCGAAGAGCTCAAGGGCTTGCGGCACGGCTTCGATTTCGAGATGGACGGCGCGGTCATCAAGGTCAACGAGCGTTCGCTGCACGCCCGCCTCGGAACCACGGCCAAGAGCCCGCGCTGGCAGGTGGCGTTCAAGTACGAGCCCGAGCGCGCCGAGACGGTCCTGCTCAAAATCAGCGTGCAGGTGGGACGGACCGGAACGCTGACGCCCGTGGCCGAGCTGGAGCCGGTGCGCGTGGCCGGTTCGACGGTCAGCCGCGCCACGCTGCACAACGAGGACGATATCCGCCGCAAGGACATCCGCGTGGGCGACCGCGTGCTGATCGAGAAGGCGGGCGACGTGATTCCGGCGGTCGTGGAGGTTCTCAAGCACGCCCGCACGGGCCGCGAAAAAGTCTTTCACATGCCGGCAAAGTGCCCGGTCTGCGGCGAGCCGGCGGCGCGGCGCGAAGGCGAAGTGGCCGTGCGCTGCGAGAACCTGCAATGCCCGGCCCAGCTCAAGCGCTGGATCCGGCACTTCGCCTCGCGCGGCGCCATGGATATCGAAGGGCTGGGCGAGGCCCTGGTCGAGCAGATCGTCGACGGCGGGCTCGTGAAAGATCCGGCCGACCTCTACGACCTCACCGTGGAACAGCTCTCCGGCCTGGAGCGCATGGCGCGGAAGTCGGCGCAGAATGTTGTGGACGGCATCGCGGCCTCGAGGCAGCGCGACCTCTGGCGAGTGGTTTTCGCCCTGGGGATCAGGCACGTGGGCGCCAGGTCGGCGCAGACGATCGAGGAGCATTTTGCCGATATGGACGCGCTGATGAGCGCGCCGCCCGAGAGGCTCGAACAGCTCCCCGATATCGGCCCGGTCGTGGCCGCGAGCATCGCCGCCTTCTCCGCCCGGCCGCGGCACCGCGAGCTTGTGCGCCGGTTGCGCGAAACCGGCGTGGCCATGCGCGCCGCACGCACGCCGGCGGGCGGCGGCCCCCTGCGCGGCAAGACCTTCGTCCTCACGGGCGCCCTCGAAAGCATGACCCGCGACGAAGCCGGCGAGAAGATCCGCGTCCTCGGCGGACGGGTGGCGTCAAGCGTGTCGAAAAAGACCACGCATGTCGTGGCCGGGGGCGAACCGGGCTCAAAGCTGGACAAGGCGCGCAAGCTGGGCGTCGAAGTGCTGGACGAGAAGCAGTTCCTGAAGATGCTGACGGACTCCAGGGTCAGCCCTGAATGGCGCTAAGATAAGCCTCTTCACCCTCTTTGTCGCGAGCTTTGTCGCGAGCTTTGTCGGAGTCGCAAGGGGTTCGCGCATAGCGGGTTCGACAAAGCGACAAAGAGGGTGAAGAGGCTTATCTTAGCGCCATTCGATTCAGAGCCTGGAGATGCACAACGTAATCATCACCAGTCACATTGCGTCGGCCTCGCCGCAGGCGGTGAAGAAGCTGCGCGAAGACGTGGCCCACGCCGCGGCCCGCCGCATCCGCGGCGAGCCGCTGGTGAATGGGGTGCGGTGAGGAAAGGTGCGCCGGAGATGCGCGCCAACAATGGCGCGCCGGAGTGACTGGCGCACCGGAGTGAGTTTGGGTGGCCATTTCTGGCCGCCGACAAAGGAGGCTGAGACCATGAGAATCGCGCGTTTCCAGGACAAGACGAACCAGGTGCAGTACGGGATCGTGGAAGGCAACACCCTTGCGGTGGCCGCGGGCGATCCGATCAAGGGCTTGAAGCGGATGGGCGCCACCGTTCCGCTGGCGGGCGTGAAGCTGCTCGCGCCGGTCGAGCCGGTGAACGTCCTGTGCATCGGCCAGAACTACAAGGCGCATGTCGAAGAGGGCGGGGCGAACCTGCCCAAGGCGCCGATCCTCTTCATGAAGACCACCACGGCGGTCATCGGACCGGAAGAGCCTGTTCTGATCCCGAAGATCGCGCCGACCGAGATTGACTACGAAGCCGAACTGGCGCTGGTGATCGGCAAGACGGCCCGCCATGTGCCGGAGAGCGAAGCGCTGAAGTACGTGCTGGGCTACACCTGTGCCCACGATGTCAGCGCCAGGGATTGCCAGCGTGGCGACGGACAATGGTGCCGCGCCAAGTCGTTCGAGACCTTCTGTCCGATCGGCCCGTGGCTGGAGACGGAGCTGAATCCGCTCAACGTCCGGGTGCAGGGCCGGCTGAACGGCCAGACCATGCAGGATGCGGCCACCTCGCTCATGATCTTCAGCATCCCGTTCCTGATCAGCTACCTCTCGCGCGGCATGACGCTGCTGCCGGGGACGCTCCTGCTGACCGGCACACCCGCCGGAGTGGGTTTCGCCCGCAAGCCGCCGGTGTATCTCAAGCCCGGCGATGTCTTCGAGGTGGAGGTGGAAGGCGTAGGCGTTCTGCGCAACCCCATCCGGGCGGAGGAATAGATGCACAAGGTGACGGGTCGCGGGTGTCGGGAAGCGATGACTTCCAGAGATAGGGTTTTAACCGCCCTGAACCACGAGGAGCCGGACCGCGTGCCGTTGTTCATCGGCACGTCGGGCGTTACATCGGTGCTGGGGCCGGGCTACGAGTGTCTCAAAGCCCACCTTGGGATCAAGGGCGGGCCCATCCAATGGATTGCGAAGCAGTTCCAGTATACATGGCTGGACGAGGAGGTCATGGAGCGTCTGGGATCGGACGGCCGGCCCGTGCGGCCGGGCCCGCCGTTGTCTAGCGTCGCCGGGGAAGTCTCCGAGACGGAGTTGGCGGATGCCTGGGGCTGCCACTGGGTGCGGCGACCGGGCGTGCCGTACTATGAGGTGATGGAGCCGCCACTTCTCAACGCGACGATTGACGACCTCGACCGTTACCCTTGGCCCGACCTGATGCATCCGTCGCGGTTCGATGGGCTGGCGGCGCGCTGCAAAGCCGTCCAGGATGCGGGGTATGCCACGGTGCTGATGAGCGGCGCGATGCTGTTTGAACAGGCCTATGTGTTGCGCGGAGTCGAACAGTGCCTGATGGACCTGGCGGGAGACGAGGAGTTCTATCTGGCCTTGCAGGACCGCATCAAGCGGCTGGCGCTGCCGTATCTCAGGGAGCTCTGCCGCCAGGTCGGGCCCTATGCGGATGTGATCTGCATCGGCGACGATCTGGGCTCTCAGGATGCCACGCTGATGTCGCCGGCGACGTATCGGCGGTTGATCAAGCCGCATGAGGCGGAACTGCTGGCCGCCATCCACGAGAACAGCAAGGCCAAGGTGTTCTTCCATAGCTGCGGCAACGTCTATGACGTGATTGGCGACCTGATCGAGATCGGCGTGGACCTCCTGAACCCGGTGCAAGTTTCGGCCGGACCGATGCAGGACACGGCGCAACTCAAGCGGGACTTCGGGAAGCGGCTCAGTTTCTGCGGTGCGATCGACACGCGGAATGTCCTGCCGCGCGGCACGACCGACGACGTGCGGGCTGAAGTGCGGCGGCGCATCCGCGACCTGGCGCCCGGCGGCGGCTACATTGCCTCCGCCGTGCATTGCATCCAGTCCGACGTGCCGCCGGAGAACGTGGTGGCGATGTGCGAAGCGGTGCGAGAGTTTGGAAGATATCCGATTCAGTGAAGCCGAAGGAAGACCATGAAGAAACAGGCTGTGATTGATCAGATGACCGAATCGGGCGTACTGCCCGTGTTCCGGACGAACGATGTAAAGCACCTGATTTCGGCCAGCCGGGCGATCGGCGAGGCGGGCATAGGCTGCATCGAGTACACGCTGACCATGCCGGATGTGTTGGCCCTGATCCGCGCCGCCCGGCAGGAGTTGCCGAAGACGCTGCTGGTCGGCGCCGGCACGGTGCTGGATGGCAAGACCGTGGCGAAGGCGGTGCGGGCCGGCGCGCAGTTCATCGCCAGCCCGGGGTGCAGTCCGTCCATGATCCGCGCCTGCAAGGCCCTCGGGGTGCCGAGCGTGGTGGGCGCCATCACGCCGACGGAAGTCATGAACGCGCTCAAGCTCGGGGCGGACGTGATCAAGGTGTTCCCGGCGCCGTCGGTCGGGCCCGGCTTCTTCGCGGAGATCCAGGGGCCGTTTCCCGGCGTGGTCCTGATGGCGGCGGGCGGGATGTCGCCGGCCAATCTGGGCGAGTACGTAGCAAAGGGCGCGCAGATCATTACGTGCCTGGCCAACGGACTCGATGCCGAGGCCTACCGGACCGGCCGTGTGGCGGCGATCACGCGTGTGGCAAAGACCTGGGTGGCGGCAGTGCGCCGGGCGCGGTGAGCCTCAGTACACCTCATCATGGGAGCCGATGGCGACGGGGATGATAGTGCGGCCTTCGATCAGGAACTCGATGGTGATACGGTACGAGAGATTGAAGGAGCGAGCATGAACAGCAAAGAAAGATTCGCGAGGATTCTGAAGCACCAACAGGTAGACCGGATCGGGCTCTTCGAGGTCTACTGGCGGGAAACGGCCGTGAAGTGGGCGGCTGAGGGGCGCTTTGCCACGCCCGAGGACATCAGCGACCACTTCGGGCTGGATGTTCGCCGCACCGGCGGCGAGATCACGCCGGGCAACTACAAGCTGATCAACCTGGTGGGCGACGTGGAGTCGGCCGATGTTGTGGTCGAGGAGACCGAAACCACGAAAGTGGTGCGGGACGGCAACGGCGCTCTTCTGCGCTGGATGAAGAACGGGGCTTGTGCTCCGGAACACGTCGGGTTCGGGGTCGCGGAGCGACCGGACTGGGAGCGTCAGATTCTGCCGCGCCTGCTCGACGAGAAGACCTACGAGAAGCGGATCAACTACGCCGCCTACCGGGAAACGCGGCAGAAATGCGCCCGCGACCAGACGTTCATGACCTGCGGCGTGGTGGGAGCGTTCGACGTCATGTCGCCCATGTGCGGACACGAGAACCTGCTGATGGGCATGGCCGCGGATCCCGATTGGGTGCGCCGCATGGCCGGACTCTATGGCGACCTGTCGGTGCGTCTGCTGGAGACTCTCTTCTCGCGCGAGGGACTGCCGGACGGTCTCTGGGTCTGGGACGATCTCGGCTACAAGCACACGCCGTTCATGTCGCCGGCCATGTACCGCGAACTGATCATGCCCGCGCACAAGAAGCTCTTCGACTTCGCGCACAGCCGCGGGCTGCCGGTCGTGCTGCACTGCGACGGCTTTGTTGAGGCGCTGATTCCGTCGCTCATCGAGGCCGGGATCAACTGCCTGCAGCCGATCGAGGCCAAGGCCGGCATGGACCTGCTGCGCATCAAGAAAAACTTCGGCGATAAGATCGCCCTGATCGGCGGCATGGACGAGCGGGTGCTGGAGACCAACGATCTCAAGGCCGTGGAGCGCGAGCTTGCCGCCAAGCTGCCCGGCGCCATGTCGGGGAGCGGCTACGTCCTGCAGGTGGACCACAGCGTGAGCCATCTGGTCGAGTACGGCACGTACCGGTTCTTCGTCGAACGCGGCTTGGAGATGGGGCGGTATAGGTGAGATTCGACTGCAATCGACTCGAGTCGACTCGAGTCGATTGGCGTCGAAGGAATGCCCAAACACAGAACAGAAAGGAAGTTTCCCCATGGCAGAATCAGTCTTCATCAAACGCGGCGGCTATCGGCGGATGGACACCTTCATGCTGGCCACCATCATCTACTACGGCACGGTGGTCTTCTGCCGGAAGCACATCGACAGCAGGCGACAGGTGGAGCAGATGGAACAGGCGGGGCGGTCCGGACGGCAGAACATGGCCGAGGGCTCCGAGCGGGCTGCAACGTCCGCCCAGACCGAGATGACGCTCACGGATGTGGCCCGTGCCAGTCTGACGGAACTCCAACTCGATTTTGAGGACTTCATCAACCTGCGAGGCGGAACGCCATGGCTCGATGACGATCCGAACAGTTTGGAGATCAAGTCGATACGACTGGAGCGTACACCGGCCGGGGCCAACATCATCCACAACTTCTCGCGCACCGTGGCGCAGAACCGAGCCAAATTCGCCAAGTGGCTCGAATCCGACGACCCGACCGTTGTGGCCAACGCGCTGATCCGGCTCTGCGACCGTGCCGACTTCCTGACCCGGAAACAGTTGGATGCGCAGGGCGAACGATTTCTTGAAGAAGGCGGCTTCAAGGAGCGGCTCACCCGTGTGCGCGTAGCGGCGCGGGTCGAGCCAGAGGCACCCGCCTGCCCGAAATGCGGCGAACCCATGCGCCTGCGCAGCGCCCGCAAGGGGCCTCGCGCCGGCGGCAAATTCTGGGGTTGCCCGAACTACCCTGAGTGCGACGGACTGCTCGATGTGGAGGGAGATGAGAATCGCCGCCAATCGACTGGAGTCGACTCGAGTCGATTGGCGTCGAAAAGAGCGGAAACGGAATGAACCAAACACGCACGACCGCAGCAACACACCTCGTGCTGACAACAATGGCCATGACCCAACTGACAACGACTTCCACCCAGGCGACAGCCAGACTCGAACGCCCTGCAGACACCGCGTATGAAATAGGCGGCCCTCTTCGCAAGCAGATTGACGGAGTGGTCGAGAACTGGCTGATTCCGGCGCCGGAGAAGAACCCGGCAATGACCGAGATGTTTGCCGACCGCGACAAGCAGCCGTACCGGAATCTGCTTCCCTGGTCCGGCGAGTTCTTCGGCAAGTATCTCACCGCCTCGGCGCAGATGATTCGGCTGACGAGGGCGCGGAGGTGCCGCAGAATATCCGACCGGGAGCATGGAAGCCGTTCGATCAGATCTACGCGTCGCCGGAAAAAGGAGCCGCGTTCGAGCACGACTTCGCCGGGGAGAGCATCCAGTGGTTCGGCATGCGCTTTGACGATGCCGGGAAGCAGGATTGTCCAGTTCGAGCAGGACGAGATGTTGACCCCGGAGCGACTGTTGCGCCAGGTCGGTCAGGAGCAGCCGGCGACGTTCACGAACGTCGATGCGCCGTATCGCTTCGACGCAGTTAATCCCGGATCGAATCACCTGATGGTGTCGTTTCCGCGGAGATGCCGGGCAAGAGGCTTACGCGTAGAGCGGGCCCAGTTCCCGGCAGGCCCGGAAATCGTCGCCGCCGAAGCGGTCCCACATCGTGGGCCGGAAGACGTCCTCGCGCCTCACGTTGTGCATGTCCACGGGGATGCGCAGCATGGCGTTAACCGTCAGCATGTCCGCCCCGATGTGACCGAATGAATTGGCGTCGTGATTGGGGCCGATGCGGGACATGTATTCGAAGGACGACATGTCGCGCGGCGCCCAGTAGGACTCCGGCCAGGTTTCGTCCGTCACGCGCGAGATATGGTCCGCCACTTCCGCGGGAAGTTCCACGGTCGCGCCCTCCACCACGGAGCACGTCAGTTCGTCGCCCACGGCGTTGTAGCGGTAGGCGGTCATGGGAACGCCGCCCGGCGTGCGGTAGCTGCTGGAAAGGCCGTCGCCCGGGAAATACTCCAGAACCGCCGCCTCGTAGGTCGTCGCCTCGATCGCGCGGTCCATGAGCTTCTTCTGCAGGCCCGCGTCGCCCCGGATCTGCCGCGCCACTTCCTGCACGCTGCGCCCGCGGCCGCCGCGGCCCAGCGCGAACACGTCCACGCCGTAGTCCAGCGCGCCCGCGCCCGAGTTGCGCTTGTCGATCAGCCCCCGCGGCGCGATCGCGCCGACGTCCTTGCCCGTGGCCGCCTTGATGCTGGCGGGCGTCCAGTTGGTGCGGATGTCGGCAAACAGCTGCGGCATGCCCGTGAGCAGCTCCGCGATGAGCATGCCCACGGCGTTCTTGGAATCGTTCTCCGTGGCCACGATCATGGGCGCCCGGTAGCCGTTCCAGTCGAACGAGCTGCAGAGCAGCGACTCGGTCATGTCGAAGTTCGGATACAGGTCCGTCCACTGCCGCTGGCCCTGCGTGCCCGCCGCGATGGCGTTGCAGCCCTGGGCGTGCTCCACGTCGGCCCGGAACCCCTGCGCGCGGCCCGCGCGCCTGTCGGCCAGCCGCGGGTTGCCGATCATCAGGTCGCGCACGATGAGCGTCATCTTCAGGCAGTCGCGCAGCAGATCGTCCGCGGGTTGCGGCCGGGGCCCGTCGCCGAAGTTGCAGCGGAAGCGCTTCTTCATGAAGCGGAAAGCCTGCTCGAGCTCCTCGTGGTCGTAGAATCCTTTGTCCATGCGGCCCTTAACGGCCACCATGTCCACCGAAACGGTGCCCATGCCGAAACAGCGCAGGAACAGGTTGCGGCGCACGTCCGAGCCGATGATGCCCATCGAGACCCCGCCCACCGAAAGGTAGTTCTTGCCGCGCATCTCCGCCACGGCGGCGGCGGCGCGCGCGAAGCGCAGCAGCCGCTCCGCCGCGTAGGGCGCGATGTCCCCTTCCTCGTTTTCGAGGTCCGGGTTGTAGATCGAGAAGATCGGCCGCTTCTTCTCGTCCATGGCCGCGGTGAACGCCTTGAGCCACACGGCGCCGGGCCGGTCCGTCTGGTTCAGGCCGTAGGCCGCCTGCTGCCACTCGCTGCTGCCGAGCCCCTGGACCGCGCTCATCAGCTCGTCGCTGTAGGCCCACGAGCGGCTCACCCAGATGTTGGCGCCGACGCCCTCGCGCGCGTAGTATTCCTGCGCCAGGGCGCCCGTCCGCGCCCCGTAGACGATCTCCGGCGCCGTGACCACGCGCACGGGCGTGCCGTCCGGAAGGCACACGTTGCCGGCGATCAGGTCGCAGACTTTTTCCGCCAGGCGCCACGTGCCGGCCACGTTGCTTTCGTAGGCCCCCGTGCGGCCGTCCGCCACGGGCGTAACGGCGATGGTGGGAACGTGCCCGACCAGGGCGCGCGGCGACGGCCGGAACCGGCGCGCGGCGGCGGCGAGGCTGTCGAACTTGGACTTATTCCGGGCGGCAGACTTGCTTGTCATGGCGTCCTCCTTGAACGGATGGCGCTCAATGTACATTCCTTCGGTTATTCCGGCAAGCCGCGGTTTCGCCGGTTTCCGGCTTGAAAGTTGCGGAGGGAAGCTTGAGACTCCCGCCACTGAAACCCGTAACCTGACGCGGAGGAATCCATGCGCAACACCCCGTCCGACCGTGACGCGCTTTTCCTGGGACTGGACTCCAGCACGCAGGCTCTCAAGGCCACGCTGATCGACGCGGAGCTGCGCGTCGTGCGGGAAGGCGCCGTGCGCTTCGACGACGACCTGCCCGAATTCAGGACCGAAGGCGGCGCGCACCGCCACCCCGACGGCCTTACCGTCACTTCGCCCGCCCTGATGTGGGTGGCCGCGCTGGACCTGCTGCTCGAGCGCATGAAGCGGGAGGGATGGCCCCGCGACCGCGTAGCCGCGGTTTCCGGCTCCGGCCAGCAGCACGGCAGCGTCTGGCTCAGGCGCGGCGCCCGGGCGGCGCTGCGCGGGTTGCGCGCCGAACGCGGGCTGCGCGAACAGCTCGCCGGCGTCTTCGCCCTGGAGGATTCCCCCATCTGGATGGACTCCAGCACGGGCCGGCAGTGCGCCGCGCGGGAGCGGGCCATGGGCGGCGCGCAGGCCGTCGCCGGCGTGACCGGCTCGCGCGCCTACGAGCGCTTTACGGGGAACCAGATCGCCCGCATCTTCGAGGAAAGGCCCGGGGTCTATGCCGCCACGGACCGCATCGCCCTGGTGAGTTCCTTCGTGGCCTCGCTGCTCGCCGGCGACTACGCGCCGATCGACGTCAGCGACGGCTCGGGCATGAACCTCATGGACATCCGCGCGCGCAAGTGGCACCCGGCCGCGCTGGAGTGCACGGGCCCCGGCCTGGAACGCCGCCTGGGGCCGCTCGTGCCGTCGCACACCGTGATCGGCCCCGTCTCGCCCTGGCTCGCCGCGCGCCACGGGTTCCGGCCCGACTGCCAGGTCGTGGCTTTCTCGGGCGACAACCCCAACAGCCTCGCCGGCTTGCGTCTGCGGCACACCGGCGACATCGCCGTCAGCATGGGCACGAGCGACACCGTGTTCGGGTCGCTGGCCGATCCCAAACCTTCGGCCTCCGAAGGGCACATCTTCGTCAACCCCGTCGAGCCCGAGGCCTACATGGCGATGGTCGTCCACAAGAACGGCTCCCTGACGCGCGAGCAGGTGCGGGACCGCCAGCCCGGCGGCTCATGGGAAGCGTTCGAAACCGCCCTGCGCGGCACGCCGCCCGGCAACGAGGGCCGCATCGGTTTCTACATCACGGAGCCCGAGATCACGCCGCCGATCATGAGGCCGGGCGACTACCGTTTCGACGCCGCGGGCAGAACGGCGGAGGCGTTCGACCCGGCCGCCGACGCGCGGGGCGTGGTGGAGAGCCAGTTCCTTTCGATGCGCCTGCACTGCGCCAACATCGGCCTGACGCCGAAAAGCATCCTGGCCACGGGCGGCGCGTCGGCCAACGCTTCCGTCGTGCGGATCGTGTGCGACGTCTTCGGCGTGCCGGTTTTCGTGGGCGAACAGCCCAACTCGGCCGCGCTGGGCGCCGCCTACCGCGCGCTGCACGGATGGACCTGCCGCCGGCAGGGCCGGTTCGTCACCTTCGCCGAAGTCGTGGCCAAGGCGCCGCCCTTCCGCCGCGCCGCGGAACCCGACCCGGCCGCGCACGCCGTCTACACGCAAATGCTGCCCCGCTACGCGGCGCTTGAGCGCCGCGTCCTTGCCGGGTAGCCGGCTGACGCGAACGCGCGACGAGAGCGGTTGACCAGCAGGCAGAACCTTGCCGGATTTGTCTCTTCCGCCGGCCGGGCAATGGCAGCAGATAAACCGGCGGCTTCGCCGGCGCGGCGCGGCACGGTGCGCCCGCAAGCTCGCGCCCGCGAACGCCCGCATTCACCGGCGCGCAAGTTCCCGGGTCTATTTGCTGGAACGCCGCCGGGATCGTGCTATTCTCCCTTCTTACGAGCGCGGCGGCGGACCCCGGGACACAAACACGAAAGGACCTGATCATGGGCGGATTCTTCGGCGTGGCAGCCGAACAGGACTGCGTGCGCGATCTCTTCTTCGGCACCGACTACCACTCGCACCTCGGCACGGTGCGCGGCGGCATGGCCGTGCGCAACGGCCGGGGCTTCGACCGTCACATCCACGACATCACCAACTCGCAGTTCCGTTCGAAATTCGAGGACCACGTCCGCGCCATGTCCGGGACGACCGGGATCGGCGTGATCAGCGACACCGACGACCAGCCGCTGATCATCTCCTCGCACCTCGGCACCTACGCCGTCGTCACCGTCGGCGTGATCCGGAACATCGAGTCCCTGGCGCGCCAGGCTTTCGCCCGGCGCAGCGCCCATTTCGCGGAAATGGGCGGCGGCAGCATCAACCCCACCGAGCTGGTCGCCACGCTCATCAACCAGGGCGACACTTTCGCCCAGGGCCTGCGCCTGGCCCAGGAAGCCATCGAGGGCTCCTGCTCGATGCTGCTGCTCACCGACGAGGGCGTGTATGCCGCCCGCGACCGCCTGGGACGCACGCCCGTCATCATCGGCCGCAAACCGGGCGCCCGCGCCGCCACGCTGGAGAGCTGCGCTTTCCCCAACCTGGACTATGAGGTCGAGCGCGACCTCGGGCCGGGCGAAATCGTTTTGCTGACGCCCGACGGCGTCGCGCAGAAGGCCGCGCCGGGCGAACGCCTCCAGATCTGCGCGTTCCTGTGGGTCTACTACGGCTACCCCGCCTCGTGCTACGAGGGCATCAACGTCGAGTGCGCCCGCAACCGCTGCGGCGCCGCCCTGGCCCGCCGCGACAAGGCCAAGGTCGACCTCGCGGCCGGCATCCCGGATTCCGGCACCGGCCACGCCATCGGCTATGCCGTCGCGGCCGGCATCCCCTACCGGCGGCCTTTCGTGAAGTACACGCCCACCTGGCCGCGCAGCTTCATGCCGCAGGACCAGTCCGTGCGCGACCTGGTCGCGCGCATGAAGCTCATTCCGGTGCGCGAGCTGATCGAGGGCCAGCGCGTGCTCTTCTGCGAGGACTCCATCGTGCGGGGCACCCAGCTGCAGGACATCATCCAGCGCCTGTACGACTACGGCGCGCGCGAAGTGCACATGCGCCCCGCCTGCCCGCCGCTGATCCACGGGTGCAAGTTCCTCAACTTCTCGCGCTCGCGCTCGGAGATGGACCTCGCCGCGCGCAAGGCCATCAAGGAACTGGAGCCCGACGCGCCGAAGGACCTGCGGGTCTACGCCGACGCGTCTTCCCGGGAGTACCGCGTCATGGTCGACCGCATCCGGCAGCGCCTGCGCCTGAGCACGCTGGAATACCAGCGCCTCGAGGACCTCGTGGCCGCGATCGGCCTGCCCAAGGAAAAGGTCTGCACCTACTGCTGGGACGGGGCGGAATAGGCTACACCGCTTCCATGGTCGAGGGCGGCTTGCCTGTCACGTTGTAGGTCACGCTGACCACGCCGGGCACTTCCGAAGTCAGGCGGTCCGCGATGCGCGTCAGCTTGTCGAACGGCAGACGCGTGGGCGCGGCCGTGACCGCGTCGCGCGTGTCCCAGCAGCGCACCTCGATCTGTTGGCCGAACTCGCGCGCGCCGGCGCGAATCCCCGTCACGCGATCCTCGTGCAGGATGGCCATGCACTGAAACGCGCCGGCGTCGGCCAGCTCCGCTTCGACGATGACCGTGGCCTTGCGCGCCGTGGCGATGCGCTCGCGGGTGGCCTCGCCGATCACGCGGGCCGTGAGCGCGGGGCCCGGGAAAGGCGGACGGTCCGCGATCGCGGCCGGCAGCCCCAGCGCCTTGGCCACCAGTCGCACCGCCGGCTTCCGCAGCGCGATCACCGGCTCGAGCACCTTGTACCCGTAGGCCTGCTCCGTATCGATGCCCATCTGCGCCAGCACGTTGTGCTGCGCCTTGATCCCGGCCACGGTCTCCTCGACGTCGGTGTAGATCGTGCCCTGCAGCAGGAACTTCGCCCCGCTCCGCTTCACCAGCGGCCCGAACACGTCGCGGTAGAACGTGCGCGTAATGCCGATCTTGCGCTTTTCTTCCGGGTCGGAGAGGCCCTTCAGGGCGCTGAAGAACGCGTCCTGCGCGTCCACGATCTCCACGGGCACGCCCAGCTTGCGGAACGTCTCGACCACGAATTGCGGCTCGCCTTCGCGCATCAGGCCGTTGTCGATGAAGTAGGTCTTCAGGCGGTTGCCCAGCGCCCGGTGCCCCAGCAGCGTGACGGTCGAAGAGTCGACCCCGCCCGACAGCGCGTTGACCGCCAGGCCGCCGCCCACCGCCGCGGAAATCTCCGCCACCTGCCGCTCGATGAAAGACTGGACGTTCAGATCCTTTTCCCCGATCTCGTTGACGCTCATCTTGCCGCAATCCTCCCGTTTACTGCCTGGGCCATTTTCGCATCGACACGGGGCGCAGTGAACACCATGCGGGGACGCGTGTAAAGGCGGGAAATCGGAACGGATCATTAAAGGGGCGAAGCCGGACACGCCAGCAATTGGCAACGTCCGGCTCGCGCTCGCCCTGGGGCCTTCAACCAGTCTGTGGGGTTATGACGCCTTGTGCGGTTGTATGAGCTTGGGGTCCACTCCATCTAATGACCGGTTGGGGTCCACATAGGCGTAATGCACGGATCGTGCCATCTGGCAGAAAAAGGGCATTCTTCCGCCCATGATGCGCATTCAATTGTACTGCAATGATTTACGCGATAAGTGCGATTGCGCGGCGCACACGGAAACCAAGCTATGTCTCGGGTCTAACGCGATACGTCTCGCCAGGCGAGACAGTTGTCCGGTGTCTTTTCGCGTCCGCTCGTCAGACCGGTCCTGGCCGGCGCCGCGTACTTGTCCGCCCGCTCTCTACTCCGGCCTGATCACGCGCAGTGAGACGAAGTTCGCCTTCTCGCCGGGTTCGCCCTGCGCACCCGCGCCGGCAGGCGGCACGCGCTCGACGCGCGTGGAGAACACTGCCGCGTCCAAGCCCTGCATTGCCAGCACGTCCTGCACCCGCGCGGCGAGCGCGCGGCCGATCTGCAGGTCGGTCTTTTCGCTGTCCGTCGCCGCGGTGTGGCCGACGATTTCCACGGCAAAACGTTGTCCCACGCGGTTGCCGGTCCGCAGCAGCTCGCGGATATTGGCGGCCAGCCCCTCCACCCTTCCTTTCTGGCCGGGCCACAGGTCGGGCGAGTCCTTCAGAAAGCGAAACACCTCGCCGTTGATGGCGGCGCTGATCTCGGCGATGGCGCGCAACTCCCGGTCGACCAGGTCCGAAGACACCACCCGCGACACGCCCGGCAGCGCGGCCGCCAGCGCGGTCGCCCTGGTCACCCACTCGTGCCCCGCCTCGCCGCGCAACTCAAGCACCCCGTCCTGGAAGGAGATGCGCACCGTCTCGGGCGGCAGCAGCATCTGCCGCGCGCGTTCCGCCAGGATGTCCGGGTGCAGCGCCTGGTAGGGCATCCAGTTGGCCACCACGTCGCGGGCGTCCAGTCCGCATTCCTGCAGGATCTTCGCCGGGCTGCGCGCCAGGGGATCGTTCAGGCCTGAGACGTGGAACTTGCCGTCGCGCATGCCGTGTTCCACAACGACGATGCCGGGCGAGGCATTGAGCATATCCAGATACTTCCGCCACTGCGGCAGGCGGTCGGCGTATTCGTCGCGCAGAGCCGACGTGTCGATCCCCGACACTCCCGCCACGCCGCGGGCCGCGTTCCCGGCCTGGGCGATCCAGGCCGCCGGCGCCGTTCCGCCGAGGTACAGGATGCCGTGCTCGAGGTCCATGCTTACCGTGGAGGGCGCGTTCAGGATCGCCCGCGCGCGCGCCTTGATGAAGTCGGGGTGCAGCGCCTGGTACGGTTCCCAGTGCATGACAACGTCGGGTCCCCCCATCCCCGACCCGGCCAGGACGGCCGCGGGATCGCTGGCCAGCGGGTCGCGCAGTCCCGAGACGTAGAACTTGCCGTCCACGCGCCCCACGTCGGTCACCATGATCCCCGGCTGGCTCTTGAGCGTGTCGACGTAGCTGTTCCACAGGTATGCGCGGCGTCCGAAGTCGAAACCCCACCACCCCAGCAGCGCCACGGGCGCGAGCAGGAGCAGCCAGGTCAGGGGCAGGATGCGCATGCTCCTGCCCGGCGTGCGCAGGTCAAGGAACGCTTCGAGGTAGGGTTTGCTGCGCTCGAAGGCCGCGGCGTCGCCGTCGAACTCCTCGAGCTCGCGCGCCAGGCGCCCGTGTATGCGCGTCAGCGCCTCGCTGAACGCCGGCCGCAGGTCGGGGGGCGCCTTGCCGTCCAGCACGGCGGCGATCGTGGCGGCGGGCCCGCGCTCGACCCAGACGGTCATGTCGCCCATTTCGACGGTTTCCAGGTCGCCTTCGACGGCCCTGCCGGACGAGAAGGAGTCGTTGACGAAATCCTGTATGGCCGTGAGCATGCCCGAGACCATGTCGGCGTCGCGCGTGGCGAACGCCGGGCTGCGCACCTCGACCAGGAGCAACCCGGTGCGGCGATGCACGAGCAGCACCTGCTTGACCGGCCAGGTCGCCGTGTGGCGGCGCACCACTTCAGGGAAGGAGCGGCCGGTCCGCATGGATTCGAAACGCCACTTCCAGCCGCGGAGCGTGAAAACGGAAAACACCACCAGGTTGATGCCTTGAGCGACGCCGGACAGGCCTCCCGTGATCCAGCGGCGGATGCCGATGCCGAAGATGGGGCGCAGGGCCTCCGCCAGGCGCGAGGGATCGGAGCGCGCGGAGGATTCGATGGCCTTGATCACTGTCGGCTGCAGCGCGTCAACCAGGCCGAAGCCCTTGCGCGCGCTCACGCGCAGCGCCGCCGGCAGGATGTGGCCCACGTGTGTCGCGGCCTGCGCCTCGCCGTCCGCCTCGGGCGCGCCCGCGCCGGCGATCCGCGGTTCGTTCTCCTGATCGGGGCTCGGGCTCATGGATGGAGCGTCCGGTTGTCGGTTCCCGGTTTTCGTTCCGCAGCGGGTCCGGCCTGGCCGCCGGAACGCGCCGGCGAAGGCGGCCGGAGCTGGGCCGCGTCCCGGCGGCCGGCCATCCCGTTCCGGGCCGCGCGGCGGCCCGTGGAGGCCGGCGGTCTCCGCCGTCCCCGCTTCGTCACACGTTCAAATACATCTCGAAGTCCAGGCTGTTCGGGCGCACGCGATAGTCCCGCGCCTCCTTGCGTTTGACCGCCAGGTAGTTGTTGACGACATGCGGGCCCAACGCCTCGCAGATCGCCTCGTCCGCTTCCAGGCAGTCCAGGGCTTCGTCCAGCGACCCCGGCAGCGTGGGCACGCCCGCGTCGCCGTGGAACAGGTCCTTCTCCGTCGCCGCGCCCGGGTCGATCCGCCTGCGTATGCCGTCCAGTCCCGCCGCCAGCGTGACGGCGAATGCGAGGTAGGGGTTGCAGCTCGGATCGGGCGAGCGATACTCGCAGCGGCTGGCGCGCGGGTCGCCGTGCGGCACCCGCACCAGGGCGGTGCGGTTCTTGCGGCCCCAGGCGACGTTGACGGGCGCTTCCCACCCCGGCACGAGCCGCTTGTAGCTGTTGCACGTGGGATTCGTGATGGCCGTCAGGGCCCGCGCGTGTTCGAGCAGCCCGCCGATGAAGTGCAGGCCGATGGCGGAGAGGTCGCCCGCCACCCGGTCGTGGAACAGGTTGGTTTTGGCCGGCTTGCCGTCACGCCCCGGCGCGTACCTGGAGAGATTCAGGTGGCAGTGCATCCCGCTGCCGTTCATGCCGAAGAACGGCTTGGGCATGAAGGTGGCCAGCAGCCCGTTGCGTTGAGCGTAGTTCCGGATGATGTCTTTCAGCGTCACCGTGGCGTCGGCGATCGCCAGCGCCTCGCCGTAGCGGAAGTCGAACTCGAACTGCGAGGGCGCCACTTCGTGGTGGTACACTTCGTAGCGGATGCCCATCTCGTTCATGGCCTCCATGACTTCGGTCAGGAACACGCGCATCTGCGCCGTGGGCGCGTCGAAATAGCCCAGGTTGTCGACTTTTTCGCGGTCCGCCCGCAGCACGAAGAACTCGAGCTCGGTGGCGACGTGATACTCGAAGCGCGCGTCGGGTTCCAGGACGCCCTCGCGGCCGCGCAGGCTGTCGGCGATCCCCGCGATGGCGCTGCGCAGAACCGAGCGCGAGTCGCCCTCGAACACCTTGCGCTTGCCGCTCGCGGGGGGCGAATGGATGTCGCAGATCACCCGCGACACGTCCTTGGCCCAGGGCACGACGCGGAACGTGTTCAGGTCGGGCATGATGATCAGGTCCGATTCCTCGATCGGAACGCCGTAGCCGTTGATCGACGATCCGTCCACCCCGTAGCCGTTCAGGTATTCCTTTTCGTGCAGGAATTCGTCGAACGACACCGTCTTGAACTTGATGTTCCCGAAGATGTCGATGAACTGCAGGTCCACGGTGCGGATGCCCCGGGCGCGGGCCTCCTCCAGCATGCGCGCGAAGTCGTTTTCTTCATTCATGCCGCAAAGCATAATCCCGCGGCGCGCGTTGGGCAACGGAGAAAGAGCGGCGATGCGGAGAGCGCGCCGGGCGCCGGTCCCGTGCGGCCGCCGGTCTCAGCTTCGCGGCGGAACCGCGCGGAGCGCGTCGGCGACCAGCCGCACCGCGGCGCGCGCCGCTTCGCTCAGCGGGGCCCCCTGATCGGCCGCGGCCGGCTGGATGCCCACGATCCGGATGCGCATTTCGCGGCGCGCGCGCAGGTAGCGGCAGGCCACGTCCAGCGACAGCGCGTGCGTGGAGATGCCGGCGCCGTCCAGCCGGTCGGGATCGAGCACGCGCACTTCGCCCGGCGCCCCGCCCATGCAGACGGCGTCCACGATCAGGAGCGTGTCCGGCGCCAGGGCCAGGATTTTCCCCAGGAAGTTCTCCGGCGCGTCGCCGGCGTCCAGGCAGTCGGCCGCGGCGCTCCCGCGCAGCGCGTCGATCACCGCCGGCCCGGCCGCATCGTCGCCGGCCAGGCGGTTGCCCACGCCGACGACGCACACGCGTCCCGTCAGCAGGGGCGCCAGGGAAGCGGCCAGAGCGTGCGCGGCGTCGGGCATTCCGCATCCTCACACCGCCAGGGCGGCGGCGCGGCGGCACCTGGGGCAAAGAATGCTGATGCGCCGCGCGCGCTGCGCCGTCTCCGCGCCGGGGGTTACCCCTTCGCCCACGACTTCCAGACGGTCGTGCGCCACCAGCATCACGGTGGGATTGGCGAAAGCCAGGGGGCCGAGCCGGCGCGCCAGCCAGCGGATCTGGTCCAGCGGCGCGATCGCGCCGCCGCATCCCTCGCACAGCAGCAGGGGTTTGGCCGCCTTCTCCTCGAAGTCCGCGGGCTTGAAGCCGATGAACGCGTACTCGTTGGTCAGCCGGATGCCCTTTTCGGTCGTGCAGTAGCGCTCGCACTGGCCGCAGGCGATGCAGGCGTCCATGTGCTGCACGAAGCGCCGCACGGGCGGGTCGGCCGCGGCTTCGTCCGCCACGTCGATGCACTCCGCGGGGCACACTTCCGCGCAGGCCCCGCAGCCGATGCAGTCCGCCTCGCTGAAGCGCGGCCGGCCGCGGAAGCTCTTCTGCGCCTCGTAGGGCTCGGCGGGAAAACGCGTCGTGTAGGGCCGCGAGAAAAGCGACTTGAACGCCAGTTTCAGGATGCGCAGTTGCAGCAGGCAGGGAATCTTCATTCCGTTTCCTCGCGCGCCGCGCCCGGCTCGCCGTCGGCGGCATAGGCGTCGGCCACGCTGCCTTCCCACAGCTTCACGCCCGAAGCGTGCGCGCCGCGCGCCAGGGCGTGCGCCGCCGTGGGCGAGGTGATCACGATGAACACGATGCACAGCGCGCCGCGCAGGGCGATGGCCGCCGACTGGCCGGCCGTCAGCACCGCCACCGCGCCCAGCACCAGGCAGGTGCCGAGCGTGACGCACTTCGTCGCCGCCTGCAGGCGGTTGTAGACGTCGGGCAGCCGCACCATTCCCAGGCAGCCGGCCAGGTTGAACAGGATGCCGACCGCGAGCATGACCGCGCCGATCGTATCACTCATCGAAGCCCTTACCTTCCAGGTGCTTGGCCAGGGCGATGGTGCCCACGAAGCTGAGGATCGCCCAGGCGATGCCGATATTGAGGTAGTAGCTCAAGCCGGTCCGCAGCGAGAGCAGGGCGGTAAAGCAGACCACCACGATCCCGAGGATGTCGATGGCCACGGCCCGGTCGGGCGCGGTCGGCCCGAGGCCGATGCGGTACAGGCACATGCCGCAGCAGACCAGCAGCGCCCCGCACGCCAGGTTGTAGATCGTTTCCGGCACCTTGTCCTCCCGCGGCTACGCGAAAATGCGACTGATGAACCACTCGAAGCGCGACACGATGTGCCGCGCCGCCTCCTCCGGATCGGTCGTCGTCACATGGATCCAGTGCACGTACAGCCAGCCGTCGGCCGTGGCCTCCACGGTCAGCGTGCCCGGCGTGAGCGTTATGGAATTGGCCAGGGCCGTGATGGCCGACGCGGAGCGCAGCGACGTGCGCACCTTGACGATCCCGGGGCGGATCGGCATCGCGGGGTGCAGCACGCGGTAGGCCACGTCAAAATTGGCTTTCACGATGTAGAACAGCAGCACCACGCCGTACGCCGCCAGCCACAGGTAGCGGCGCGGGTCCAGCAGGCCGCGGGTCTTCTCGAAGGTGAACTCGCGCATGACCGCGGCCGCCAGCAGGGCGGCCAGGGCGCCGGCGGACAGGTCCGCCAGGCGCAGGGCGCCGGTCTCGTCCCGCGGAGGCCAGACCAGCACGATCCAGACCGCGAAACACAGCAGGAACAGAGCCAGCCGTCGCATCATGTCCGTGTCCTCACGGCAATCCGAACACTCCCGCCTGCAAGGCCTGCGCCGCCCGGTCGATCAACGCCGGCGACGCGATCCCCGTCAGCGCCAGCAGAGACGTCCCCGCGCACAGCAGCGCCAGCAGCACCATGGCCAGCGCCATCAGCGGCGGCGCCTCCCTGACGTGTTCCGTCCCCCCCTTGGCCGCCTCGAAGAACGCGTAGCGCTGCACCTTCAGGAAAGAAGCCAGCGTAAGCAGGCTCACCGCCACGGCGGCCAGGGCCAGCCCGTGACGCCCGGCCTGCACGCAGGCCAGCACGATGATCAGCTTGCTCCAGAACCCGTTGAAGGGCGGAATGCCGGCGATGGACATGGAAGCCACGAACGACGTTCCCGCCGTGACCGGCATGCGCGCGCGCAGGCCCCCGAGGCGCTTGAGATCGCGCGTGCCCGTGGCGTATTCCACGGCGCCGGCGGTGAGGAACAGCAGGGACTTGAAGATGGAATGGTTGAGCATGTGGAACAGGCCGCCCGCGATGCCCAGCGGCGTGCCCAGGCCCAGGGCCAGGGCCACGTAGCCGATCTGGCTGATGCTGTGATAGGCGAAGAGCCGTTTCATGTCCCATTGTCCGATGGCCAGCATCACCCCCGCCACCATGGAGAGCGCGCCCATGCCGCGCAGGACGGCCAGCGCGGCCGCGCCGGCGCCGAACACGTTGAACAGCAGCCGCGCCATGACGTAGATGCCCAGCGCCTTGATCACCACTCCGGAAAGCATGGCCGACACGGGCGCCGGCGCCGAGGGATGCGCGTCGGGGAGCCAGGCATGGAAGGGAACCAGCGCCGCCTTGAGTCCGAACCCGCACAGGAACAGCGCCAGCGCCAGGACCATGGGCCGGCCCAGGGGCTGCCCCGCCAGACGCGTCGCGACGTGGGCCATGTTCAACGTGCCGGTCATGTTGTACACGATCGCCACCCCGATCAGGATGAAGGCCGAGGCCACGCTGCCCAGCACGAGGTACTTGAACGACGCCTCCAGCTCCTCGTGCCCGCACCCGAAGCCCACCAGCGCGTACGACGCAATGGCCGCGATCTCCATGAAGACGAAGAGGTTGAAGAAGTCGCCCGACAGCACCACGCCGTTCATGCCCGCCACCATGAACATGAACAGGCTGTAGTAGCGCAGCTTGGAGGTGTAGCGGCGCATGTAGTCCACCGAGAACACGACCGCCGCCAGCCCGATCGCGTTCACGGCGATCAGCAGCAGCGCCGCCAGGCCGTCCAGCCGCATCTCGATCCCCAGCGGGATGCCCTGGGGCGAGACCCAGTCGCCCACGGCGTACACCCCGCCGCGCCGCGCGCCGGCCGCCGCCATGACCGCCAGGGCGCTCATGACCAGCACCCCGAACACGTCCGACGCCGCCCGCAAGCGGCGCGACACCATGGGGATGACGAATCCCGCCGCCAGCGGAATCACCACGAACATGGGCGTCAGGTTGTCCATGTGCTTTACCCGCGCAGCCGTCTCATCTCGGTGATGTCGAAAGTGCCGTAGCGCTCGTACAGCCGGATGCAGATGGCCACCATCATCGCCAGCACCCCCAGCCCGATCACGATCGAGGTCAGCACCAGCGCCTGCGGCAGCGGATCCACCGCCCCCGCCGCGAACTCCGCCGGGGACGCGCCGGGCTCCATGATCGGCGCGTGCCCGCCGGCGCGGTAGCCCACCAGAATCAGCAGCAGGTTGATGCCGTACTCCATGATGGCCAGGCTGATCACGATCTTGACGACGTTCTTCTTGACCACCACGCCGTAGAGCCCCACGGCGATCAGCATCAGGCACAGGGCGTAGATCATGACTTGTCCTCCCGCCGCCGCACCATGCGACGCCGGCCGCCCTTCACGGCCACGTGCACGGCCGACAGTATGGCCAGCACCATGAAGAGGCTCGTGCCGACCTTCAGACCGATGGCGATGTTGCAGACCGGGATCACGCCGCTGCTGAGCAGGCGGAAATGCGCCTCGGGCGGCGTGCGGATGAAGTTGCGGAAGAACACGCCGCCCAGCGCGATGCCCAGCGCGCCCACGGCCGTGAAGATCAGCGCCCCCGCGCTGTCCAGCTCCGAGGCGGCCAGGCGGCCGAGGGTGCGGTGGCCGATGCCCGCGCCGCAGGCGAGAAACACCAGGATGAAGGCGCAGGCCACGATGACGCCGCCCGCGAAACCGCCGCCCGGCGTCAGGTGCCCGTAGAGCACGATGTACGCGCCGTAGAGCAGCAGGAAGCCCTTGAGCCAGCGGGTGACCGTCTTGACGATCAGGCTCATGCCCTCTTTCGCGTGCGGATCGTTCATGCGGCGTCGCCCTCCTCCGTCTCGTCTCCGTCGCGCTGCCGCCGGGCCCGGCGGCGCATGAGGGCCAGGGCGCCGAGGATCGCGCAGAAGAGCACCGTGGCCTCACCCAGCGTGTCGTACGCCCGGAAATCGAGGATCACCGCCGTGACGATGTTGGCCGCCCCGGTGCGGTCCAGGCCTTCCGCGAGATAGGTCGCCGAGGGCGCGTCGTCCGGGAAACGCGCCATCACCGGCTCGCCGAAGGGCGGGAACTGCTCGAACGCCGCGATGCCCGCCAGCGCCACGAGCACAACCAGCGCCACGCCGACCACCATGCCGAAGAACTCGCGCTCGCCGCTGACCGCCGTAAGGTCGCGGCTGATCGTGGCGCGGATCAGGATGACCAGGCACAGGATTTCGACCACGAGCTGGGTGATGGCGATGTCCGGCGCGCCCAGGAAGAGGAAGGCGATGGACAGCAGGAAGCCCACCGCGCCCACGCTGATGACCGCCGAGAGCAGGTTCGTGGTTTCGACGGCGATGATCGCGCCCACGAGCATCAGGAACAGCAGTGCCGCCAGTATCGTCATGGCCCTTCTTTCATTGCGCCAGCCGCCACACCAGTATGAGCAGGCCCGCCAGCACCCAGGTCAGGTAGACGGGCAGCACGCCGCCGTGCGCCTTGCGCAGCGCTTCCACGAAATAGAACAGCACGCTCGTGCCCACGTCGTACAGGTCGAAAAGCTTCTTCCCGGCCGCGGCGTAGATGCTCTGCAGCGGCTGCATCTCCTCGATCGTGCGGTAGAAATCGACGCCGGTCACCTCCACGCTTGCCGCGGGCGCCGCGCTTGCTCCCACAATCTCGCCCCCGACGTATGTCGCGCACTCCCGCGCCCGGCCCGCGCGCGAAACGGCGTAGAGCAGCAGGCCGAAGACAAACGCCGCGGCCATCATGGCCGTGGCCGTGCCGGACCACCAGACGCCGATCATGGGCGTGTCCCCGCCGGCCGCCGGCAGGATCATCGTCCGCAACGGCAGCGGCACGGCCAGCACGCCGAACAGCACGCACACGGCCGCCAGCGCGAGCATGGGCGCGCGCATGGCCCAGTTCACTTCCCGCGCCTCCCTCAAGTCCGTCCCCGCGGCCGGCTTGCACAGGAACACCGCGTGCAGCACCTTGGCGAAGCTGGCCAGGGTCAGCGCCGAACCGATCATGGCCGCCGCCAGCCACACCACCCAGACGGGTCCCGCCGCGCCGGCCGACTGCACGATCCCCTGGTAGACCATCCACTTCGAGAAGAACCCGTTCAGGGGCGGAATGCCCGAGATGGCCAGCGACGCGGTCAGGCAGGTGGCGAAGGTCGCCGGCATGGCCCGCGCCAGTCCGCCCAGCCGGTCGAGATCGGTCGTGCCGGCCTTTTCCTCCACCGCGCCCGCGCAAAGGAACAGGGCCGACTTGTAAACCGCGTTATTGAGCATGTGGAAAAGCCCGCCGGCCAGGCCCAGCGGCGTGCCCGCGCCGATGCCCAGCACCATGTACCCCACCTGGCTTACGGCGTGGTAGGAAAGCAGCCGCTTCAGATCGTGCTGCACCAGCGCCATCATCACCGCCGCCACCACGGTCACCGCCCCGACGGCCATCAGCACCAGGTTCATGCATGCGTCCGGCGCGAACATGCCGCGCGTCACGCGCGCCAGCAGGTAGATGCCCAGCAGCTTGTCCAGCGAGGCCGGGAGGAACGCGGTCACCGGCGCCAGCGCCTTCTCGCCGCAGTCCGGCACCCACGAATGCACCGGCACCGCCCCGGCCTTGGCGAGCGCCGCCGCGGCGAAGCACAGGAACGCCGCGTAGGTCAGGCCGCCCGTGAAGGGCAGAACGGGCCCGTTCATGCGCGTGCTGCCGGTCAGCAGCCAGACGATGACGATGCCCAGCATGAGCAGGCAGTCGGACCCGCCGACGATCACGAAGCTCTTCTTGGCCGCCGCCGAGGCGTCGGGGCCCGACAGGCCGATCATCACGTAAAGCGTCAGCCCCAGCAGGCCCCACAAGACGAGCAGGAGGATCAGGTCGTTGGCCAGCACCGCCCCGCACGCGATGCCCACGGTCCACGCCAGGTACGCGTAGTACTCGCGGGCGACCGGCGGCACGGCCGCGTGCCCCAGCGAGAACAGCGCGATCAGGAAACCGAAGGTCGCCACGGCCGCCAGCACGAAGCGGCTCAGGCCGTCCACGACCAGCCAGGGCCCCGCGCCAGGCATCAGGCCGCCGGCCGCGAACACGCGCCAGGCCAGCATGGCCGCGACCGCCGTGCCCGCCACGGCCACGATGCCCTGCTCCCGCCGCCAGGCGCGCGGCAGCAGGCGGCCGATCAGCCCCGTCAGCAGCGGCACCCCGATCGTCAGCCCCACCGGATGCCGCAGGATGTCGCCGAGCCCGTTCATGTTCTCATTCCGTCCGGGCGAGGTCCAGCTTCGGACCTTCCGCCCCCAGTTCCCGCTTCAGACGTTCCGTCTTTTCCCACGAAAGCCGCAGCAGCTCCTTCGCGCCCATCAGCCGGCGGCCCGTGGACGCGTCCAGCGCCGCCATGCGCTCCGTGCAGCAGTAGCAGGGGTCGACCGCCGCCAGCACGATCGTGGCGTCGGACACCGAGCCTCCCAGCACCGCGGCGCGGTCCGTGGGCACGTTCATGTAGCTCGGCGCCCGCACCTTGTGGCGCGCCGGCCGGTTGCCGCCGTCGCTGCGCACGTAGTGGAACACCTCGCCGCGCGGCGCCTCGTAGTGGCCGATCCCCTCCCCCGGCGGAATCTCCTTCGGGTTCGAGTCGATCGGGCCGCCCACGACCTCCAGGCGGTCCAGGCACTGCGCCACGATGCGGACCGACTCGAACATTTCGCGGATGCGGACCACCGCCTTGTCGAACACGTCCCCGTTGTGCTCGACGCACACGTCCCATTCCACCAGGCCGTAGGCCGCGTGCGGATGGTCCCGCCGGACGTCGATCGCCACGCCCGAAGCGCGCGCCGTGGGCCCCAGCGCGCAGTAGTCGATCACCTCCTGCCGCGTGAGCACGCCCACGTCCTTGAGCCGGGCGTGAATGACCGGGTCTTCCGCCACCGCGTCGCGGAACAGGGCCAGCGGCCCCTTGAGACCGTCGAGCATCTTGCGCACGGCCGGGATGTCCTCGCGGCGGATGTCGCGGCGCACGCCGCCCGGCTTCATCATGGCATAGTGGTTCCGGTTGCCGGTGAGCAGCTCCATGATGTCCAGCAGGTCCTCGCGATAGCGCCAGACCCACATCCAGACCGTGTTGAAACCGAGAAAATGGCCCGCCAGCCCCAGCCACAGCAGGTGCGAGTGCAGCCGCTCGAGCTCCCCGATCAGGGAGCGGATGTACAGCGCCCGCTCCGGGACAGCGATGTTGCCCGCGTCCTCGATGGCCTGCACGCAGGCGATGGGGTGCGACGTGGAGCAGATGCCGCAGATGCGCTCCACGAGAAACACCGTCTGCTCGAAGGTCTTGGACTCGGAGAGCTTCTCGATGCCGCGGTGGTTGTACCCCAGCTCGATGTCCAGCCCGACCACCGTCTCGCCCTCCACGTGCAGCTTGAAGAATTCCGGCTCCTCCTGCAGCGGATGATAAGGGCCGATGGGGATTATGGCGGTCCTAGGCATGGTCTGCCCTCACGTAATCCCTGCGCAGCGGGAACTTCCCCGCCGGCCAGTCATCCCTGAGCAGCAGGTGCCGCATGTCGGGATGACCGCGGAACTTCACGCCCAGCAGCTCCCACATCTCGCGCTCGATCCACTCGGTCCCGGTGCAGATCCCGGCGACCGAGTCAACCTCGGGCTTCTCGCGGTCGAGCTTCGTGCGCAGCGTCAGCACGAAGCCGAACCGGTCGAACGCCCAGTGATAGAGAATCTCGATGGCCCGCGGCGTGTCGATGCCCGTCGCGATCTGAAACCGCGCGCCCAGCTCTTCGAAGATGAGCCGGGTGGCGCCGGGGACGTCGTCCGGACCGACCTCGACGTAATACCGCCTGTCCGATTTCGCGTGGAAATCGACCACGCGGTCGCCCAGTTCGGCCTTGATCCGCGCCAGTATGTCGTCCCTGGTCATGCGCCCCTCAATTTCTTCACCAGCGTCACCACGGCCTCGAGCATGGCTTCCGGCTTGGGCGGACAGCCCGCCACGTAGGCGTCCACCGGTATGTAGCGGTCGACCGGCCCGTCCCAGTTGTACGACTTCCGGAAAATGTCGCCCGTGCAGGCGCAGGCGCCGATGGCCACGACGACCACCGGCTTCGGCGCCTGCTCGTAGATCCGCCTGGCGCGAATCGCCGCCTTCGTGTTGAAGACCCCCGACAGGAGAATCAGGTCCGCGTGCCGGACGCTGCCGACGAGCGTCAGTCCGAAGCGCTCCACGTCGTAGCGCGGCGTCAGCGCGTCCAAAATCTCTATGTCGCAGTTGTTGCACGCGCTGCCGCCGAGGTGGAACACGTTCAGCGACCTTGTCAGCGCTCTGACCGCAAAGCTCATGTTCACAGTCCCACAAACACCAGGCCCGTGGCGACCAGCGCCGCCAGGGTCGCGGGCCCCCAGAAGAACCGCACGGCCTGGTCGATGCGCACCCGCGGCGCCGTGTTGCGGATCAGGATCGTCGCCACGACCAGCCCGACCACCTTGAGCACGCCCGCCACGGCGGGCAGCACGCCGTCGCCCAGCCGGATGCCGCCTCCGAACACGGCCACCAGGAAGACCGGCATGGTGAACAGCATCATGGCCCGCGTGAGCTTGAAGACGGCCAGCGGCGGCCCCGAATACTCGATGTAGGCGCCGCCGCTGAGCTCGGTCTCGGCTTCGGGCGCGTCGAACGGCACGAGCGTCAGCTTGGCCTGCATGCACAGCACGGCCACGACCAGGGCGATGATCCCCGAGGGCCGCGTGGCCGCGGCCGGCGCCGCCAGGATTTCCTCGAGGCGCAGCGCGCCCGTGCGCGCCACCACCGCCAGCACCGCCAGCACGAACGGCAGCTCGTAGGCCAGGAGCAGCTTCATCTCGCGGCTCCCGCCCAGCGAGGCCAGCGGGTTGCGCGAGGCGAACGATCCGAGGATCACGGCCAGCGCGGGCAGCGTGAGCAGGTACAGCAGCACGATCACGTCGCCGCTGAAACCGGAACCCCGCGCGAGGAAGGCGCGCCAGATGATCGTGGAGGCCAGCGCCGCGCCGGCAAGACCCGCCAGCGGAGCGGCCAGGAACAGGGCGCGCGCGCCGCCTGCCGGGACGCAGGTCTCCTTGATCATCAGCTTCACCACGTCGTAGAACGGCTGCAGGAAGGGCGGCCCCACGCGCATCTGCACGCGCGCGGTCACCATGCGGTCCACCCAGCTGGTCACCAGCCCCGCCGCGGCGGCGAAGAGCAGGCCGGGAAACACCAGCACCTGCAGCGTGAGCGGCAGCATTTCCATGGCTAGACCTTCTTCTTGTCCCACACCGGCGCGCGCACGGCCAGGTTGTCGCCGATCAGCACGACGCCTTCCTTCTCGGGGTCGCTTATCTCGCGGTACGCGAGGGCGTCCTTCGCGCACGAAAGCGTGCAGGGCGGCGCCTCTCCCGCGGAGTTGACGCAGAAATCGCAGTTCATCGCGTGGAACGGCACGGTTTCGGGGTAGATCGTGCCGAAGGGGCAGGCATGGCTGCAGCACTTGCAGCTCACGCAGCGCAGGTTGTGGCGCTTGAGCGCGTCGTCCGGCTGGCGCTCCAGGGCCTCGAACTTGCATGCCGCCACGCAGGCCGGGTCCTCGCAGCGCCGGCAGACCGTGAGGAAGGTGGCGCGTTCGCGCAGCCCGAGCACGCCGTGGTCGGTCGCGGCCTGGCGGTAGAAATAGTCGCATTTCACCGCGCACTCCTCGCAGGCGTCGCACTTGTAGAGGTCTATGAGCAGTCGCTTCATGCCCTTCCAGCCGGGCGCCGGGCGTCAGGTGTCAGGGAGCAAGGCAACGGACGCGCGCCTGGCGCTCTCCCGCCTCCCTGAAACCCGAAACCCGACACCCGAAACCTCCGTCCTAGTCCCATATCCTCGACAGGCCCTGCACCTTGTCGAAGGTGAACACCGGGCCGTCCTGACAGGCGTAGTACGCCCCCAGCCGGCAGTGCCCGCACTTGCCGATGCCGCAGCTCATGTTCTTCTCCATGGAAAGATAGATGCGATCCGGGGCATAGCCCAGATCCAGCAGTTTGACGGTGGTGAACTTCATCATGATGGGCGGGCCGCAGACCACGGCCACGCCGTTCCGCGCGTCGCACGTCAGCCGCCCGGGCTCGAGAATCGTGGTCACGACGCCCTCGTGGCCCGTCCACCCGTCGTCGCGCCTGTCCACGGTGAGCATTGCGTCGACGGCGTCCGCCATGCCCCACAGGTCGTCCAGGGCCCCGCGGTAGACCAGGTCCGACGGGGTGCGCGCGCCGTAGCGCAGGATGATCTTCCTGTAGGCGGTCACGTCTTCGAACAGGGCGAACAGCAGCGCCCGCAGGGGGGCCAGGCCCACGCCGCCGCCCACCACCAGCACTTCCCTGCCGCGCATGGCCTCCAGCGGATAGGGCTTCCCCAGCGGGCCGCGGACGCCCACCACGGCGCCCGGCTTCAGCGCGTGCAGGCGCTCCGTGACCAGGCCCACGCGCATGATGGTGATCTCCATGGTGTCCGCGACCGACGGCGCGGACGACGGCGTGAACGGCGCTTCGCCCAGGCCCGGCACGCTGAGCTCGACGAACTGTCCCGCCCGGAAAGGCACGGGCGCCTCCGGTCGCAGGCGGAACGTCTTGATGTTGGGCGTTTCGGCGAAGACGTCCACGATCGCCGCCGGCATCGGCGCATAGGGATCAGGCTGCATCCAGCGCCCTCTTCAGAACATCGCGGATATCGATCCGGCCCGTGCAGGCTTCCGCGCAGCGCCCGCATCCGTCGCAGGCGTACCTGCCGAGCACCTCGGGAAAGAAATTGAATTTCTTGTCGAAGCGGTTGTACAGGCGCGCCGCGCGGCGCCGGCGCGGGTTGGCCCCGCCGGCCACGCGCGCGAAGTTGAGGTACAGGCACGAATCCCACTGCCGCAGCCGCGCCGGCCGCCCGTCCGCGTCCCTGCCGTCGGCCAGCAGGAAGCAGTGGCACGTGCAACACGCCAGGTTGCAGGCCCCGCACTCCACGCAGTCCTCCGCGAATTCGTCCCACAGGCCGTGCTCCTCGGTCCCGCGCACCGCCTTGCGCAGATCGGCGTCGCGCTTCAGGCCCCTGGATGCCGCCCGTTCGCGGACCAGTTCGCCGACGCGCGCGCGCTGGGCGTCGCGCGCGGCCGCGAGGGCCTCGTCCGCCGGCGGCAGGCCCGGCGCCGCGCGCCGCAGCAGATCCGCGCCGCGCCGGCTGAGCGCCTCCACCAGGATGCCCTCCGGCGTCGCCGCGAGGTTGATGTCGCTGCCTTCCTTAACATAGGGCTGCTCGCCCACCGCCGGACAGAAGCAGACCTCACGGGCATCGGTGCAGTCGCAGGAAACGATGAGGGTCTTCTCGCGCGCCAGCGCGTAGTAGGGATCCGCCGGCGCGGTCTCCCGCAGGACGAAGTCGTGGATGCGCAGCGCGGAGACGTCGCAGTTCTTCGCGCCGACGACGATGCTCTCGGCCGCGCCTTCCGCCTCGGCCAGCGCGGCCGGCGCGCCCACGCGCTCGCGCGGCGGGAAAACCAGGCTCTTGAGCGGTTCGACCGGCCGGTAGGCGCCGAGCACGTGGCGTTCGGGATCCCAGGCTTCAGCGCGGACAAGGTGATATTGGTCGCCGTCCTGCTCGAGCGCGTACACGGCGCGGCCGCGGCACAGCGTCTGCAGAAAGTCCCCGAGACGCCCCTTGTCAAGCTTCAGCACAGCGCCTCCCGACTGCGGCTCCGTGTGGCCTGATCTTTTACACTGTAGGGCGCATCAGGGGTCTGTCAAATAGTTAACGGCTTTCTTGTCTTTTTTCTTCGCGGGCTTCGCGCAGGCAAATCGCACGGGCCGGCGCCAGGCACTTGATCTGACGCAACCTGCGCGCTCTCGCGACGAAGGTTCACGAATAAGCCGGGCCAGGCCGCTGTCACGCGTCCCGGCACAGCTCCAGCATGCTGCTCAGACGCAGCCTCCCCGGCAGCGGAAAGCCGAATTCCTCGACGCGGCCCAGCCTGCGCATGGCCAGGCCGAGGCCGGCGGCCGCGGCGGCAATCGCCTCCGGGTCGTGAACGTGAAACGCAAACCCCCTCCAATAACGTCCCGCCGTGGAAACGGATTGATCGAGAATGTCGCCGTAGAAGCGGCCGCCGGGCGCGAGACGCGCCGCGACCTGCGCCAGCAGCGCGCGCAGGTCGTCCGGAACAAGGTGGTACATCACCTGCGAAGCCCAGATGAAGTCGAAGACCCGGCCGTCCAGTTCGTCCCTGCCGAACGTGCGCGAGACGTGGACCTCCGGACGGCGGTTCTCCAGGCCGTGCTTCGCGATCTGCCGCCGCGCTTCGGCCACCGTATCCTCGAGCAGATCCACGCCCACGTAGCGGCCCGGCTCCAGGTAACGTATCAGCGGCAGGCCGCCCGACAGCGGACCGCAGCCGATATCCAGGAGCGTGTGCCACGGCCGCAGTCCCATCCTGGTGAGGAACCCGAATACATACACCTGCATGTCCGCCCAGTAGCCGGCCCGCCCCGCAAGCCGGCTCAGACGGTGCTGCTCGTTGATCCCGGGATGAAGCCACCGCAGAATCCGGTAGAGCGCTCTGCCGGCCAGCGTGTCGGGCTTGGCGATGCGGGACAGCGCCCTCACTTCGCGCCCTCCCGCGACCGAAGCGCGCCGCCGAGGCCGACGAGCAGATGCACGGCCGCCCTCGATTCCGGATCACGGTTGCGGCCGATCAGGGCGCGCGCGAAGCCTGGCTGCGAGAGCGCGGCTGGAACAAGCTGATTCGTCATGCTTCACTCCCCGCCAACCCGGGGGCGCGGCGGCGCCTCAGAGCACCTTTCCGATCAAGACCATGTCCCATCCCGGAAGCGACGCAAAGGCGGCATTGTCTCTGGCCCGCGCCGCTTGACAAGCGCAAACGCGCAGCCTGGGCAAGACGCCTTAGCCCCGTCGCTCCTCCCCCAAGCCCTTCGCCTCTGCGCTGAATGGCGCTAAGATAAGACAGCTCCGCATGACGTCCTTTGTCGCGAGCTTTGTCGCGAGCTTTGTCGAACCCGCTATGCGCGAACCCCTTGCGACTCCGACAAAGCTCGCGACAAAGAGGGTGAAGAGGCTTATCTTAGCGCC